>NZ_VFPU01000001.1:0-318993 GCF_006716885.1 Ornithinimicrobium humiphilum
TCGTCGCGGAGGCCGTCGGGGTGCCCACCATCGACCCGACCGTGTGGATCTGCCCCGACCCTCGGCCTGCCCCGTGGCCATCGGGGGGCAGCTCATCTACCGCCAGGGCAGCCACATCACCGACACCTTCGCGCGCTCTCTGACCCCCTTCCGCACCGGGAGCTGAGCGAGCTCGGGCTCACGGCCGCCGAGGCCGGACGAGATCGCCCTGGACGAGGTGCCGGTCCGCGCGGCCGAGTAGACCTCGGGGACCCGGCGCGGCGGTGCGCTCGAGCGCCGCCGCGTATCGTCTGGGGCGTGGTTGATCTCAAGCGCTGGGCCGACCGTCTGCTGCGCCGCTCTGGCGCCCGACCCTCCTCCGGGAGCGAGCCGCCCGCTCCCCGGCCCACCGCGGGTCCGGTCGACCCCAGCTCGGACCCGACGGCGGCCCGCCTCGCCGCCCTGACCGAGGAGGGTCGGCACGCCGAGGCCCTCGCCCTCGTGGAGAGCGAGCTCGCGCGCCTCGAGCAGGAGGACGACCCGTCCCCCGTGCTGCTGCGCCAGCTGCAGATGAGCGCCGGCAGGGCCGGGGCGATCAGCCTGCACCTGCGCGCCCTGCGCCGCCGCCTCGAGATCTTCCCCGACGACCCGAGCCTGCTGCGTCAGCTGCGCACCCAGGGAGGGCGGTGGCGGGAGACGGACCCGAGCTGGCTGCCGACGATCGAGCCGGCCGTGCTGGGGTCGCTCCCCACCCGGCCCCGCCACAGCGAGCCCACCGGCCGGGTGCTGCACCTGGTCAAGATCGGTATGCCGCAGCGCCAGAGCGGCTACTCGATGCGGACGATGTACACGCTCACCGGCGAGCTCCGCGCCGGGCCTGTCCCCGGTGGCCGTCACCGCGCTCGACTTCCCACACACGGTCGGCGTCCTCGACGCCCCGCCGGTCGACGAGGTCGGGGGCGTCCGCTACGTCCACCTGCTCCGCGACGAGATCCCGTCGTCCGAGCCGTGGGACGCCTACCTCGACGCCTACGCCACGGCCCTGGCCCCCGTCGTCGCCGCGGAGGACCCCGACCTGATCCACGTCCACTCCGGCAACCGCGGCTACGAGGCCGCCCTGGTGGCGCTGGCCGTGGGCCGCGCCCTGGACCTGCCCGTGGTCTACGAGGTCCGCGGCTTCTTCGAGTCGCTGTGGAGCTCCGACACCGCCTGGGCCGAGCAGGCGGAGGTCTACCGGCGCCGCCACGCGCAGGAGGCCCGGTGCATGCGCGAGGCGGCCGCCGTGGTGACCCTCAGCGAGTCGATGAAGGACGACATCGTCGGCCGCGGCATCCCCGCCGAGCACGTGCACGTCGTGCCCAACGGCGTCGACCCGACCGTCTTCGTCCCCCGCGAGCGCGACGACGAGCTCACGGCCCGGCTGGGCCTGGAGGACCGGTTCGTCTTCGGCTACGTCTCCAACCTGGACCACTACCGCGAGGGCCAGGAGCTGCTCGTCGACGCGGCCGTCGAGCTGCGCCGCCGGGGCGTGCCCGCCACCGCGCTGATCGTCGGTGACGGCAACCGTCGCGAGCTGCTGGAGGCGCACGCCCGCGAGGTCGGCGCCGGCGACGCCGTGCACTTCACCGGCAAGGTGCCGCACACCGAGGTGGGCGACTACTACGCCCAGCTCGACGTCTTCGTGATCCCGCGCATCGACGAGCGCGCCGCCCGCCTCGTCACCCCGCTCAAGCCCTACGAGGCGATGGCCCTGTCGGTGCCGCTCGTCGTCTCCGACCTCCCGGCGCTGCGGGAGATCACCGGTGACGGCGAGCGCGGCGAGACCTTCACCACCGGTGACGCCCGCTCGCTCGCCGACGTGCTGCAGCGGCTGCACGAGGATCCCGAGCGCCGCGCCCGGCACGCCGCCACGGCCCGTGAGTGGGTCGTGACGGAGCGTGACTGGGCGCGCAACGGGGAGCGCTACGGGGCGATCTACTCCTCGGTGCTGACGCCCAGCAGCTGACGGTAGACCCCGTCCACGGCGTCGGTGATCCGGCTCCAGTCACGCTCGGCGACGACCCACTCCCGCGCCGAACGTCCCAGGCGGACCCGCTGCTCCGGGTCGTCCACGAGCTCGCCGAGCACGCGCGCCAGGTCGTCGGCGTCGCCCTTGGCGAAGAGGCGCCCGGTCACGCCGTCCTGGACGATCTCGGCCAGCGCCGCGACGTCGGAGGCGACGACGGCCTTCTCCATCGCCATGGACTCGAACGGCTTGATCGGGGAGATGAGCTCGCAGACCGGCAGCGGCTTGCGCGGGAAGGGGGTGATGTCGACCAGGGAGAGGTAGGCCTCCACCTCCTCGTGCGGCACGCGGCCGGTGAAGGTGACCAGGTCACCGACGCCCAGCTGCTCGACGGTGCGGTGCAGCGCGCGCTGGTGGGCGCCGTCGCCGACGACGAGCACGTGGAAGTCGTCGCGCTCGCGGCGCAGCCGTGCCACGGCCTCGAAGAGCAGGTCGAGCCCCTCGTAGTGGACCAGGCCGCCGACGTAGCCGATGATCGTGCGGCCGGCGAGCCCCAGGGAGGCGGCGAGCTCCTCGTCCCGCTCCCGCGGCTCGAACCGGGCGGCGTTGACCCCGTTGGGCACCACGGTGATGCGCTCGGGGTCCACGCCCATCTCCACCATCTGGCGGCCGAGCGCCTCGGTGATGACGAAGAGCGCGTCGGCCTCGCGGGCCACCGTGCCCTCGAGCAGGTCGAGGTAACGGCTGCGGGGCGACTCGGCGAAGCGGGGCTGCCGCGCGCTCTCCAGCAGCTGCTTGAGACCGCGCATCTCGTAGACGAAGGGCACCCCGACCTCGCGGGCGGCCAGCAGACCGGCCATGCCGACGTCGTAGAGGCTCGAGGCGTGGATCAGGCCCGCCCGCTTCTCCCGGGCGAGCTTCGCGATGCCGCGGGCGCCCTCCTCCACGTAGGGCACGAGCGGCGTGCGCGGGTAGGACCGCACCCCCTCGGTGAGCAGGCGGTGGTAGGGCACGCCGTCGACGACGTCCACGGGGGCGACGACCCGCTCGTCGTCGGCCTTCCACCACAGGTCGTAGGGGAAGCCGAGGCGGGTGACGGCGTTCATGTGCCAGCCGCGGTCGACCAGGCTGGTCAGGATGCCGTGGGAGCGGGTGGCGTAGCCCCCGGAACGCAGCGGCAGCGACTGGCCCAGCACCGAGACCACGCCGAGCGGGTCGACGTCGGTCGGCCGGGCGACGCTCCCCCGGACGGGAGGCGTCCAGCCCTCCACCATCGTGCGGGCCTCGTCCTGGCCCACCGCGACCATCGCCTCCAGCCTGGCCGTGGTCGCCGGGTCCTCGGTGCCCGTCCCGGCCCGGAGGGCCAGCTGCGCGGCCAGGCCGGCCAGCTCGCTCCAGCCCGTGCTGGTGGCCTTCTGCGCCAGGGTGCGCCAGGTCTCCGCGGGCACCGTCAGGGCCTGCTCGGGGGTGAGCCGGCGGAGCAGCTCCTCCAGGTCGTCGTAGCGCCGGGCCCCCATCAGGGCCCGCACCAGCCGGGGCGTGTCGGCGGGCCGGACCAGCGCCTCGGAGAGGATCTCCGCGAGGTCGGCGCCGCGCTCCACCTGGTCCCGCAGGCGCACCTGCAGGATCGCCTCGTCGACCGGCTCGAGGTCGAGCGCCGGATGCGTGCGGGCGATCCGCTCGCGCCACTCCACCAACCGGGGCAGCCGGCTCCCGTCGACGTGCCGCAGCGCCTCGGCGCTCTTGCGCACCGCGCCGTTCTTGGCGGGAGTGAGGCCGAGCAGGTAGTCGAGGGCCAGCTGGGCACGCTCGGTGTCGCCGGTCGCCACGGCGGCCCGGCGCAGGCGCAGGGCGTCGCCGGGGCCCGCGTAGCGCCGCTCGAGCCCGCGGACGTCGAGCTCGACCACCTTGTCGTGACGCTTGGCACGGGCGGCGGCCTGGGCCGCCAGCCGCCACACGCGCGGCGGGGCCTCCGGCCCCAGCTCTCCCTCGAGGTCGGCCAGGGCGCCCACCGGGTCCGTGTCGATCCGGCGGCGGGCGACCTCGACGCGGGCGTCCCGGCCGAGCCGCGCGAGCGGTCCGGGGCGCACGCCCCGCGGCAGGTGCCTCACCGCGGGCAGCAGCGCCGCTCGGACTCGGCGGGGGACGGATCGGACAAGGCTCATACGAGTGCTCCTCGAGCGGTCTCGGTCGGGGTGGTCAGGGTGCGGAGGGCCCGGGTCCAGGCCGCCAGCCGCGACCGCGGGACGGCGGCGGGCTCCGCGGTGCCCCGCAGCAGCTCGTCGACCGCGGCGGGGACGGCCGCGGGCGGGACGAGGCGGACGGGTGGGTCGGGCAGGTCGGTGGCGTCGGCGAGCGAGCCGGCCGCCTCGGGCGGGAGGACGCACGGCAGACCGGCGGCGAGCGCCTCCAGGGTCGCGACCTCGGCCGCGGCGTCCCAGGTGCCCTGGTAGACGAAGACGTCGAGGGACCCGAGGAACTCGCGCACGGTCATCCCGGTCCGGGCCAGCGACAGCCAGGACGGGGGCGGCAGCGGGCGCCCGAGGGCCGCGGTCGGGGTCTTCGTCCCGCGGAGCGACCGGACGTCGAGGTGCTCGCCGAGGTAGGCGTCGCGCACCTCGTCGGCGGTGCGCGGCCAGCGCGCCCGGGCGTCGGGAAGGTGGTGCCCGACGACGACGCGGTCCCCGCCGGGCACGCCGGTCCGCGGACGCGGCCGCGGCGGCGCGGCGTCGAGGTCGACGACGGTGGCGAGGCCGGCCGGGAGCAGCCGCTCCTGCGCGAGGAGCTCGCGCAGCTCCCCCGACGGCTCGCCCCGCACGGCCCACCGGGGGCGGTGGCCGAAGAGCTCCTGCGAGCGCTGCTCGACCGCGTCCACCGTCCAGCTCCCGGGAGCCGGCGGGGCGTCCGCGAGGACCAGGACCTCGTCCACGGCGAGGCGGGCCTCGGGCAGGTGGAGCAGGGCGGCCGGCCCGTCGACGACGAGGACCGCGGCGTGCTCGGGCTCGCCGGCGTCGGTCAGCGCGACCCGGCCGTCGACGACTGCGGCGCTGGCCTCGGCCAGCAGGTCGGGACGCGCGGCCAGGAGCGGGTCGGGCACCTCGACGTGGGCCAGCGCGACGCGCGGGCTCGTGCCGGCGAGCGCGGTCGCCAGTGCCGTGGTGGCCCGCGACCGCGGCTGGTCGGCCCGCAGGTCGCCCAGCACCACGACGTCGTGCTCGCGGGGCGTGGGGGGCGTCGCGGGACGGTCGGGGGCCCAGGTGGGATCGGGCAGGGGGAACGGTCGGCGGGATCCCGGCAGCACGGCGTCGGCGCGGTCGGCGGCGATCCGGCGGTGCCACTCGACGTAGAGGTCGCGGTAGGCCAGGCGGGTCCAGCGCGTCCACCCGGGGACGGCATCGGTGCGCGACAACGAGCCGCTGCGCAGCTGGGTGACGGCCAGCGGTGCGGGGTGGCGCAGGTCGCGGTGGCTGCCGGGGCGCACGGCCCTGAGCCGCAGCGGCAGCTCCATGTCGCCGGACTTGCGGGTGGCGTCGAAGCCGCCCACCAGGCGGACCGTCTCGAGCCGGTCGAGCAGCAGGGAGGAGGCGTTGAGCCGCTCCGGCGGGTAGCCGACGTAGGTCAGGGTGAGGTCGGGATAGGCACGCAGCGTCCAGGTGCGGCAGGAGACGAGGCCCGGCCGCTCCTGCAGGGCCCGGACCTGCGCCTCCACCCGCCGCGGGTGGGTCCAGTCGTCGCTGTCCTGGAAGGTGAGCCAGCGGCCCCGCGCGGTGCCCAGTGCCAGGTTGCGCGCCTCGTAGGTGCCGGCGTTGCGCGGGGCGCGGACCACGCGCACCCGCTCGTCGAGGGCCTCCACCTCCTCGAGCAGCGCCTCCGAGCCGGGGGGCGAGGCGTCGTCGACGACGAGCAGCTCGAGGTTGGTCCAGCTCGAGGCCAGGACGGAGCGCGCCGCCATGAGGATGTCGCGATCGGGGCGGTAGGCCGACATGAGCACGGTCACCAGCTCCCCGTCGACCGTGCTCCGCGGGGTGGCGGAGAGCCGCTGGTATGCCGTGTCGCCGTCGGGCAGGAGCTCCACCGGCTCGAGGTCGTCCGCGGCGTGGACCTCGTTGAAGGTCGCGGCCCACTCCCTCTCGGCCGAGGGGGAGACCGGGCCGGCGGCACCCTCCCGCCACGGGTTGGCCAGGTCGGTCCGCAGCGCCCACCGGTCGACGTCGGCCAGGCCGACACCGGGGTCGGCGAGCAGGGCCCGCAGCTCGTCGTCGCGGCCCAGCCGCAGCAGCAGCTGGGCCCAGGTCGTGACGGCGCGGCGCCCGAGCGCGGCCGCGGGGACCGTGCGGAGGAGGGCCGTGTAGACCTCGGCCGCACGGTCCCAGGCGTCGGGACGCGGACCGAGGGCCAGCACGCGGGCGGTGGCCGCGCCCCAGGCGGGGTCGAGGACCAGCGCCGGGTCGGCGGCGGCATCGGCGAGCAGCGCGTCGAGGGCGCGGGTCCCGCCGGTCGCGGCGCGCGCGAGGGTGTCGGCGGCGAGCGGGCTGCGGGTGCGCAGGGCGAAGCGTTCCATCGCCTCCACGACGTCCTCGCCGGGGGGCAGGGCACCCGCCGCCGCGGCGGCCAGGTCGTCGGGGGCGGAGGTCACCGCGGGTCGTCGCCGGCGGGCCGGGAGCCGGCGAGGGCGTCGAGGATCTCGACCCGGGCCCGCTCGGTGCCGGCCACCAGCCGGGCGCCGAGGGCGTCGACGCGACGCTCGAGGTCCTGCAGCTCGGCGCGGACCGGGTCGGCGGTCGCAGCGGCCTTCGGGGCGGAGACGGCGCGGCCGGCCCCCCAGGGGCCGAGCACCGCGAGCGCGGTGCCGAGGTGGAGCACGACGAGCCCGGTCACGGCCCCGGCCCACAGGCCGAGGACGGCGAGCACGACGGTGACGACGCCGACGGTGCCCAGGGCGGCGAGCACGGCGGTCGCGGGCACGCGGCGCAACGCCCGTCCGGCGGACGGTGCACGGTCAGCCATGGTCGTCTCCCTCCCGTCGACGCTGGTTCGTTCCCGACGGTCCAGCATGCCACGCCGGGACGGTGGGACCGGTCACGACCGTGCCCCTGCGTCGGCGACCTGCTGCAGCGCCGCCACGAAGGCCGGCGCCTGGGTCGACCAGTCGAGCCGCGCGAGGGCGTAGTCGTGGCCGCGTCGGCCCACCTCGCGGGCGAGGGCCGGGTCGTCGGCCCAGGCCAGCAGCTGCTCGACCGTCCGGTCGACGTCGCCGAAGGGCACGAGCACGCCGCCGCCGCTGCGCTCGACGAGCGACGTGGCGAGGGGCAGGGGGGTGCTGACGACGGGGATCCCCCAGGCCATGTACTCGACGATCTTGGTCGGCACGCTCGGCCGGAAGTTGGCGGTGTCGTGCAGAGGAGACAGGCCCGCCAGCGCGCCCCCGAGCATGGCCAGGGCGCGGTCGCTGGCGACGAAGCCCTCCCAGCGCAGGGCGCCCTCGTCACGGGCGGTGCGCAGCACCTCCTCGGCCTCCCCGTGGGCCGGTCCGACGACCTGGAGCACGACCCGGTCGCCGGCGACCGCCCTCAGGCGTCGGCCGATGGCGGCCAGCTCCCGGGCGCCACGCTCGACCGTGACGCTGCCGAGGTAGACGACGCGCAGGGCGCCGTCGGCGTCCGTCGTCGCGGCCGGGGGCGGATCTGCCGGGACGGTCGTGGTGTTGAGCACGACGGGGTGCTCGGAGCGGAACCGCGCGGCGTAGTGCTCGTCGGCGAGCAGGAGCGCCATGCGCCGCTCGGCCAGCCGCTCCACCCCGCTGACCGCCCGGGCGACCACGGGACGGAGCCGGTCCGGCACCCACGGCCGCACGCTGACGGCGGCCGCGGTGTCCTCGTGCACGTCCCACACGACGGGCGGCAGGCGCAGGCCCACCGTGGTCGGGACCAGCTCGGGGTCGTGGAGCAGGACGACGTCGTGGTCCGGCCCCAGCCGCCGGAGCAGCTCGCGCGCGGAGCGCTGGGCCGCGAGCCGGTGGCGACCACGGGCGCGCCGGACCTCGACCGCGGTCAGCCCGGGGACGGCGGCGTCGGGGGCGAGGTCGTAGTCCCCCCAGGGGGCGGCGTAGGTGACCTGCCAGCCCGCGGCGAGCAGCGCGGGGATCTGCCGGTGACGGATGCGCGCGTCGTGCGGGTGGTGCACGACGGTGACCACGAGTGCGCGCCGTCCCGTGCCGGGGGCGCGGGCCGGGTCCCCGCCCGTCACGAGTCCAGGCTCCGGTCCCAGCGCGCCAGGTAGGCCCGGGCCGCCTCGGGGCCCTCGGTCTCCTCGAGGCGCCGCGCCTCCTCGAAGCGTTCGCGCCACACGTGGCGGTGCTTGCCGTACTTGCGCGCGTAGAGGCCGTTGACCGCGACGGGATCGCCGTCGGCGAGCAGCCGGCCCTTGTCGATCCACAGCGCCCGCGAGCACATCGTCTGGATCGTCTTGTCGCTGTGGCTGACGATGAAGACGGTGCCCGCCTGCTCGCGGATCCGGGTGATCCGCTCGTTGGCCTTGGCGCGGAAGTGGGCGTCACCGGTCGACAGGGCCTCGTCGACGACGAGGATGTCCGGGGTGACCGCGGTCGAGATGGCGAACCGCAGCCGGGCGCCCATGCCGGAGGAGTAGGACGCCATCGGCAGGTCGAGGAAGTCGCCGATGTCGGCGAACTCGACGATGTCGTCGAAGGCGGCCCGGACCTGGCCGGGGGTGAGCCCGAGCGCCTGGGCGCCGATCCAGATGTTCTCGCGGCCGGTCAGCTTGGGCATGAGGACGGCGTTGACGCCGAGGAGCGCCGCCTTGCCGCCCAGCCAGAGCTTGCCGGACGTGGGCGGGACGAGTCCGGCGATGGTGCGCAGCAGGGTCGACTTGCCCGAGCCGTTGCTGCCGACGATGCCGATCGACTCGCCGCGGTAGGCGACGAAGGACACGTCGCGCACGGCGTGCACCTCGCGGCGGCCCACCCCGCGGGTGCTCCGGCTGAGCAGGCGCCGCAGGGCACCCTCCTCGTCGGACTCCTCCCGGCCCACGCCGTAGACCCGGTAGGTGATGCTGACGCCGGAGCACACGACCGACGGCACGCGGCCGTCCGCGTCGCCGCCGGGGGTCGGGGCGGTCTCAGGCGCGGCCATAGGTGCCCTCCGCCCGCCAGAAGACGACGAAGCCGGCGACGAGGAAGAAGATCGCCCAGCCGCCCGCGGCGATCCAGTCGGCGGCCCGGAGCGGCATGTCGCTCATGAGGGTCTGCCGCACGACGGTCAGGGCGACGGCGGCGGGCTGGTACTCCAGCAGCGGCCCGATCCACACCGGGGGGTCGTCGATCGCCGCCACCCGGGCCTCGATGGAGAAGAAGACACCGGAGACGTAACGGAGCAGCCGCACGATCAACGGCACCAGGTTGGCCAGGTCGCGGGCGGCGTGCACCACCCGCGACACGATCATGGCCATCCCCAGGCCCATCACCCCGACGATGCCCAGCGCGACCGGGAAGAGCAGCCACGACCAGGTGATCGGCTCCCCCGTGAGGACGGCGATGAGCAGCAGGACCAGGAACGCCGGGATGTTGGAGACGAAGTTCGAGAGCACCACGACGGCGGGCAGCAGCACCCGGGGGAAGGCCAGGGAGCGCATCATCGAGACCTTGCCGACCAGAGCCTTGGCCCCCGAGGTCAGCGCGGCTGAGAAGAAGACGAAGGTGAACAGCCCGATGGTCAGGAAGGCGATGAAGTTGCCCACGTCGCGCTTCAGGCCGAGCAGGACGCCGAAGATCAGGTAGTAGGCGACACCCAGCAGGATCGGGTTGAGCACGGCCCACACGAGGCCGAGGTAGTTGTCCCGGTGCTCGCTGACGAACTCGCCCCTGGCCATCGACCACGCGAGGTGGCGGTAGTGCCAGATGTCCTTGAGGTAGGCGCCCATCGAGGGCCTGACACCGACCAGACGAAGCCCGTGCCGGGCCGCGAGGGCCTCGGCCTCCTGCGCGGAGAGTGCCTCGGGGAGCCGGGTCGGGTCAGGCCCCAGGTCGGTCACAGCCGGTGGACCCTCTCGCCGGGCTGGACCTTGCCGCGGGTGTCGAAGAACAGGCGGGCGCCGGAGGCCAGGGCCGCCAGGTCGTACTCGCGGTGGTTCTGCACCAGGATCGTCAGGTCGGCCTCGGCCGCCGCGGACGCGGCGTCCTCCACGCGCTGGGCGTCCGGCACCGCGCGCCAGTCGGACACGTGCGGGTCGTGGTAGCGCACCACCGCACCCTTGGCCAGCAGCTGCCTGGCCAACGGCACCGCCGGCGACTCACGCTGGTCGGCGATGTTCGGCTTGTACGTCACACCCAGCAGCAGCACCGACGAACCCTTCAACGGCTTGGCCGCGGTGTTCAGCAGGTCCTGCGCCCGCGAGACCACGTAGGCCGGCATCTGGGTGTTGATCTCCTGCGCCAGCTCCACGAACCGGAACGGGTACCCCAGCTTCGCCCGCACATTGTGCGACAGGTAGTTCGGGTCGATCGGGATGCAGTGCCCACCCACGCCCGGACCCGGGTAGAACGCCTGGAACCCGAACGGCTTCGAGGACGCGGCCTCGATCACGTCCCACAGGTCGATACCCAGCTCGTGGCAGAACCGCGCCATCTCGTTCACCAACGCGATGTTGATGTGCCGGTAGGTGTTCTCCAGCAGCTTGGCCGTCTCCGCCTCACGCGTGCCCCGCGCCCGCACCACCGTGTCCACGAACGCGCCGTAGAACGCCGCCGCCGCGTCGCTGCACGCCGGGGTGTGACCACCCACCACCTTCGGGGTGTTCTTCGCCCCGAACTTCTCGTTCCCCGGGTCGATCCGCTCCGGGGAGAACGCCAGGTTGAAGTCCACACCCGCGACCAGCCCACCAGCCTCCAGCTTGGGCCGCACCACCTCGTCCGTCGTGCCCGGGTAGGTCGTGGACTCCAGGATCACCAGCATCCCCGGACGCAGGTTCCGCGCGACCGCGTCCACCGCGGACTCCACCGCCCGCAGGTCCGGACCACCCTCCTCCGACAACGGCGTCGGCACGCAGATCACCGCGACCTTCGCCTCGGCGATCCGCGACTCATCCGTCGTGGCCTCGAACCCCCCGGCGATCATCTCGGCGATGTCAGCGTCCGACAGGTCGTCCACGTGCGAACGCCCCGCGTTCAACGCATCGACCACGCCCGTGTTGATGTCGAAGCCCAGGACCTTCTTGCCCGCCCGGGTCGCCTCCTGCGCCAACGGCAGGCCCACATACCCCAGGCCGAGAATGACGGCGTCCACAGCCACAGTGGTCGTCTCCTTGATCGTCCGGCCGAGCCCCGCCGGGAGAGCACGCGCCACCCGGCCTGACCGGACGGCCGCCGCGTCGACCACACCCGCGCGCCTTCGGGCGCGGGCCGCCTCGCGCGGGCTCGCACGCCGAAGAGAAACGGCGCGCCCAGCATCATAACGGCCCGAACCGCCCGACATGCCATCATCGGGACATGCCCGACCCGACCACCGTGCTCCTGGTCTCCAGCAACGGCGCGGGGATGGGCCACCTCACCCGGCTCCTGGCCTACGGCCGGCGCCTCCCGGCCGACGTCCGTCGGCACGTGCTGTCGCTGTCCCAGGCCGTCCCCGCCGTCGCCGCCGACGGCGTGACCTGGGAGTACCTCCCCAGCCAGGGCGCCTCCGGCCTGCGACCCGCCAGCTGGCGGGCCCTCTTCGCCGACCGGGTCGCCGAGATCCTCGACCGGGTCGACCCCGACGTGCTGGTCTTCGACGGCACCCACCCCTACGCCGGGCTGGACGTGGCCCTGGCCTCCCACCCCCGCACCCGGGCGGTGTGGTCGAGGCGCGGCATGTGGAAGCCGGGCCGCAACGCCCCCCAGCTGGAGAAGTCGGCCTGGTTCGACAGCGTCCTCGAACCGACCGACCTCGCCGCGCCGGCCGACACCGGGGAGACCGTCCGAGCTGAGGCCGTGCGGGTGCGTCCGGTCACGCTCCTCGACCCCGACGAGCTCTCCGACCGCGCCACCGCCCGCCGGGCACTCGGCCTGCCCGAGGACGGCCCGCTGGCGCTGGTCTCGCTCGGAGCCGGCAACATCAACGACACCGACGACGAGGTGGGCGCCGCGGCCGCCGCCCTGCGCGAGCACGGCATCGGGGTCTGCGTCACCGCCCCGTCCATCGCCGAGCGGGCCTACGCCGGCTCGGGGGTGCACCTGGTGCGCCACTTCCCGCTCTCGCAGCACTTCGCCGCCTTCGACTACGCCGTCGTGGCCGCGGGCTACAACTCCTTCCACGAGACGCTGCGCTTCGGGGTGCCCGCGCTCTTCGTGCCCAACGACGCGACCTCCCTCGACGACCAGGTCGCGCGGGCCGGGCACGCCGCCGACCGCGGCTGGGCGCTGAGCGCCCGGACCCTCACCGACGGGCGGGCCCCGGACCTGGTGGGGCGGCTCGTCGAGCAGGGTCCCGGGATGGCCGCCCTGGCGCAGGCCGACGACCCCGGCAACGGCGCGGCCGACGCCGCCGCCGAGCTGCTGCGCGTCGCCGCGCTGCCGGCCCGTGGGACGGTGACCGCGTGAGCGAGCAGGAGCGCGCCCGGGCGGCCCGGGCCCGGCAGCAGCGGCTGGCCAGGTGGGCCCGGCGCACCCCCGCCTACCGCGTCGCCGTCGACCGCGTGCTCCCGGCCGTGCGCCGCAACGGCACGCTCAACGACGTCGTGTGGCGGGTCTTCACGCCGCAGGAGGGCGCTGGCACGCTCCCGGTGCCGCTGCACGGCGGGCGCTACCTCACCGGCCGGGACACCCTCCTGCTGCCCGTCGTCGGCGTCGTCGCCGTCGGGCTGGCCGAGGAGCAGGTCGACACGGTGGTCGAGCAGGTGGCGGACCTCCAGCGCCGGGACCTGGCCTTCCGACCTCTCCTCGTCCTCGACCGTCCGCTCTTCGCGGTCGCCCGCCGCCACGGCTACGTCGTCGAGGTCGTCGTGCCGCAGCACGCCTGGGCCGACCAGCCGCAGGGCGACCGCCCCGAGCCGGTCGCGTGGGAGGACTACCTGGGCCGCCGGCTGGCGGGCCTGGTCGACCACTACCAGCTCTGGCACCTCGCCCACGCCGGACCGCAGGGCCTCGCCCCCGTCGACCTGGCGGTCCTGCGAGCCCTGCCCGGCCGGCTGCCCGGCACGCTCGACGTCCGGGCGGCCGAGCCCGCTCCCGGCCCTTCCGACCCGGCGTGAGCCCCTCGCCGATCCGTCCCCCCGCCCGCCGCTGTGACAGCATGGCGGCCGAACCGCTCGTCCCTCCAGGAGGTCCCTCGTCGTGACCGGCTCCCAGCCGCTCGTGGTGCACATCACCGGTGCCCGACCCAACTTCCCCAAGGCCGCCCCGGTCATCGCCGCGCTCGGCGAGCTGCCCGTGCGCCAGCTGCTGGTCCACACCGGCCAGCACTACGACGAGAAGATGAGCGAGGTCTTCTTCCGCCAGCTCGGACTGCCCGAGCCCGATGTCAACCTCGGCGTCGGCTCCGGCTCCCACGGCGCCCAGACCGCCGCCATCATGGTCGGCCTGGAGGAGCTGTTCACCGAGCAGCGCCCCGACCTGGTCGTCGTCTACGGCGACGTCAACTCCACCGTGGCCGCCGCCCTGGTCGCCTCCAAGATGGGCATCCCGCTGGCCCACGTCGAGGCCGGCCTGCGCTCCTTCGACATGACCATGCCCGAGGAGATCAACCGCCTGGTCACCGACCGGCTCTCGGACCTGCTGCTCGTCACCAGCCCCGACGCGATCGCCCACCTCGGCAACGAGGGCGTGCACCCCGACAAGATCCACCTCGTCGGCAACCCCATGATCGACACCCTGCTGCGCCACCTGCAGGGCCTGGACACCGCCGGCGTCACCGCCGCCGTCGGGGTGGACGCCGCCACCCCCTACGTCGTGGCCACCCTGCACCGCCCGGGCAACGTCGACGACCCCGCCGACGTCGCCGAGCTCGTGCGCGCCGTGCACGCCGTCGCCGACCAGGTCCGCGTCGTGGTGCCGCTGCACCCCCGCGGCCGCGGCCGGCTGCAGGAGGCCGGGTTCATGGACCACGACAACCTGCTGGTCATCGACCCCCTCGGCTACGTCGAGTTCCTCGGCCTGGTCAACGGCTCGGTCGCCGTCGTCACCGACTCCGGCGGCGTGCAGGAGGAGACCACGGTCATGGGCGTGCCCTGCCTGACGCTGCGCCCCAACACCGAGCGCCCCGTCACCATCACCCACGGCACCAACCAGCTCGTCACCCGCGAGTCCCTGCCCGGTGCCGTCGCCGAGGTCCTGGCCGCCGGCCCCGCCGAACCCGGCACCACCCCCGTCCCGCCGCTGTGGGACGGGGAGGCCGGCCCCCGCATCGCGCGCGTGATCGCCCGCTTCCTCGGGATCTGACCCGCCGGACGGTGGCGTGCCTGCCGTGAGCCCCTCCCCCGTCCGGGCCGACGCCCCGCACCAGGTCGACGCGGCGCTCGTGCTCGACGGTGCGCACGGCCACGGCTACCTGCTCGTCTCGGCCGGGGTGACCGCGCCGTCCGAGACGGCGGGCTGGCGCGTCGCGGACGGCCTGCTGCCGGGCACGGTGCTGCTGCTCCACCCGCGCACGGTGCTCTCCTCGGCCTCGTCCGGGCAGGGGACCGTGGTCCTGCTGGGCCATCCCGTGGACGTCGGGGCCGGGCACGCCGACGGCGCCCGGATCGCGGCCGACCTGCTCGCCACCTGGACCGCCGGGGGCGACGAGGCGATGGTGCGCCGGGCCGCCTACCTCGGGGGCCGCTGGACGCTCCTGGCCCGGCGCTCGCCCTCCGGTCCCGGCGGGACCGACCCGGGAGCCGGTCCCGACCTGCTCGTCGTGCCCGACACCCACGCCACCCAGCCGGTCTTCTACGCCGCCGACGCCGGCCGCCTGGCGCTCGGCAGCGCGCCGTCGCTGCCGGCCGGCGCCCTCGGTCTGCCCGTCGCCGAGGACGAGGTCGAGCTGCGCAAGGAGCTGCGGCGCCGACGCCCCGGCGCGGTGACCTACCTGCCCGGCCGGCTCACGGCATACCGGGGGGTGGACCCGCTCGTCCCCAACTGCCTGCTGCGGGTGGACCTCGACCCGGTGCGCGTCGAGCACCGGCGGTTCTGGCCGTGGACCGAGCGCGTCGAGACCGAGGACGTCGACGCGGTCTACCGGCGCTTCCGCGAGCGGATCGAGGCGCACGGCGTGCTGCTCGCCGGCCTGGGGCGGCCGTCGGTCAGCCTGACCGCTGGCGGTGACAGCCGGGTGACCGCGGCCGTCACCGCCCCGGCGGTCCGGGCGGGCGGAGGGTTCACGTTCACCTACGTCAACCCGCGCGACGCCCGCAACGGGTCCGCCGCGACGGCCGACGTGACCGCGGCGAGCGCCGTCGCCGCCCAGCTCGGGCTGCCGCACCGGGTGCTGCGCTGGCGCCAGGCCCCGCGTGGCGGGACCTTCGCGACGCTGCACGGGCGCACCTTCGCCCCCGTCCCGGGATCGCACGGCGCGGCCTTCGCGATGTGGTCGGACCTGCCCGGCGACCTGGTGCAGCTGCAGTCCAACTGCGCCGAGACGGGCACCACGTTCATCCGCCACCGCACCGACGAGGCGCTGAGCCCGCTGCGGCTGGCCCGGATGATGCTGCACGCCACCGAGGGTCTCGAGGACCTGGCCGGGGCGATGTACGGCGACTACCTCGAGCACGCGCAGATGTCGGCGGCGACGCTCCTCGGCCACGACCACCACGACGTCTTCTACTGGGAGCAGCGCATCGGCCGGTGGGGCTGGCAGAAGTTCGCCGACGGCGACCTCGGGCACCGGGTGCTGCTGCCCTTCAACGACCGCGAGCTCGTCGAGACGATGCTCTCGCTGCCCTACCCCCTGCGGGAGGCGAAGGTCCTCCTGCAGCGGGTGCTCGAGGACGTCCCGGCCGCGCGGGTGCCGACCGCCCCCGCGCTGCCGGCCGCGCGCGTCCAGGACGCCGTGCGCAGGCTGCCCGGGCCGGTGCGGCGGCGCGTGCTGCCCCGCACCCGCCGGGTGCTGGCCCGGCCCCGGAGGCGCGACACCTTCCCCGGCGGGTATGCCGTGCTGCCGCCCGACGCCGTCGGCGTCGCCGTGCCCCGGTCCTGGCCGCGGCTCCCCCTGCCCGACGGGGTCCTGGGACGGGCGTCCGGGGCGCAGCTGCGGCACCATCCCGGCCTCCCCCGCGGGCGGGCCGGCGACGCGGAGGGCTGGGTGCTCGTGCTCGGCGACCCGGTGCTGCTCGACGGACCGGTCGGCGGCACGGGTGGCGCGCGGGCGGTGGCGGCCGAGCTCGCGGCGGTCCTGGCCGGGCCGGGGGCCGCGACGCCCCGCGGGCGCGGCGACGTGCTCGACGCCGTCGTGGCGCGCGCGGCGGGGCTGGCCGGGCGCTACGTCGTCCTGGTCGGTGACGTGCACCGCACGGTCGTCGTCCCCGACCCGCTCACGGCGCTGGGCGTCCACCTGCTCGACGGCGGCACCGGGGCCGCGGGCGCCGGGGTCGTCTCGCACGCCCGCCTCGCGCCCGGCCGGACCGAGCCGGTGTCGCCCGGCGAGGTCCTCGTCGTCGGCCGCCGCGGCAGCGGCTGCGGTCTGGTGCGCCGGCCGCTGGGCAGCGAGGTCGACCTCGGGTCCCTCGCGGTCCGGCTCGGCGAGACGTCCGGAGCCCCCGCCGGCGGATCCTCCCCCCACCCTGCCGGTGCGGCGACGCGCTCGGGCCGGCTCGCCCGCCACGCGGACGTCCTGCGTCGCCGGGGCACGCCCTGGCTCGCCCTGGACGGCGGGGACGGCTCGGCCGGGCTGCTCCCCCTCGTGGCCGCCGCGGGCGGCGGTGCGGTGACCTGGTGGGACCGCCGCGCCGACGCGAGCGCGGCCGACGAGGTCTTCGCGGCCTCCGCCCTGGCCGCCGACGCCGGAGTCCCCCACCGCGTCGTCGGGCTGCGGGAGGACGTGGACGGAGGCACCAGCGACACCGGCACGCTGCGGCGCGCCGCCGCCGCCCGGGCGCTGACCCGCACCTGGGGGCCGGAGGCCGACGGGCTCCTCGCGGTGTCACCGGCCCTCCGCGACGCGCTGCCCGCCGCCGCGGTGCTGTGGCTGGGGTCCGCGCCCGGCCCGGACCGTGGGGCGCTCCCGCTGCCCGACCGGACCTGGGAGCTGGTCCAGGGGGTCCGTCCCGTCGCGCTGCCGCTCGCCGACCGGCTGCTCGAGCTGCTGCCCGACTGAGCCGTCAGCGGGGGCGTTCCTGGCGTCGCACCTCGACCAGCCGGACCGCACCGCCCTGCTCGGCGGCGGCGACCAGCGCCTCGAGGGCCGAGCCGTCGGGAGCCTCTGCCAGCGCCTCCCGCACCCGGTCGACCGCGGCCTCCGGTGCGTCGTCGGGGACGTCGAGGACGACGACGTCGCGATGAGCGGCGTCGGCAGGGGTGCGCAGCGCCACCTCCACCCGTCCCCGGGCCACGGGGGCGTCGGCGGCCGGGGCGCCGCCCCCCTGGACCGACGCCAGCCGACGCACGAAGGAGGCGTGGGAGTAGCGCTCGAGGACGAGGCGCTGCACCTGCGCCACCCGGGCGCGGTAGCGGTCCGGGTCGGCGACGTAGCCGGCGATCACCTCCCGGGCGTCCTGGGGCAGGGCGTAGTCGAGCACCGCGCCGAAGACCGCCTCGTGCTTGGGGTGCGCCACCACCACGAGCCCCGAGGCCGCGGCCTCCAGCAGCACCCGGCCGAAGGCCTCGTGCCGACCGGGATGGTCCTGGTAGAGGAAGAAGTCGAGCCCGGCCAGGAACTCCTTGGGGTCCACGGCGCCGGCCGGCAGGATCTCCCAGCCCGGCGGCACCGGCGGGTCCTCGTCCAGACCCGCCTCGGCCGCCAGCCGCCGCCAGGTGGTGCGCGCGCCCATGAGGCGCACGGCATACCCGGGACCGAGGTCGTAGGCCGCCACCAGGTCGGCGTGCGTCGGCGGGAACTTCAGCGGGTCGTCGCGCGAGTAGCGGCCCACCACGACGGGGGCGCCGTCCGCGCCCGGCGCACGGTCGTCGCGCACGTGCCACTCGGCGAGGTCGACGAGCCCGGGGTTGTCCCAGTCGGTCAGCCGCACCGTCGGGTCCTGGGCACGGAGCACCTCGCGCACCACGGCTCCCTGCGGCACCCAGACCGGCTCGACGCCGAAGAGCTCACGGGACCGCTCGGTCACGTCGGCGACGACGTAGCGCTGGTCGCTCCCGTCTGGCTCGACGGGGGCCTGGTTGGCGACGACGAGCAGGTGCCGCGGCCGCAGCGCACGACCGCCGGGCACGTGCGGAGGGTGCTGCAGCACGAGCGGGTAGCGGATCATCAGCACGTCCACGTCGACGTCGTCGTCCACCTGGACCCACTCGACCTCGCCGCGGCGGATCGCCTCCGTGACGGGCCCGCACAGCGGCAGGTCCTTGTTGGAGGCGAAGCGCAGCGCCTCCAGGTGCAGAACGCCGACCCGCATCCCCGCCTCCCGGGCGGCGCGGATCTCCTCGAGCATCGAGCGCTGCGGGCCGCCGTAGCGCCGCCAGTCGCCGCCGAGCACGAGGTCCAGCCGACGGGGGGCGGGCAGCGCGGGGTGCAGGTCCTTGCGCCATCGGCGGGGCTCCGGGAACGCCCGGGGCCCGTCCGGGTCGAGGTAGGCCGGTGCGCCGGCGGCGATCTCCTCGTGCCAGGGCGTGTAGAGGGCCTTGTAGGCGTGTCGGGCCGGGTGCCGCCACCCCCGCGAGAACTCCGCCGCCGACAGGCTGTCCTCGCCGGCGCGCAGCAGCAGGAGGCACTCGTCGACCGTGTGCACCGACCGGGTCCCGAAAGCGGCCTGCAGCCGGCGGGCGTACTCCGTGTCCGCGCTCTTGCGGGTCGGGTCGAAGAAGCCGACCCGGTCGAGGGCCGGGTCGAGGCGGACGAGCAGGGTCGGTGCCGCGACCGCCCGGTGACGGTAGCCGAGGCGGACCAGCCGCAGCTCCTCGGTCACCCGGGCCCCCAGCGCGCGGACGGCGACCAGGCGGGGGTCGGCCTCGAGCGTGCGCACCAGCGTGGCGATCGCCTCGGGGTGCAGCCAGTCGTCGGAGTCGAGGGTGGTGAAGTAGGCGCCCCGGGCCTGGCGCAGCGCGGTGTTGCGGGCACGGTAGGTGCCGCCGTTGACCGCCTTGCGGATCACCCGGACCCGCGGGTCCAGGTCCTCGGCCCGCCGCAGCCACGGCTCGGCCCCGGGCCCGGAGGCGTCGTCGACGACGAGGACCTCCAGGGCGCGCCAGGTCTGCGCCAGCAGGGAGGACACGGCGGTCAGCAGCGCCGGCCCGGGCCGGTAGGTGCTCATCGCGACCGTGACCAGACGGTCGCCCTCGACGTCCGCCGGCGGCAGCGGGTCGGTCGTGAGCCGGTCGAAGGGGGTGACGCCGGGACCGTCGCTCTCCGGGCGCAGCCGCAGCGGGGCCAGCCCGTCGGAGACGAGGGCACCGCCGAGCAGCGGGAGCCACCGGTCGAGGTCGGACCCCGGTGCGGCGACGGGGGAGAACGGGTTGGCCAGGTCGGCCCGGACCGCGGCGGCCACGTCGCCGGGGACGTGCCGGTGGCGCAGCAGGGCCCGGCAGCCCTCGGCGTCCCCCTCCTGGCAGCGCAGGTGGAGCAGCACCTGGACCGCCTGCGGGTGCAGCTCGTCGAGGCGTCCGACCGCCGCGAGCGCCTCGAGCAGCGTCCGGGCGCGGGCCACGTCGTCGGGCTCGGGCAGCTGGAGCGCGAGCACCCGGGCCAGCTGGCCGAGGGCGTAGGCGTCGGCTCCCTCCGGCACGTCCGTCTCCCTGCCGGCCCGGGCCGCCGCGGCCCAGCGGTCGACGTCCTCGGCGGAGCGCCCGGGCCAGGCGGCCTCGACGAGCACCTCGCGGGCGTGCAGCGACTTGGTGCGCAGGGCCGTCGCCGCGAGCGCGTCGGGACGGGCGGTGAGGTTCCGGTTGCGGGCGGTGTCGCGGCTGACGCCCGCGCGGGTGGCGACCGGGGTCCCCGGGACCGGGTCAGCCGCGTCCATCACGGGAGCGCAGCGCCTGCTCGACGGTGTCCTGGAGCCGGTCGAGGCGCCCGGTGTACTGCGCCTGGAGCGTCCGCACCGCGCCCACGACGTCCTCGCCGGCGGGGGCCGGCCGCGGCGCGGCAGGCGCCTCGACCTTGGCCAGCTCGGCGCGCACGACGGTGCGCAGCGCGCGGACCCGTCGGTCGGCGTCGAGCGCCACGAGAAGGATGCCGCCGAGCAGCAGCATGGCGGCGAGGACGACGAGCCACCACCACCCGAGGGCGGCGGCGACGGTGGCGACGACGGTGAGGACGCCGGCCGCGCCGGCGCCCGCGAGGAGGAGCTGCTGGGCACGCACGGCGCCACGGTACCTGCCCGGGACGGCGCCGGTCGCGCGGCCGGGGACGGCCGGGCCCCGCACCACCCCTCTACAGTGGCGCCCATGGTGCCCCCCGCAGCCCCGGACCCGTCCCCGGCGCCCGCCCGCGACCTGGTGGTCTGCTTCGCCTTCGCGCCCTTCGTCGACACCGCGGCCATCGTCGCCGCCAAGCGGGTGCGCGAGGAGGGTCGGCCCGTCGACCTCGTCACCAACGACATGTCCTCCCAGCGCCCGCAGGACCCTGCGCTAGAGGTCATCGCCGGCGACCTCGTGCGGCGCCGGGCCACCCTGCCCACGCCGACCTGGTTCTCGTCGTGGAAGGCCGTGGAGGGCTTCACCGTCGAGGGGCTGCCCCGGGCGCTGGAGTGGGACGCCGACGGCCCCGGCTACGAGCGCCTCTACAGCCGCGCCCACTGGGTGCCCAGCCACGTCCTGGCGGCGCGCTTCAAGAGCGAGCGCCCGCACGTGCGGTGGACGGCCGAGTTCTCCGACCCCCTGTCGGTCTACGTGGACGCCCGCGAACGGCATACCGACGTCGTGGAGGGCGAGCTGCTGGACCAGCTCCGGGCCGACCTGCTCGCGGTCGGGGTGGAGCCGCCGGGCGACAACCTCTTCCGCTGGGTCGAGACGCTGCCCTACGCCCTCGCCGACGAGCTGCTCTTCACCAACGCCCGCCAGCGCGACCTGATGCTCTCGCGCATCGAGGACGAGGCGCTCGCCGACCGGGCGCGGGAGCGCTCCGTGGTGCGCCCGCACCCGACGCTGCCGCCGGAGTTCTACCGGATCGCCTCCCCGAAGGCCGACCTCGACCCCGACCGGCGGCACATCGCCTACTTCGGCAACTTCTACGCCACCCGCGGGATGTCGACGGTGCTCTCCGCGCTGGCCGCGCTCCCGCAGGAGCTGCGCGACCGGCTCCAGCTGCACGTCCACACCGGGCAGCAGGACGACCTGCTGCGCAGCGTCGAGGCCGCGGGCCTGCAGGACGTCGTGCGGGTGGCGCCCTTCGTCGGCTTCCTCGACTTCCTGGCGCTGAGCGCGCGCATGGACGTGCTCATCGTCAACGACGCCATCACCGAGGGCACCTTCCCGGTCAACCCCTTCCTGCCGAGCAAGTGGAGCGACTACCGCGGCAGCGGCCGCGAGGTGTGGGGCATCGTCGAGCCGGGCAGCCCGCTGTCGGAGCAGGACCTGGACCACCGCACCCCGGTGCGGCACGTCAGCGCCGCGGTGCAGGTGCTCGCGGAGATCGCCCGGGGCTGACGGGGCTCAGGGCCCGCCCTGCCCCAGCACCACGGCGGCGAGCTGCTGCGCGGGCGAGCGGGACAGGAAGCGCACGGCCACCTCGGCCCGCGCCTCCTCCGAGGCGCGGGTCCAGGCCTGGGGCTCGGCGTGGGCCAGCACCCGCTGCGCCGCCTCCTCGACCGTGTCGACCACCCACGACGGCGGGAACAGGCGGCGCGCGCCGTCGAGCGGGGCGAAGATCGGCCAGTTGCGCACGACGGGGACCGCTCCGGACGCCGCCCCCTCGACGAGCCCGACCCCGAAGGACTCGCGCCGGCTGCTGCTGATGACGAAGCCCGCGGCCGCGAGGCAGGGGGCCACGTCCGTGGTCTCGCCCACGAAGTCGACCCCGCCGCAGACGTCCTCGGCGGCCAGCCGGCGCCGGAACTCCGCGACGTAGTCGACGCTCGAGCGCACCGCGCCGGGCGCGAAGTCGGGACCGACGAGCAGCAACCGCCAGCTCGGGTCCTCGCGCCGGAGCCGCCCCAGCACGTCCAGCGCCCAGACCGGGTCCTTGACCCGCTGGGCCCACCCGATCATGAGGAGCGTGCGGGCGGCGCCCTCGGTCTTGTCGCCCTCCGGCAGCCGGGAGATGTCCACCGAGTTGGGCAGCACGTGCACCCGGGTGCGCAGCAGGCGGGGGCCGAGCAGGCGCACCACGAGGTCGCGCAGGTGGTCGCTGACCAGGACGAGGTCGCCGACGCGCTCCCAGTCCACGAGGTGGATCCACGGGGAGAGCGCGTCCATGCTGTGGATGCGGAGCGTGACCGCCACGCCCTCGGGCACGGTCATCAGCGCCGCGAGCGCCCCGCGGTCGGCCCAGTCGACGAAGAGGGCGTCCGCCCCGACGATCTCCTCGGCGAAGGTCTCCTCGACGACGACCTGCTCCCCCACCGCCTGGCGCAGCCGCGACTCGACCAGCTCGCCCCGGGTGGCGAGCCCCCGCAGGTGCCCCCGTGCGGCGAGGTCGACCACGTCGACGTCCGCGTGCTCCCGCATCACCTCGATGACCTGGGCCGCGAACCGTGGGTAGGAGCCCGGCACGACCACGACGCGCGGCCGGGCGGACGGGGGACGCTCCGCCGCGGGGGCGGGGGCGCGGGGCACCGGACGGGCCAGCACGGCCCCCACCTGCGACTCGTGCCACGGGGCGAGGAAGGCCTCGGGCTCCTCGACCAGGGGCGAGGTGAGGCCGTCGGAGTGCAGCTCCGGGTGGAAGAGCAGGCGCAGCGCCAGGGTGGCGAGGTCGGCGGCCCGGGCCAGGTCGCCGGCGTGCAGGACCTCGTCCGCCGCCGGGAGCAGCTCGGCGACGGCCCCGCGCAGGTCGGGGTCCTCGGCGCCGTCGGCGCTCGTGCGGATGCCGGCCGCCAGCGCGCGTCGTCGGGCCCGCTCGACGGGGTCGTCGGGGCCGTGGTCGAGGTGGGGCAGCAGCTCCGCGGCGGCCTCGTAGCCGCCGGAGCGGAACAGCTGGCACAGCAGCTCGGTGAGGTCGCCCTGGGAGCTGTCGGGCACGACGCCCCGCAGGATCTGCAGACGCTGCGCGAGATTCCTGGCGTAGGTGGCGCTGAGCATCCCCGCGCGCACCCGCGCCCGCAGCTGGTGCCAGGTGCGCGGCAGCGTGGCCCAGCCCGCCAGGTCGGTGTGGGGCACGACGGGGCAGCGGTCGGCCGCGACCTCGGCGGCGACCGCCCGCGCCCGGTCGCCGATCGCGACCAGGGCGTCGGCCGAGCGCAGCGCGCGCTGCAACGCGGGATCGAGGCGGGCCGCCCCGGTCAGCGAGGTCCGGTCCCGCCACGCGGTCAGCGGGGTCGTCGCGAGCTGTCCGGCCAGCCTGGCCGGGGAGCGCTCCAGGTGGGCCCGGATCCGCAGCGGGCGGCCCGGCGGCGGCACCTTGGCGGGCGGCTCCCCCTCCAGCCAGGCGACGACGAGGTCGTGCCCGGCCATCGCCATCCCCCGCAGGAACGTCCGGGACCGGTAGAGGTCCTCGGCGTCGTGCGCGAGCACCACGAGGCGCTGGGGGCGCGTCGTGGACAGGACCTCACCGTCCGCCGGCGGGGGCACCAGCTTGAGGTCCTGCTGGTCACGGGCAGTCACGGTGGGAGTGTATGCCGCGCACCGGGACCCGTGGGCGGGGCTCCCGGTGCGCGCGGAGGGCCGGTCGGCGCGGGCCGACCGGCCCGGGCTCACTCGCCGCGGATGAAGGCCTCGACCTCGGCGCGGCCCTGGTCGTCGGGCATCTGCACCGGCGGGGACTTCATGAGGTAGGCGGAGGCGCCGATGACCGGGCCGCCCAGGCCGCGGTCCTTGGCGATCTTCGCCGCGCGGATCGCGTCGATGATGATGCCCGCGGAGTTCGGGGAGTCCCAGACCTCGAGCTTGTACTCCAGGCTGAGCGGCACGTCGCCGAAGGCGCGGCCCTCGAGGCGGACGTAGGCCCACTTGCGGTCGTCGAGCCACTGCACGTAGTCGGACGGGCCGATGTGCACGTCGCGGTCGGCGAACTGCTTGGTGACGTTGGAGGTGACGGCCTGCGTCTTGGAGATCTTCTTGGACTCCAGGCGCTCGCGCTCGAGCATGTTCTTGAAGTCCATGTTGCCGCCGACGTTGAGCTGGTAGGTGCGGTCCAGCACGACGCCGCGGTCCTCGAAGAGCTTGGCCATGACGCGGTGGGTGATGGTGGCGCCCACCTGGCTCTTGATGTCGTCGCCGACGATCGGCACGCCCGCGGCGCGGAACTTCTCGGCCCACTCGGGGTCGGAGGCGATGAAGACGGGCAGCGCGTTGACGAAGGCCACGCCGGCGTCGATGGCGCACTGGGCGTAGAACTTGTCGGCCTGCTCGCTGCCGACCGGCAGGTAGGAGACCAGCACGTCGGCCTGCGTGTCCTTGAGGACCTGCACGACGTCCACCGGCTCGGCGTCGGACTCCTCGATGGTCAGCGAGTAGTACTTGCCCAGGCCGTCGAGGGTGTGGCCGCGCTGGACGGTCACGCCCGTCGGCGGCACGTCGGCGATCTTGATCGTGTTGTTCTCGCTGGCGTGCAGGGCGTCGGCCAGGTCGAGCCCGACCTTCTTGGCGTCGACGTCGAAGGCGGCGACGAACTCCACGTCGCTGACGTGGTAGTCCCCGAACTGCACGTGCATCAGCCCCGGCACGGTCTGCTCGCGATCGGCGTCCCTGTAGTACTCAACACCCTGGACGAGCGACGTTGCGCAGTTGCCCACACCAACGATCGCGACGCGTACGGAAGCCATCTGCCATCTCCTTGAGTCACGGCTCGGGCGGCCCACCTCGGGCCGCCCGCCTCTTGCACAACCATCCACGGTACCCCCTGTTTCCCACGGATCTTCCAGCACCCAGCAGGCACAATGGCCCGGTGAGCCGATCGAAGCCGTCCAGCACGACCCGTCGATCCGCGCGTCGCCGCAGGCAGCAGGGCCGGTGGCGCAAGGTCCTGCTGTGGCTGGCGGGCCTGGCGCTGGTGGGCGTGATCGCGGTGGTCGCCGCCTTCGCGGTCGCCTACTCGCGCACCGAGATCCCCGCGCCCAACGACTTCGCGGAGGCGCAGAGCTCGATCCTCTACTACGCCGACGGCGAGACCGAGCTCGCCCGCTTCACCGGCGGCATCGACCGCGAGTCGGTCACGCTCGACCAGGTGCCCCTGCACGTCCAGCGCGCGGTGCTCGCCGCCGAGGACCGCTCCTTCTACGAGAACGAGGGCGTCTCGATCACCGGCACCGCCCGCGGGGTATGGCGCACGCTGCGCGGCGAGGGCGTGCAGAGCGGCTCGACGATCACCCAGCAGTACGTCAAGAACTACTACCTGACCGCCGACCAGACGCTGTCGCGGAAGTTCCGGGAGATCCTCATCTCGGTGAAGATCGACAACGAGCTCACCAAGGACCAGATCCTCGAGAACTACCTCAACACGATCTACTTCGGCCGCGGCGCCTACGGCATCCAGACCGCGAGCGAGGCCTACTTCCGCAAGGACGTCTCCGAGCTCAGCGAGGGCGAGGGCGCCTTCCTCGCCGCGGTGATGAACGCCCCGTCGCTCTTCGACCCGCACTACGCCGAGGGCAACCAGGAGCGGGCCGAGCAGCGCTGGTCCTACGTGCTCGACGGCATGGTCCAGTCCGGCTGGCTCGAGCAGGGCGTCCGCGACGGCCTGTCGTTCCCCGAGGTCGCCGAGGCGGCCCCGTCGAGCGCGGTCCAGGGCGTGGAGGGGTACGTCGCCCAGGAGGTCCGCGCGGACCTGCGCGAGCTCCTGGGGCTGGACGACGCGACGATCGACACCGGCGGCCTGCGCGTGACGACGACGATCGTCAAGAAGCACCAGGACGCCGCCAAGGCCGCCGTCGAGG
This sequence comes from Ornithinimicrobium humiphilum, assembly GCF_006716885.1. NCBI lineage: Bacteria > Bacillati > Actinomycetota > Actinomycetes > Micrococcales > Ornithinimicrobiaceae > Ornithinimicrobium > Ornithinimicrobium humiphilum. The sequence goes on from NZ_VFPU01000001.1 coordinate 26,084, forward strand.
CCTACCGGCCCACGGGCGAGGGTGCGGACGACATCACCACCGCACTCACCGCCGTGCGGCCCGGCGACGGCGCCATCACCGCCATGTACGGCGGCGACGACTACCAGCAGACCCAGCTCAACGCCGCCACCGCCGCGCGCGTGCAGGCGGGCTCGCTCTTCAAGCCGATCACGCTCACGGCCGCCGTGGCCGACGGCATCGACACCCTGACGATGCTCCCCGGCCCCTCGCCGATGACCTACCAGTGGCAGGGCGACCAGATCGACGTGCGCAACTTCCGGGACCTCTCCTTCGGCACCCTGGACCTGCGGGTCGCGCTGGCGGAGTCGGTCAACACGATCTACGTCACCCTCAACGAGATGATCGGCCCGGAGAAGACCGTGCAGGCCGCGATCGACCTGGGTCTGCCCGAGGACACCCCTGGCCTGGGCGCGGACCTCACCAACGTGCTGGGCACCGCCTCCCCGACGCTCGTCGAGATGACCAACGCCTACGCCACGTTGGCGGCCGAGGGCGAGCGGGCCGAGCCCTACCTCGTGGCGGAGGTGCGCACGGTCTCCGGCGAGACCACCTACGAGGCGCAGCCCGAGACCACCCGCGGGGTCGACCGTGACGTGGCCGTGGACGTCACCGACGCGATGACCTACGTCATGACCCAGGGCTCGGGCACCGGGGCCGGTGACATCGGCCGCCCCTCGGCCGGCAAGTCCGGCACGAGCGAGCAGAACGTCTCCGCGTGGTTCGACGGCTTCGTCCCGCAGCTGGCGGCGGGGGTGGTCATGTATAAGGGCGACGGCACCGTGCCGATGCAGGACGTCGCCGGCCTCGACCAGGTCAGCGGTGGCACCTTCCCCGCCGAGGTGTGGGGCGAGTTCATGCGCCGGGCGATGGAGGGCGAGGAGGTCGTGCCCTTCCCCGAGCGTGTCGGCGTCGGCGAGATCGTGGCGACGAGCGAGGCACCGGTCGAGACCGAGGTGGTCACCCAGGAGCCGATCGAGACCGAGGAGCCCACCGAGACCGAGACCGAGGAGCCCACGGAGACCGAGACCACCGAGCCGGAGCCCACGACGCCCGAGCCGACCACGCCGGAGCCGACGGAGCCGACGGAGCCGACGGAGACCGACCCCGGCGAGACCGGACCTCCGGCCGACGAGGGCCAGCCCGGGCAGGGCGGTGGCGCACCGCCGGCGCCCACCGGCTGACGGTGGACGCCGCCTACCCTGGGCTCCCATGAGCGACCCGAGGGAACGGACCCGACGCGACGCCCCGTGGGACGTCCCCTCGTGGTCCGACCCGGTCGCCCGGGCGGCCACCGGCTTCCTCGGCGGTCCGCTCGGCCGGGCCGCCGTGGTCGGGGGACGCGGGCTCGCCGGCGTGGCCGCGGCGGGGATCCTGCTGGGTGCCCTCGCCCTGGCGCTCGGCGTCTGGCAGAAGGGCCACTGCCTGATGAAGGGGTGGAGCACCCCCGACCAGTTCTGGCGCGCCTGCTACTCCGACCTCCCCGTCGTGCACGTCAGCTCCGCGCTGGCCGACCGGCAGCTGCCGTGGACCGGGGGCGCACCGTCGACCCAGCCACCGCTCTCCGGGCTGGCGATGTGGGTGCTCGCCCGGCTCTCGCCCGACGCGGGGCCGGGCCTCGCGGCCCAGCAGTGGGTCTTCGTGCTCTGGGCCCTGTGCTGCGTCCTCCTGATGGGCGCCGGCGTGCTGGCGGTGGTCGCCCTGCGGCCCGCGCGGCCCTGGCAGGCCGCGCACCTGGCGCTCAGCCCCGTCGTCGTCACGCTCGGCCTCGTCTCGACGGACCTGCTCGGCGTCACGCTCACGCTCCTGGCCGTGTGGGCCTGGCGGCGGGAGCGCAGCTGGCCGGCGGGGGTCCTGCTCGGCCTCGCGGCGCTGGTCCGTCCCTTCCCCCTCTTGGTGCTCCTGGCCATGCTCCTCGTCGCCCGCCGCCGGGCGGCGCTCGGGGAGGCCGACCCGCGCGCGACGGCCCTGCGCGCCGGGCAGCTCTGCGTCGGCACGCTCCTGGGGGCGCTGGCGGTCGTCGTGCCGCTCCTGCTCGTCGAGCCGCAGTCGCTCACGGCGGCGACCCACTGGTGGCGCGGGGGCATGGTGCCCTCCTACGGCGCGCTGCAGATGGTGCCCACCCTGGCGGGCCTGCCCCTGCTGCGGGCCACCTCGACGGCCGTCGCCGTCGCGGGCTGGGTCGCGGCGGTCGGGCTCGGCGCCTGGCTGGTGCGGCGACCGGGTCGCCGGCCGGGCGAGGCCCAGGTCGCGGCGGCGATGACGGCCGTCGTGGCGCTCAGCGCCCCGTCCCTGTCGGTCCAGTCGGGCCTGTGGGTGCTGGTCCTCCTGGCGCTGTCGTCCCGCCCCTGGTGGGAGCACCTGCTGTGGGCGCTCGTCGAGACCGTGCACTTCGTCGCGACCTGGCTGCACATCGCCTTCGCCAGCGACCCCGGTCGGGGGCTGCCGCCGCAGGCCTACGCGATCGTCGTCGTGCTGCGGGCGGCCGCGTGGGCCTGGATCCTCTGGCTCGTCGCCGAGGAGCCGGACGACCTCGCCACGACCTCAGGAGCGGCCGAGGCGCTCGCCCTCCAGGAGGGGCGAGCGGGCCGGCTCGGGCAGCCGGGCGGTCCGCACGACGGGCGCGACGCGCTCCTCGACGAGGTCCCGCAGGGAGTCGACGTAGGTGGCGGACAGGTGGTTGCTGTCGCGCCAGACGACGACGCCGCCGACGACCGGTGAGCAGGTGGCGGCCGGGCACACGGCGTCGTTGAGGTCGACGACCGGCAGCGTGGGCCGCAGCGCGACGAGCTCGTCCTGACCGGTGCCGGCGCGCTCGAGCGCGTCGGCGCGCGGGAAGGCGCACTCGGCGACGTGGTCGGAGTTGCTGACCAGGCACTCGGGCACGTCGAAGGGCGGGCGGGGGACGTCGCGGATGATCGCGGGCACGATGCCCGCACGCCGCAGCTCGTCGACCCGCTCCGCCATCGCCGAGGCGAGGTCGGCGGGCTCCACCCGGCCGTAGGAAGCGGAGGAGAGCAGCACCACGTCGGGGTCGAGCTCCACGAGCCGGGGACCGAGGTCCTCCTGGTAGGCGCGGCACTGGGCGTAGCCGTCGGGCTGCCCCTCGCGCGGCAGGTCCATCCCGGGCGCCGGCGGGCAGGACGACTTGGCGAGGACCAGGACCCGCCAGCCCCGGTCCCGGCCGATCTTGTCGAGCGCCGTGACCCACATGGCCGCGTGGCTGTCGCCGGACAGGGCGACGGTCACGGTGCCGTCGGGGTCCCCTGCCTCGCACACCCCGACCTGGGAGCCGGTGATGCCGACGAAGCAGCCCTCGGGCTGGAGCACCGGCAGGTCGTCACGCACCTGCTCCAGGGGTATGGCGAGCGTGCCGAGCCGGTCCGGGATCTGCGGCTGCGGCAGGCGCTGGCCGCCGGAGCCGAGGGAGGAGCCGCTGTCGACCCCGACGTGGCCCGAGGCGGTGCCGGTCCCGGCCCCGCTGCCCAGCCCGGCCCCCTCGTCGGAGCCGGCACCGCCGGCGGCCAGGGTGCCGGCCCCGACGGGGGCCCGCAGCTCCTCCACGACGGCCGGGGTGCGCCAGGCGACCGGGCCGCTGGTGCCGGTGCCGGGCGCGACGGTCATCAGGAGGATGCCCGCGAGGACGCCCGCGAGGGTGCAGTTGAGCCCGAGCCGCAGCGTGCGCTGCGTGACGACGCCCTGCGGCAGCCGGCTCGCGAGCTGGCGCCCGCGGACGCGGACCGGTTCTTCGACGTAGCGGAACGACAGCCATGCGGGGACCACCGAGACCAGGACGGCCAGCAGCCCCCAGTGCACGGGCAGGTGCTGCGGTCCGCCCGAGCCGACGTGCGCCAGCGAGGCCGCGGCGGCGACGAAGGGCCAGTGCCACAGGTAGAGGCTGTAGCTGATGCGGCCCGTCCACTGCAGCACGCCCGCCCGCAGGACCAGGTCCGGGCCGAGACCGCCCGCGGCGAAGCCGGAGACGATGACCAGCGCGGTGCCGACGGTCGGCAGCAGGGCGGCCGTGCCCGGGAAGGGTGTGGCGGAGTCGATGACGAAGAGCGCCGTGACGATCATGGCCAGACCGACCCAGCCCAGGGCGGCCGCGAGCGCCCGGGGCAGCCGCGGCCAGCTGCGCGCACCGAGGGCGACGACGGCGCCGAGCATGAGCTCGTGCACCCGGGTGGGGGTGACGAAGTAGGCCTGGGCGGCGTTGTGCCCGGTCCACCACCACGACAGGCCCAGGGAGGCGACGAGGATGGCCAGGGTGATGCCCCAGGACCAGCCGACGAAGACCTTGGCCCGACCTCGGGCCAGGAGCAGCACGAGCAGGAGCAGGATCGGCCAGAGCACGTAGAACTGCTCCTCGACCGAGAGCGACCAGTAGTGCTGGACCGGCGAGGGTGCGCGGTCGAGGTCGAGGTAGTCGACGGACCGCTGCGACAGGCGCCAGTTGACGACGTAGCCGGCGGAGGCCAGCAGGTCGCCGCCGATCTCGCCCCACCGGGTGCGTGGGATCAGCGCGACCGTGAGCAGCGCCGTGCCGAGCAGCGCCGTGAGCGCGGCCGGCAGCAGCCGTCGGGCACGCCGGGCGTAGAAGCGGCCCAGGTCGATCCGGCCCCGGGCGCGGGCCTCCTCGAGCAGCAGGGCGGTCATGAGGAAGCCGCTGACCACGAAGAAGACGTCGACCCCGACGAACCCGCCCGGCAGGAGCGGCACGCCCGCGTGCCAGAGCATGACGCCGACGACGGCGATGGCGCGCATGCCCTCGATGTCGGAGCGGAAGTCGCGCGGGACGGGCGGGACCTTGAGGGCGTGCCGGGCCGCCTGCATCGCCTTGAGGCGGGCGCGGGTCAGCGGCACCTCGCCGGAGCGGGACGCGCGGGTCTCCGGCACGTGGCCGGCGGGGGTGGTGGGGACCTCGCTCATGCCGCCTCCGCCGGGAGCAGTCCGGGGGACCCCAGGTCGCGCCGCCGTTCGACGGCCAGGGCCAGCAGCAGCGCGGTGCCGCCGGCGGCGGCCCAGGGCCACCAGGTGCCGATGCCGGTGGGCCGGGTCGGGACGACGGCGGCGTCGGAGAGCGTGAGGTCGCCGTCGCCCTCCACCACGAGCGCTGCCGCGGTGTCGGCGGCGAGCGCCGCCAGGCGGGGGTCGGGCGCCGAGGCGATGACGACGACCTGGGTGTCGGCGGGGCGCTCGACGGTCAGGGCCACGTCGCCCCGCAGGTGCGGCTCGAGCTCGACCTCGTCCTCGACGTTGCCGACGACGTCGGTGCGCGTGAGGGCCACCGCGGCCTGCGCGGCCGCCGGGGCCGTCGCGGCCGTCACGGTGCTGCGCGCCTCGTAGGTCGCGGGGCGCACCAGGCCCACCACGCCGACGACGACGAGGAGCAGCAGCACGAAGGTGGTCCAGGGCAGGGCCAGCAGCCGCTGGCCGGGCGAGAGGGTGGCGGCCCGGCGGCCGCGACTTCTGCGGCGCCGGGAGCGGGCCGTGCGCCGCTCGCGACGGGCCTCCTCGCGGAGGGCGGCCTTGGCCGCACGTCGCGGGGACTCGGACGGGATGCGGGAACGGCGGGAGGGGTCGGACGGGGTGTAGGCGGTGGCGCCCGCGGAGCGATGCCTACCCATGCCCCGACTCCGGCTGGGTCGCCCACCAGCGCTCGAGCTCGCGGCGGGCCCCCTCCTCCCCGAGCGGTCCCTGGTCGAGGCGCACGGCCAGGAGGTGCTTGTAGGCCCGTCCGAGGACGGGACCCGGGGAGATCCCCAGGATCTCCCCGATCTGATGGCCGTCCAGCTCCGGGCGCACCGCCCGCAGCTCCTCCTCCTGACGGAGCCGCGCGATGCGCTCCTCCAGGTGGTCGTAGCTGGCGGCGAGCCGCGCGGCCTTGCGCCGGTTGCGCGTGGTGCTGTCGGAACGGGTGAGCTTGTGCAGGCGGCCCAGGAGCGGGCCGGCGTCCGTGACGTAGCGGCGGACGGCGGAGTCGGTCCACTCCCCGCTGCCGTAGCCGTGGAAGCGCAGGTGCAGCTCGACGAGCCGGGAGACGTCGCGGACGGTCTCCTTGTCGAAGCGCAGTGCCCGCAGGCGCGCGCGGGTGAGCTTGGCGCCCACGATCTCGTGGTGGTGGAAGCTCACGCCGCCACCGGGCTCGAAGCGCCGGGTGGCGGGCTTGCCGATGTCGTGCAGCAGGGCCGCCAGACGCAGCACCAGGTCGGGACCCGGCACGCGGTCGGCCGCGGCGTCCTCGTCGATCTCCTCGTCGGGGTCGAGCGGCCCGTCCTCGAGCGCGATGGCCTGCTCGAGCACGGTGAGGGTGTGCTCGTAGACGTCCTTGTGGCGGTGGTGCTCGTCGACCTCGAGACGGAGGGCCGGCAGCTCGGGCAGCACGTGGTCGGCCAGGCCGGTGTCGACGAGGACCTCGAGGCCGGCCCGCGGGTCGGGCCCCAGCAGCAGCTTGACCAGCTCGTCGCGCACCCGCTCAGCGGAGACGATCGAGATGCGCGAGGCCATGTCCGTCATCGCCGCGAGCACCTCGGGGGCGGGCCGCAGGCCGATCTGCGAGGCGAAGCGCGCCGCCCGCATCATGCGCAGCGGGTCGTCGCTGAAGGAGACCTCCGGGGTGTGCGGTGTGCGCAGCATCCGCTCGGCGAGGTCGCGCAGGCCGTCGTGGGGGTCGACGAAGGTCAGCTCCGGCAGCTGCAGCGCCATGGCGTTGACCGTGAAGTCACGGCGCACGAGGTCGTCGGCGAGGTTGTCGCCGAAGGCCACGACCGGCTTGCGGGAGTCGGGGTCGTAGGCGTCCGCGCGGTAGGTCGTGATCTCCACCGTCACCTCACCCCGGCGGGCCCCGATGGTGCCGAAGGCGCGACCCACGTCCCAGGTCGTGTCCGCCCACCCGGCGAGGACCTGCTCGATCTCCTCCGGGCGTGCGGAGGTGGTGAAGTCGAGGTCCGGCGAGGTGCGCCCCAGGAAGGCGTCGCGGACCGGCCCGCCCACCAGGGCGATCTCGTGCCCGGCGTCGGCGAACAGCCTCCCGATGTCGGAGAGGAGGGGCAGCGTCGGACGGAGGTGACGGAGGGCCCGGACGAGGAGCTCGCCGTCAGCCGTGGTGGAGGTGGACATATCGCACCAAGGGTAGGGGACGCGCCTGGGGGGTCGCTGATCCCTGGGCACTCCAGGCTGGACTCGTTACAGTGTTGGGATGACCACCGCCTCCCGACCCCAGCCGTCCACGCGACGGCTGCCGTCGGTGAGCGAGACCTCCGCGGGAGGCGTCGTGATCGACGTCCAGGACGGTCGGGCCCGGATCGCGATCATCGCCCGCCGCAACCGCTCCGGCAAGATCGAGTGGTGCCTGCCCAAGGGTCACGTCGAGCCGGGCGAGACCCTCGTGCAGACCGCCGAGCGGGAGGTCGCGGAGGAGACCGGCATCGAGGGCCGGGTCCTCATCACCCTCGGCACGATCGAGTACTGGTTCACGACCCCCTCGCACCGCATCCACAAGATGGTCCACCACTACCTGCTCGAGGCGACGGGCGGTGACCTCACCGTCGAGAACGACCCCGACCAGGAGGCCATCGACGCCATCTGGGTCCCCCTCGACGAGGTGCACCGCAAGCTCACCTTCCCCAACGAGCGTCGCATCGCGCGTGAGGCGTGGATGCGCCTGACCCGGAGCGCCTGACACCTCGTGCACCGGTCAGCCCGCCGCTCCGCGTGGGCGGTTCGTCCCCGCGCCGCGGCAGCGACCGTCGCGCTCGCCGGCCTCCTCCTCTCGGTCCTCCCCGGGCTGCCGGCACCGGCCGTGGCGACGCCGGCACCGGCGTCCGTCGCCGAGGAGCAGGACGACGAGGAGCAGGACGCCCCCGGGGTGCGCGTCGTGCTCGACCAGGTCGTCCCCGCCGTCGCCCGGGTGGGCGAGCCGCTGACGCTCCGCGGCCGCATCGTCAACGACGGCGACCAGCGCCACCGGTTGGGCCTCGTCACGGTGCGGGCGGCGTGGTCGCCCCTGGTGAACCGCGCCGACGTCACGCACTGGCTGGAGGGCCGCGACGAGCGCGACGCCGGCTGGTTCCTGGGTCAGGACGACGTCGGTCCGGTGGTCGTGCCCGGCGCGAGCGTGCCGTTCTCCGTGACCGTCCCCGAGACCGGTCTGGACGCCCTGCCCGGCGACCTGGCCGTGCTGGCGCTGGAGATCGTCGCGACCGGCGAGGCCGAGCCCGGCTCGACCGGGCCCGTCCCCGAGCCGGTGAGCCTGCGCACCGTCGTGACGGCGGCCCGGACCGACCGGGTCGCCACCCCGCTCGACACCGCCTGGGTCGTGCCGCTGACGCTGCCGGCCGACCCCGACCTGACGAGCCGCGACGACACCGACCGCCACCGGGCCTGGGCCGCGGCCACCGGTCCCGGGTCGCCCCTGCGCACCTGGCTGGAGGACCTCACCCTGCCGTCGGTCACCTGGCTGGTGGACCCCTCGGTGCTCGTGCCCGTCGACCCCGCCGACGACCTCGCCGAGGAGGATCCCGAGGAGGCCCCTGGGACCGGGGGTGACGGGACCGACGCCCCCGGCACCACGTCCGAGCCGTCCCCCACCGGCCGGGAGGACTCCGACGACCCCGCCGTCACCTCCGCCCCCGGCGAGGAGGAGGACGGGGGCGACCCGGGGCCGGACCGGAACGCCGCCTCCGACGACGCCGACGGGACGCCCGGCGGCGAGGACGGGTCCGAGGAGGACGGCTCACCGGACGTCGACGAGGCCGGGGCGACGGCGACCGCGGCCCCGGACGAGGCCACCAGCACCGCCTCCCCCGGAGGTCTGGAGGAGGGGCAGGACCTCGGCTCCCGGCCCGACGACCCCGAGGAGCCGGTGACCGCCGCGGACGTGACGAGCGGCCTCGTGGCCCTGCGGGGTCTGCTCGCCCGCGCCGACGAGGACCAGCTGTGGTGGACGCCCGTCGGGGATCCCGACGTGGCCGCGCTGCTCGAGGACGGGCAGTCCCCGGCCACGGCCCGCGGCGTGCTCGACCTGCCGATGGCCGACACCCCGGTCACGGTGGAGCGCCTGCTGCGCCGCGGACGCAGCGACGTCGCCTGGCCCGTCCTCGCGGCCCCGGGGGCCGACCAGGTGATCGGGCTGGACCGCTACTGGGCGACCCGGACGGCCACGCCGGAGGGCCTGGCCGGGATCGTCGTGCCCCGCGAGTCGCTCACCGGCGGGTCCAACGCCGTGGTCGGCACGGCCGCGCGCCCCCTGCAGGGCGTGGACGGGATCGTCGCCCTGGGCGTGGACACCCGGGCCTCCTCGCTGCTCGCCGGGGCCCGCGAGGACTCGGCGCGGTCGGGTGCGGGAGCGGTGACCCAGCGCCTCCTCGCGGACAGCCTCACGGCATACCAGCAGGACCCGGACGCGGTCCGCTCCATGCTCTACGTCCCCCCGCGCGCCACGGACGTGCCCTCCGACGTGCTCACGGCGCTCTCCGAGGGCCTCGGCGAGGCGCCCTGGATCCGCACCGTCGCGGCCGGGGACCTCCTCACCGCCGCCCAGGCGACCCCGCCCGTGGCCCTGACCGGGGTGGCCCCGGAGCCGAGCGTGCTCGGCTCCACCATCACCGGCCGCGTCGAGCCCGGCGCCAGCCCCCTCGACGCCGCCTCCCAGCGGCGGCTCGCCCGGCTGGGCAGCTCGCTGGCCGGCCTGACGGAGATCCTCGAGGACGGCTCGGCCGTGCGCTCGTGGGAGACCCTCCTGGCCCACCTGTGGTCCGCCCGCTGGCGCGGGTCGCAGGACGCGTGGGGGCAGGCCTGGCAGGGCGCCCGGCGGCCGGCCGTGCAGGCCCAGCGCGCCGTCCACGTCAACCCGAGCACCGTCAACTTCCTGTCCGAGCAGGGCATCGTGCAGGTGACCGTGGTCAACGACCTGCCGGTCGCCGTCGAGGGCGTCCGGGTCGAGCTGGTCCCCGACCACAACATCCTGCGCGTGATCCAGCAGCCCGATCCGGTCACCATCGGTCCCCGCAGCCGGGCGACGGTCTCCTTCACCGCCCAGGCCGTCACCCGCGGCGTGACGACCGTCAACGCGCGCCTGACGACCCCCAACGGCACGACCCTCGGGGACGACGCCAGGGTGAGCGTGCGGGTGCAGCCCACGGGTGTGTGGATCTACTGGGTCCTGGGCAGCCTCGCCGGGCTGGTCCTCGTCCTCGGGCTGGTCCGCGCCCGGCGCACCGCGCCCCGGTCCGCCGTCGTGGCCGCGTCCGGTGGTCCGGACCCGAGCAGCACCCCCACCCCGGAGGAGAACCGGTGAGCACGTCCCCGCCCCCCTCGTCGCCCGCCTCGTCGGCCTCGCTGGCACGGTCGAGCCTGGTGATGGCCGGGGGCACCTTCGTCTCCCGGCTGCTCGGGCTGCTGCGGGTCACCCTGCTCGTCGCGGCGATCGGCGTGACCACTCCCGCCGCCAACGTCTGGCAGGCCGCCAACAGCCTGCCCAACACCATCTACGTGCTGATGGCGGCCGGCGTGCTCAACGTCGTGCTGCTGCCGCAGATCACCCGCGCGCTGCTGCGCGGCGACGAGGGACGCGACTACACCGACCGTCTCCTCACCCTCGCCCTGACCGTCCTCGTCGTGGGCACCGTGGTCTTCGTCGCCGCGGCCCCGCTCATCACCAAGGTCTACAACCTCAAGTGGGCCTGGGGCGGACCGGAGCTGAGCCTGGCGATCCTCTTCGCCTACCTGTGCATCCCGCAGATCCTCTTCTACGGCCTCCACGCCCTGCTCGGCCAGGTGCTCTCCGCGCACCACCGGTTCGCGGCCTTCATGTGGAGCCCCGCCCTCGCCAACGTCGTCGCGATCGCCGGCATCGTCGTCTTCATGCGCCGCTATCCCGAGGCGCGCCTGGCCCCCGACGACGGTGGCATCCCCCTCGACGCGTGGACCCCGGGGATGATCTGGCTGCTGGCCGGGACGGCGACCCTCGGGATCGTGCTCCAGGCGGTCGTGCTGGTCCCGGTGGTGCGCAGCACCGGCTTCCGGTGGGCGTTCCGGTGGGGCTTCCGCGGCGTGGGGCTGGGCTCGGCCTCGCGGATGGCGGGCTGGTCGCTCTCGGACGTCGGTGTCAGCCAGCTGGGCATGCTCGCGGTCTACAACGTGCTGGCGTGGGTCACCGTCGCGGCCCCCACCGCGCCCGCCAAGGCGGCCTACGACAACGCCTTCCTCGTCTACATCCTCCCTCACTCGATGGTGGCGCTCTCGCTGCTCACCGCGATCTACCCGGTGCTGTCCAAGGCGGCGGCCCGCGACGCCCTCGGCGAGATGGCCGAGCACACCTCGCGCGGGCTGCGGCTGCTCGGGACCGCCATGGTGCCGCTGGCGGTCGCCATGATCGTCTTCGCGCCCTACATCATCCGCGTGATCTTCCCGCGCAACTCCGACCCCCGGGCCATGGCCCCGATCCTGCTGACGCTGTCGCTCGGCCTGGTCTCCTACGGCGTCTACCTGCTCTGCGCGCGGGTGTTCTACTCCTTCGAGGACGCCCGGACGCCGTTCCGCTTCCAGCTGGCCATCACCGCCGTGCTGATCGTCTTCCTGCTGCTGGCGTTCACCTCGCCCACCCGCGCCGCCATGATGGTGGCGCTCGGGCAGGCGCTGGGGCAGACGACGGCGGCGGTGCTGGGCCTGCGGGCCGTGCGACGGCGGCTGCCGGCCGCGCAGCTGCAGCTGCGCGCCGTGGCCACCACCTTCCTGCGCGCCGCCGGCGCCGCGGTCGTCGCCGCGATCCCCACCTGGGCGCTCATGCACCTCCTCGTGCCGGGCGACTACCTCCGCACCTTCTCGGTCGACGGGGGCCAGTGGCTGCGCACCGTCCTCGCGCTCGCGTCCTGCGGGCTGGTCTACCTCGCGGTCTACGCCGTCGTGGCCCACCGCCTGGGTGTGGCCGAGCTCGCCGAGGCGGCAGGGCCGCTGCTGCGCCGCATACCCGGTGGGGCGCGCTTCCTCCCCGGTGCCGGAGCCAGGTCCTCCGGCACCGCCGGCGAGGAGTCCTCGACCGAGGACACCACCGGTGCCTCCGAGGGGGACGGCCCGGACCCGGGCTACCGCGGGGTCTCCGACCTGCCCACCGGCCCCACGCCGGGGCACCCGGACGACAGCGGCGCCCTGCCGCTGGCCGTCTGGTCCGACATCCCCTGGGAGGGTCGCGGCGGCGCTGCGCCCTCGCCGCAGCCCGACCCCCTACCCTCGAGGGGGGAGACGGGGGCCTCCGCGGACGGGTCCTCCGGCGCACGCGCGTCGCGCGAGGGGTCGGACGCGACAGCGGACACACTAAGGTGGGACACCGCCCCGCCTGGGGCGACCAGGAAGGACGGCGACATGGATCGGCTCGAGGTGGGCACCCTGCTGGGTGAACGCTACGCGCTCGACGAGCTGCTGGCCCGCCGCGAGGGCGGGACCCTCGAGTACTGGTCCGCCCGGGACGTGACGCTCGGCCGCCTCGTCGCGGTCACCGTGCTGCCCGCCACCGGCGGCTTCGAGGCGACGGCGTCGGCGGTGCTCGACGGTGCCCGCCGGGTGGCCTCTGTCGACGACCCGCGCCTGGTGCGCGTGCTCGACGTCGGCAGCGAGGACGGCCTCTGCTGGATCATCGAGGAGGGCCTGAGCGAGGCCGAGTCGCTCGCCTCGCTCGTCTCGCAGGAGCCGCTGGCACCGGAGGAGGCCCGCCGGATCGTCGGCGAGAGCGCCGCCGGCCTGGAGTCCGCCCGCCGCCGCGGCCTGCACCACCTCTACCTCAACCCCCACTCGGTGCTGCGCACCAGCGACGGCACCGTGAAGATCTCCGGCGTGGGCGTCGCGGCGGCGCTCGAGGGCGCCGACGACGTCACGGCGGCCGAGGCCTCGCTCATCGACACCGCGGACCTCGTCTCGCTGCTCTACACCGGCCTCACCGGCCGCTGGCCCGGCGAGGACCTCCCCGGCCTGCGCCCCGCCCGTCGCACCGCCGACGGCTCCTACCTGGCCCCGTCCGAGGTCGTGGGCGGCGTCCCCGGCGACCTCGACGCGCTGTGCCGGGCCGTGCTGGGCCCCGAGGGCGGCGCGCTGCCCCAGACCCCCGGCGAGCTGGCCCGCCAGCTCTCGCCCTGGTCCTCGGAGATGGTCGTCGGGCGGCGCCCGGGCTCGCTGAGCGCACCGGGCCGGGGCGCGAGCAACCCCACGGACGGCGTGCTGTCCTCGGCCTCGGGCGCGAGCGCCGCCGCGGCCGCCGCGCATCCTTCCGACACCGAGCACGCCGACCCCGACGCCACCGCCCGCGTGCCCGCGCCGCCCCGCGGCGGTGACGAGACCGGGGAGGGCTTCTTCGGGCGCGGCCGAGACCTCACCGGTCCGCAGGAGCCCGCCGGCCGCGGCGGTCGCCCCTCGACCGCCGAGCTGCTCGGCGTCCGCAGCACCGGCGACCGGATCTCCCCCCGCACCTCCGGGGCCTCCCGTCCCGCTCCGGAGCGGAGCACCGAGGGCGAGCCGCCGACGCTGCGCGAGGAGCGTGGCACCGGCGCCCAGACCGCCGTCGTCATGCTGGTCCTGCTCGGCCTGCTCGGCCTGGCCGTGGTCCTCGGCTGGAGCGCGCTGCGCGGCCTGGGCGGCGGCGACGACCCCGAGGTCGCCCAGCCCGACGGCGGGGTGGCCACCGCGACCGCGACCTCGGACCCGGCCCCCACGACGGCCGGACCCGCGCCGTCCGCACCGGCCGAGACCACCGAGCCCGCGCAGCCGGCACCCCCGGTGGCCTCGGGCGGAGCGGTGTCGATCCTGGGCATCAGCTCCTTCGACCCGCAGGGCGACGGCGACGAGAACTCCGACCTGAGCCCGCTCGCCGTCGACGGCGACCCGGCCACGGAGTGGCGCTCCCACACCTACTTCTCCGCCGACTGGGGCGGCCTGAAGACCGGCACGGGCCTCGTGCTCGACCTCGGCGACGGGGCGCAGGTGAGCTCGGTCGAGGTTCAGCTCGGCGAGGGCGACATGGGCGTCACGGCCTACCTCTCCGACGCGGCCACCACGGACGGGGCGACCGAGCTCGGGTCCTCCGAGTCCGCCAGCGGCACCTTCACCGCCACCCCGGGCGAGCCTGCGACCGGGCGCTACCTCATCGTGTGGTTCGACCGGGCCTGGTCCTCCCCGGAGGGAGAGGTCGTCAGCGTGCGCGAGATCACCGTCCGGTGAGCGTGAGCGTGGGCCCGTCGCGCGAGCTCGCCGAGCTCGACGACCATGCCCTGCTGCAGCTGCACCAGGAGGGCGACGCGGAGGCCTTCGGGGAGATCTTCCGCCGCCACCGCGACCGGATGTGGGCCCTGGCGCTGCGCACCACCCGCGACCCGGAGATGGCCTCCGACGCGGTCCAGGACGCCTTCCTCAACGCCTTCCGCCGGGCCGGGTCCTTCCGCGGCGACGCCCAGGTGACCACCTGGCTGCACCGCATCACCGTCAACGCCTGCCTGGACCGGCTCCGACGGGTGAAGCCGACCTCCGACATCGCCGACCACGACCCGGTGGAGCCCCGTGACCGGCACACCTCGGTCGACGTGCGTCTCGACGTGCGGGCGGCGCTGGAGCAGCTGCCCGAGGGTCAGCGGCTCGCGCTGACGCTCGTCGACATGCACGGGCTCAGCGTCGCCGAGGCCGCCCAGGTGCTCGACGTGGCGGAGGGGACGATCAAGTCCCGCTGCTCCCGCGGCCGCGAGGCGATGGCGCGCCTGCTGGGCCTCGGCGAGGACGGCACCGACGGGGTCCGCGGATGATCCACGGCGTGCTGCCGGGCTGTGGTGCAGGCCACGTGGAGCGCTCGGGAACCCCTGGGGCCTCCTGCTCGTCGTACCCACGTGAGCCGCTCCGCGGTCCGGCTCACGCCGACCTCGTCCCCGGGTCGGATCGCACCCTTGCGAAGGAGGTCTCCGCGTGACGCCCAGCACCACCCCGGGTCCGCTCCCCGAGCGCGAGCCCGAGGCGCACGAGGACGACCCCACCGGCATCCGCGCCCTGCTCTCCGCCCTGCCCGACCCCGGACCGATGCCCGCCGACCTGGTGGAGCGGATCGAGGCCCGGCTGGCCGTGGAGCAGGAGCACCGGACCCGCTCTGCCGCCGGCGGTCTCGCCGCCCGCTCCGACTCGGTCATCGACCTCGCGGCGGAGCGCTCGCGCCGCCGTCCGGGCCGCACCGTCGCCATGCTCGGCGTCGCCGCCGCAGGCCTGCTGGTCGCGACGGTCACCATCGGGGAGCTGGCCGGGGTCGGTCCCGCAGGCGGGCCGATGTTCGACAGCGCGGCGCAGGTCCCCACGCGCCCGGCCGCCGAGGACGGGTCCGACGCAGGCTCCGACTCCGCCGGCGGGGCCGACGAGGAGTCCGGGGACGACCTCGAGGCCATGGGTGGTGGGTCCGCCGAGGACAGCGACGCGGAGGGCGGGGAGATCACCAGCCTCACCGAGTCCGTGCTGGTCCTGCCCCCGCTGGGCGCCGTGTCGGCATCCGACCTCCGCGACCGCCTCGTCGACGCCGTGACGGACGAGCAGACGTCCTCCGACGGCGCCGTGGGCGGCACGGCCGGCCTGACCGTCGCCGCCGCCCGGACCTGCTGGCAGGACGCCGGGCTCTCCGGCACCTGGCCCGTCGCGCGGGCCGCGCAGGCGGAGCTCGAGGGCGACCGGGTCGTCGTCCTCCTGGGCACCGAGCAGGCCGGGACCGACGCCGGCGAGGTCGTCGTCCTCCCGTGGTCGTGCACCACGGGAGAGGCACCCGCGCCTCTGCACTCCGTGACCTGGCCGGCTCCCTGACGCAGGCCGCTCGCGGCTCGGGGACCCGTCCCGAGCCTCCCTGCCCGGGCATCGTCCACGAACCCGCGGTACGACTACCCCAGGCGTCCCGGGGGTCCCACCCGACGCGCCTGACGCAGGACCGGGAACACGCGCCGCCTAGGATCGGTTGGACAGGACAGCACCCTGCCGTCCGCTGCACCGGCCGGCACCGTGCCCGCCACCGATCGTGTCCAGGAAGGACCCCATGACCAGCCAGACCGACGTCATGACGCCCACGCCCCAGCCCGCCGGCGACGGCGTGCGCGAGGTCATCATCATCGGCTCCGGCCCCGCGGGTTACACCGCCGCCGTCTACGCGGCGCGCGCGAACCTCGCCCCCCTGGTCTTCGAGGGCTCCGTCACCGCCGGCGGCGCACTGATGAACACCACGGACGTCGAGAACTTCCCCGGCTTCCCGGACGGCGTCATGGGCCCCGAGCTCATGATGAACATGCGCGAGCAGGCCGAGCGCTTCGGCGCCGAGCTGGTGCGCGACGACGTCGTCGAGGTCGACCTCACCGGCCCGGTCAAGGTCGTGACCGACGGCAACGGCGACGTCCACCGGGCGCACGCCGTCATCCTGGCCATGGGCTCGGCCTACCGCGAGCTCGGCATCCCGGACGAGCACCGCCTCTCGGGGCACGGGGTCTCCTGGTGCGCCACCTGCGACGGCGCGTTCTTCCGCGACCAGGACATCGTGGTCGTCGGCGGGGGCGACTCCGCGATGGAGGAGGCCACCTTCCTGAGCCGGTTCGGGCGCACCGTGACCGTGGTGCACCGCCGCGACGAGCTGCGCGCCAGCCGCATCATGGCCGAGCGCGCACTCAACGACCCCAAGATCAGCTTCGCCTGGAACTCCGAGGTCGTCGCCCTCCACGGCGACCCCAAGCTCACCTCGATCACGTTGCGGGACACCGTAACTGGCGAGACGCGCGAGCTCGAGGCGTCCGGGCTGTTCATCGCCATCGGCCACGACCCGCGCAACGAGCTCGTGCAGGGCCAGGTCGAGCTGGACGAGGAGGGCTACGTCCTCACCCGGGGACGCGGCTCGGCCACCAACCTCGAGGGCGTCTTCGCCTGCGGCGACCTCGTCGACCACACCTACCGGCAGGCGATCACCGCCGCCGGCAGCGGCTGCATGGCCGCGCTCGACGCCGAGCGCTACCTGGCGGCGCTTCCCCAGACCGTCTGACAGACCTCCCGCCTATCCTTCTGTACCGAACACCCGACCGCCTGGAAGGACATCCCATGGCCACCACCCAGACCACCGACGCCACCTTCACCGAGGACGTGCTGCAGCACGACGGCCCCGTCCTCGTCGACTTCTGGGCCCCCTGGTGCGGGCCCTGCAAGATGGTCGCGCCCATCCTCGAGGAGCTCTCCGAGGAGTGGGGCGACAAGCTCAAGGTCGTCAAGCTCAACACCGACGAGAACCCCCAGATCACGCAGGCCTACGGCATCACGGGCATCCCCACGATGAACGTCTACCAGGGCGGGGAGGTCGTCAAGACCCTCGTCGGGGCGCTCCCGAAGAAGAAGCTGGCCCAGGAGCTGGAGCAGTTCACCAGCTGACGCACCATCACCGACGCCGAGACCGGCCGTCCACACGGGTTATCCACAACCCTGTGGACGGCCGGTCTCGTTTCTGTGGAGAACCACGCCGGTGTCACTCGCTGGCGAGGGCTCCCAGGATGCGCTGCAGATCGTCCTGACCTGCGAACTCGACGGTGATCTTGCCCTTGCGCCGACCCATGGTCACCTGGACCCGCGTGTCGAGGCGCTCGGAGAGCTGCTGGGCGACCTCCTCCAGCTCCGGGGAGGGAGCGGCCCGGCCACGGCGGCGCTGCACCGGGGTGGGGCCGTCCTCGCCGAGGAGGACGATCTCCTCCACGGAACGCACGGAGAGACCCTCGGCGACGATGCGCTGGGCCAGCCGCTCCATGGCGGCGCCGTCGGGCAGGCCGAGGAGGGCGCGGGCGTGCCCGGCGGTCAGGACGCCGGAGGCGACACGTCGCTGGACCAGCGGCGGCAGCTTGAGCAGCCGGATGGTGTTGGAGATCTGGGGTCGCGACCGGCCGATGCGCGCGGCGAGCTCTTCGTGGGTGCAGCCGAAGTCCTCGAGCAGCTGCTGGTAGGCCGCAGCCTCCTCGAGGGGGTTGAGCTGGGCCCGGTGCAGGTTCTCCAGCAGGGCGTCACGCAGCATGTGCTCGTCGCCGGTGCTGCGCACGATCGCGGGGACGGTCTCCTTGCCGGCCACCTTGGAGGCGCGCAGCCGGCGCTCGCCCATGACGAGCTCGTAGGGCGGCTCTCCCGCCTCGACCTCGTCGGCCGGCACGGGCCGCACGACGACCGGCTGCAGCACCCCGAGCTCGGAGATGGAGGCCACGAGCTCGGCGAGGTCGTCCTCGTCGAAGACCTGGCGAGGCTGCTTGGGGTTGGGCCTGATGGCAGAGACGGGCACCTCGGCGAAGGTGGCTCCGGGGACCGGCGACAGCCCCTCGGGGAGGGAGGTCTCAGCGGCCACGGGCGGATCGGACACCACCGACGCCCCGTCGGGGTCGATGTTTCCCGTGAAACCGTCCTCGGGCCCGACCTCGCGCTCGGTGGTGCCGGTGACGACCCCCGCGCGGGGGAAGAAGACGTCGGCGGGCCGGTCGCCTGCGGGTGCCGACGGGATGAGGGCACCCAGGCCCTTGCCCAGTCCTCGGCGACGGTCACTCATGCTGAAACCTCCTGGAGCTGACGCATCTCGGCAGCAGCTTCGACGTAGGACAGGGCACCCGTGCTGGTCGGGTCGTAGGTGATGACGGTCTCGCCGTGGCTCGGAGCCTCGCTGATGCGGACCGAGCGCGGGATGGCGGCGCGCAGCACACGGGGGCCGAAGTACTCTCGCACCTGGGCGGCCACGTCGGCGGAGAGTCGCGTGCGTGCGTCGTACATGGTCAGCAGGATGGTGCTGACCTCGAGCTCGGCGTTGAGGTGCTGCTGGATGAGCTCGACGTTCTTGAGCAGCTGGCTCAGACCCTCGAGCGCGTAGTACTCGCACTGGATCGGGATGAGCACCTCGCGTGCCGCGACGAAGGCGTTGACCGTGAGGAGCCCGAGGCTCGGTGGGCAGTCGATGAGCACCAGGTCGATCTCGTCACCCTCGGCGCGGCTGGAGAGGTAGACGTCCAGCGCACGTCGGAGGCGGTGCTCGCGCGCCACCAGGGGGACGAGCTCGATCTCCGCGCCGGCCAGGTCGATGGTGGCAGGGGCACCGAGCAGACCGGGGACGTGCGGACTCTCGCGCACGACCTCCTCGAGCGGGACGCCGTCGATCAGGACGTCGTAGATCCCGGTCGTGCCGCTCTGGTGCGGGATGCTCAGGGCCGTGCTCGCATTGCCCTGCGGGTCCATGTCGACCACCAGGACGCGCAGGCCCGCTTCCGCCATCGCCGCCGCGATGTTGACCGTCGAGGTCGTCTTGCCGACGCCGCCCTTCTGGTTGGCGACCGTGAGGATGCGCGTGCCGGTCCAGCCGTGCGTCCGCGCGGTCGGATCTGGCTGTGCGATCCCGGTGGACGTTTCACGGGAAACCTCCGTTTCACGGGAAACGTCAGCACCGCCCGACGACTGGAGGGCTGCACCTCGCTCGGGCGCCGCAGGCTGTCCGCCTGCTGGTCGATGATCACCTTCGGAGGTGTTCTCGTCCTCCGCGGCGCCGTCCGAGTGGGCGATGTCCGCCACGTGACCCTCTTCCGTCGATGTTTCACGGGAAACGTCACCACCGACGAGCGTGTCCAGCGAGGCGGAGCCCGGCCACCCCAGGCCCGTGCGCGCCGCACCGGAGGGGGCATCGAAGGACGAGGTGGGGCGCGTTCCCGGCCAGCCGAGGGCGCCGTGGTGAGTGGTAGTCATGAGGACTCCATCATCGCCGATCGAGGTGGCAGTTCCCAAGCCGCCCCCGGTCGTGTCGGCCCCCCGGGAACTCGTGGTCAGACCGAGCCGCGTGAGCGACGCGCGCTCTTCGACCGCGTCTTCCGCCCGCGCCGCGACGTCGGGGACGGACTCCGGGCGGGCTCCCGCAACGTCTCGGGCCGGACGATCTCGACGACCCTCACGGGATCGCTGACCCTGCCTTCACCGACGACGTGCAGGTGGGCGATCTCGACGCCCAGCCCGTCGAGCAGGGGGGCCGCCTCGTCCAGCTCGCGCGATGCCGACTCGCCCTTGAGCGCGAGCAGCCGCCCACCGGGCGACAGGAGCGGGAAGGACCACCGCACCAGCTTGTCGAGCGAGGCGACCGCACGGGCCGTGACGACGGGCGCTGTCAGCTCGGTCTCCTCCGCACGTCCTCGGTGCACGCTGACGTTGGGCAGCCCCAAGGTGGCGATCGCGTTCTCCAGCCACGTCGTCCGCCGCAGCAGCGGCTCGACGAGGTGCAGCGTGAGGTCGGGACGCACGATCGCGAGCACCAGACCGGGGAGCCCCGCTCCCGACCCGATGTCGATGATGGTCTCGCCCTCGGGCAGGAGCGACTCCATGACCGCGCAGTTGACCAGGTGGCGCTCCCACAGCCGGGGCGCCTCGCGTGGACCCACGAGCCCGTGGGAGATCCCCGTCGTCGCGAGCAGCTCGGCATAGCGCGCCGCCAGCTCGAGCTGGGGTCCGAAGACGTCGGCGGCCTCGGCCGGCGGCGGAGGAGCCGCCGGCTCGAGGCCGGCCTGGTCCGTCATCGTGGTGCTGACGGAGATCAGGAGGCGGGGTGGATGACGACGTAGCGCGAGGGCTCGACGCCCTCGGACTCCGAGGTCAGACCGGCGGCGAGGACCTCGTCGTGGACGACCTTGCGCTCGAAGGCCGTCATGGGCTCCAGCTCACGGGACTCACCGGACTCCTTGACCTCCTCGATCGCGCGGCGCGCGGTCTTGACCAACGCGGACCGACGGTCGGCGCGGTAGCCCGCGACGTCGAGCATCAGCCGGCTGCGCTCACCCGTCTCCGCCTGCACGGCGAGACGGGTGAGCTCCTGGAGGGCGTCCAGCACCGAACCTCCGGGCCCGACCAGGCGACGGGGGGCCGGCCCGTCCTCGGAGTCCACGATCGCCACCGCCGCGCGGTCGCCCTCGATGTCGACCTCGAGGTCTCCGGCGAGATCGGCGATGTCGAGGAGACCCTCCAGGAAGTCGGCCGCGACCTCTCCCTCGCGCACCAGCTCCTCGGTCCGGTTGCGGGAGGAGCGGACGGGCCGGTCACCGGCGTCGTCAGCGGCCTCCTTCTCCGCGGCCTCCGCGCTCCCGGCACCGTCGGTGGCCGGCGCGGTGGCCTCGGTGGTCGGCTCCGCCGCGGCGGTCTCGGTCCCGACCGGGGCGACGGCGTCGTCGGTGGTCGTGGTCTCGGGGGACGTGCTCATGTGGTGTCTCTCCTCCGGATGGCCGGCGTCGCCGGCGGGCTGAGGTGGGCGCCCGGCAGGACCGGGCGAGGTCGGGTCAGCGCTTCTTGGAGCGCTTCTTGCTCTTGGGCTGCGTGCGCTGGCCGGTGCGCTGCTGCGTCTCCGCCGACGCCGCCTCGCGCTCCTTGAGCAGGTTGGGGTTCTTGAGCTGGATGCCCGAGGCGTCACGACCCTTGCGGGCCATCCGCTCGCGGTACTTCTTCTCCGCGGGCGAGCCGGGCGCCGGCATGTTGCGGATGACGAAGAACTGCTGGCCCATCGTCCACAGGTTGCTGACCGTCCAGTAGATGAGCAGCGCGACCGGGAAGTTCACACCTGTGACGGCGAAGACGATCGGCAGGATGTAGATCAGCATCTGCTGCTGCTTGGCCATCGGGCTGTTGAGCGCCTCGGGCGACATGTTCTGGCGCATCAGCTGGTGGCTGGTGATGAACTGCGTCGCCGACATCACGACGATGAGGACCGCCGAGAGGATCTTGGCGGAGGTGTCCTGGTCGTGCAGGAAGGTCGAGGTCAGCCCCGCGCCGAGGATCTCGGAGTTGGCCATCTTGGTGGCGAGCTCGAAGGAGAACAGGCCCAGCGGGTCGGCCCGGCCGTCGGAGACCGCCTCGGCGCTGTTGAGCAGCCGGAACAGCGCGAAGAAGAACGGCATCTGGATGAGGATCGGCAGGCAGGCGCTGAAGGGGTTGGCCCCCGCCTCGCGGTAGAGCGCGAAGGTCTCCTCCTGGAACGCCTTCTGCGAGGCCTGGTCCTTCTTGCCCTTGTAGCGGGCCTGGATCTTGGCCAGCTCGGGCTGGACCATCTGCAGCCGGCGCTGGCTCTTGATCTGCCGGATCATCAGCGGCGTCAGCAGCGCACGCAGCGTGATGACGAGGCCGACGATGGCCAGCACCCAGGTCCACCCGCTCGTGTCCGGCAGGCCCAGCCGGGTCAGCAGCCACTCGAAACCGACCAGGATGGCGGAGTCGAACCAGATGAACGGGAAGAGGATGGTGTCGAAGAAACCCATGGAGTCCTCAGGGTCGGCGGCGAGCGGGGCTCACCGGGAAGCGGGGTCGGGGCGCCCTGGGGCGCCGGTCCCGACGTGGTCGTGGGTGCAGGGGACGCCCTCGGGGCGTCGGCGCGGCGGGACGTGGTCCACGCCCCCGCGCGCGAAGGGGTTGCACCGGAGCAGCCGCAGCAGCGTCAGCCAGGTGCCGCGCACCGGGCCGAACCGCTCGAGGGCCGTCACGGAGTAGGCCGAGCAGGACGGGTAGTAGCGGCACACCGGCCCGAGCAGCGGCGAGATCGTGCGTTGGTAGAGGCGGACGAGCAGCACCAGCGGCAGCGCCGCACGGCTGCGGGGCTCGCCCTCCGCGACCCCGCCGCGGTGCACGTCGCGCAGCTCGTCGGTGGGGGCCACGGCGGTCACCGCGTCCTCCGGCCGGACCGCATCACCTGCGCGAGCGCGGCGTCGAGCGCCTCGCCCAGCTGCGAGGAGCTCGCGGTGGCCGAGGGTGGCAGGGCGCGCACCACGAGGTCGGACCCCTCGGGGAGCCGGTCCAGACGCGCGGCGACCTGGGCGCGGAGCCGACGCACGACGCGGTGCCGGACCACCGATCCCCCCACGGCCTTGGACACCACAAAACCCACGCGCGGCGAACGCGTGGGTGGTGGGTCCGGGCTCGCCCCCGCAGGACCGCCCGAGGAGCCGGAGCCCTCGGGGCGTGCCAGGTGCACCACGAGCAGGTCGGTGCCCGCCCGGGCCCTGCGCGCCCGACCGGGACCTCCGCGCAGCACGGCGCGGTAGTCCTGGGGACGCGTCAGGCGGTGCCGTCGCGGGAGCATCTGCGGCTGCCGGGGGCGGCCGCGGCTCAGGCGGAGATGGAGGAGCGGCCCTTGCGACGGCGGGCGGCCAGGATGGCGCGGCCCGCACGGGTGCGCATCCGCAGGCGGAAGCCGTGCTTCTTGGCGCGGCGGCGGTTGTTCGGCTGGAACGTACGCTTGCTCATCGTTGGTGCTCCGGTGACGGGGACCGAGGGGAACGGTCCGTGGTTCATGGACGGTCGTCGTTGCGCAGGACTGCGGCAGCGACGACCGGTGCGACTTCGGCCGCCGACGAAAGCCCACACGCCGACGGGAACCGGGCGACATCTGGTGTCGATCCCCGGTCCGGCGCACCCATGGGCAGGCGAAAGCGGCCGAAACGGCCTCGTCCCACGGTACGGGAGCGCCGGCCCCAGGGTCAAACCAGCGCCGGGGGACGCAGCTCGTCAGGGGTGTCACGAGGCGAACCCGCCATCATCCACGGTCTGCGAACCCACGTGCCGGAGACACGCCGAACGGGTGCAAGAATGTCGTCCCGAATCCGGGAGGGACACTTGCCGGACGCTGACCCGGGCTGTTAGCGTCGCGGCTTCACCGCCCTTTCCACCGGTTCGTCCACACCCTGTGGACAATTCTGTGGACAATGTATGTGCCGGCCTATGACGAGGGGGATGAGCAGTTCGTGAGCGCGCAGTCCCCCGTCGACTCCGCCGCCGTGTGGAACCGCGTCGTCGCCACGATCGAGTCCCGGGGGGTCACCGCCCGCGACCGCGCCTTCCTCCGCCTCACCCAGCTCGTCGGGCTGCTCGACAGCACCGCGCTCCTGGCCGTGCCCTACCAGCACACCAAGGACACGCTCGAGACCACGCTGCGGCAGCCGATCGTCGAGGCGCTCGCCTCCGAGCTGGGTCACGACGTGCGCCTGGCGATCACGGTCGACGAGGACCTGCGCAAGCAGGTCGAGGACGAGAGCGACGAGGCCCCCGCCGCGCCGGCCGCGCCTCCGGAGGAGCCGCCCGCGGCCTCCGGCCGCACGGCATACCGTCCCAACGGGTCGTCCCCCGACGTGCAGCGCGCCTCGGGGGGTGCGGCCCAGACGGCCGGCGCCGAGGACGCCCGACTGAACCCGAAGTACACCTTCGACACGTTCGTGTCCGGCTCGTCCAACCGCTTCGCGCACGCCGCCTCGCTCGCGGTCGCCGAGTCCCCGGCACGCGCCTACAACCCGCTCTTCATCTACGGGGAGTCGGGACTGGGCAAGACCCACCTGCTCCACGCGATCGGGCACTACGCGCGCAGCCTCTACCCGGGCGTCCGGGTCCGCTACGTGAACTCCGAGGAGTTCACCAACGACTTCATCAACAGCATCCGCGACGACAAGGCCGGTGCCTTCCAGCGCCGTTACCGCAACGTCGACTTCCTGCTCGTGGACGACATCCAGTTCCTCCAGGGCAAGGAGCAGACGGTCGAGGAGTTCTTCCACACCTTCAACACGCTGCACAACAGCGAGAAGCAGGTGGTGATCACCTCCGACCAGCCGCCCAAGCGGCTCTCCGGCTTCGCCGAGCGCATGCGCAGCCGCTTCGAGTGGGGCCTGCTCACCGACGTGCAGCCGCCCGACCTCGAGACTCGCATCGCCATCCTCAAGAAGAAGGCGGCGCAGGAAGGCATGCAGCTGCCCGACGAGGTGCTCGAGCTCATCGGCAGCAAGATCAGCACCAACATCCGCGAGCTGGAGGGCGCGCTGATCCGTGTCACGGCCTTCGCGTCGCTGTCGAGCACGCCCCCCGACGCCGCCCTGGCCTCGCACGTGCTCAAGGACATCATCCCGAGCAGCGAGTCGGCCGCGATCACCGTGACGACGATCATGGCCGAGGTCGCCGACTACTTCTCCATCAGCATGGACGAGCTGTGCGGCACCTCCCGCTCGCGAACGCTCGTCAACGCCCGGCAGATCGCGATGTACCTGTGCCGGGAGCTCACCGACCTCTCGCTGCCCAAGATCGGGCAGGAGTTCGGCGGCCGCGACCACACGACGGTGATGCACGCCGAGCGCAAGATCCGCCAGCTCATCGGCGAGCGGCGCGCGCTGTACGACCAGATCACCGAGCTCACCGGCATCATCCGCAAGGCCTCCGCCCGCTAGCCGAAGGCCCGTCCTCCGTCATACCCACGTTGTCCACAGGCTGTGGACGAACCTGTGGGTTGTTCCGATGACCCGTCCTGCCCGTCGCGGCACGGTTCTTCGAGGCTTCAGGCCGTCCCCGGAGGGTGTGGACGGCCTGTGGACGGGCTGCGGACGACACCCCCCGCGCCCTGGGGACGGGTGGTGCGTGGCGGGCGCGCTCCTGTGGAGGGCGCTCCTGCGTCCACACCGACCCGCTCGTCGTCCGCAGGGACGTCCACCCGTGGTGCACACCCCCTGAGCACCCCTGGTCATGCCCTCCGACCTGCGAGGACGAGCCGCCGCGAGCACGTCGTCCACAGCATCCACAGGCCCGATGACGATGACGAGTTCCCACCAGGAGAGAAGTTCGCCCCGCGTCCCTGGGGACGGGCGACCGCTGCGGGTGCGGGCCGTGGCAGAGTGGTCGTGCGCGATCCTGCCGGGGGAGCCGACCGCCGATGGACCTGGCGGCAAGTCTCATGACATGCTGCACTCCCCCGCGTGCCGCCCCCGGCGAGCTCGCGTCCCGTTGTCGTCCGAGTTGAGCCGAAAGGCACTGTGCCGTGAAGTTCCGTGTCGAGCGCGATGTCCTGTCCGAGGCCGTGGCCTGGGTGGTCCGTGGGCTCAGCAACCGTCCCCCCGTCCCCGTGCTCGCCGGCGTCCTGCTCACCGCGGACCCCGAGGGCACCCTGACGCTCTCCGCCTACGACTACGAGGTCTCCGCGACCGTCACCGTGGAGGCCGACGTCACCGAGGGTGGCCAGGTCCTGGTCCTGGGCCGGCTCCTCGCCGACATCGCCCGCAACCTGCCGGCCAAGCCGGTCGAGGTCGCCACCGACGGCGCCAAGGTGCAGCTCACCTGCGGCTCGAGCCGATTCGCGCTCATCCAGATGCCCGTCTCGGACTACCCGCAGCTGCCGACGCAGGCCGAGCCCAGCGGCAGCATGGCCGGCGACGTCTTCACCCAGGCCGTGCACCAGGTCTCGATCGCGGCCGACCGCGGCGACACCCTGCCGATCCTCACCGGAGTCCGGGTCGAGATCGACGGCGAGAAGGTCACCATGCTGGCGACCGACCGCTACCGGCTCGCGCTGCGCGAGTTCACCTGGAGCCCCGCCTCCCCCGACGCGGGCCACGTGAGCCTCATCCCGGCGCGCACGCTGTCGGAGACGGCCAAGGCGCTGGGCGCCGCCGGTTCGGTCAACGTCGCCTTCGGCGACGCCTCGCGCTCGGACGGCCTTGTCGGCTTCGAGGCCGGTCAGCGCCGCACCACCACGCGCCTGCTCGACGGCGAGTACCCCAAGGTCACCTCGATCTTCCCGACCTCGGTCGACACCGTCGCGGTCGTCGACACCCAGGCCCTCATCGAGGCCGTGCGCCGCGTCGCCCTCGTGGCCGAGCGCAACACCCCGGTCCGCCTGCGCTTCACCGACGGCCAGCTGGCCATCGAGGCCGGCACCGGCGACGACGCCCAGGGCAGCGAGGCCGTCGAGGCCTCCCTGACCGGTCCCGAGATCGAGATCGCCTTCAACCCGCAGTTCCTCCTCGACGGGCTGGGCGTCCTCAACGCCCCCTACGCCCGCCTGGCGTTCACCCAGCCCTCCCGCCCGGCGGTGCTGTCCGGTCAGGCTGAGATCGACGGCGAGTCCGACGAGTCCTACCGTTACGTCCTGATGCCCGTGCGCTTCGCCGGCTGACCGCCGGCGAGCCGCCGCCCCACCGAGACGAGGAGACGCGATGAAGATCGGCATGATCGGCCTGGGCAAGATGGGCGGCAACATGCGGCAGCGCCTCGCCCGCGCGGGGCACGAGGTCGTGGGATTCGACCTCGACGAGAGCCTGCGCGACGTGGGCTCGCTCCCCGAGCTCGTCGAGGCCCTCGACGCGCCGCGCATCGTCTGGGTGATGGTGCCCCACGGCGAGCCCACCCGCCGCACCGTCGAGGAGCTCGGCGAGCTGCTCGAGGAGGGTGACCTGGTCATCGAGGGCGGCAACAGCAAGTTCACCGAGGACGCCGAGCTCGACGCCATCCTGTCCGCCAAGGGCATCGGCTACCTCGACTGCGGTGTCTCCGGCGGCATCTGGGGCCTGGAGAACGGCTACGGCCTGATGTGCGGCGGTCGGGCCGAGCACGTCGAGATGGCGATGCCGATCTTCGACGCGCTGCGCCCCGAGGGCCCCCGCGAGGAGGGTTTCGTCCACGCCGGCGACGTGGGCGCCGGCCACTACGCCAAGATGGTCCACAACGGCATCGAGTACGGCCTCATGCACGCCTACGCCGAGGGCTACGAGCTCCTCGCCGCCAAGGACATCGTCAAGGACGTCCAGGGCTGCTTCCAGGCGTGGAGCCGTGGGACGGTCGTGCGCTCCTGGCTGCTCGACCTCGCCGTCAAGGCGCTCGACGAGACCCCCGGTCTCGAGGGGATCAGCGAGTACACCACCGACTCCGGCGAGGGACGCTGGACGCTGGAGGAGGGCATCGAGATGGCGGTGCCCATGCCCGTGCTCGCCGCTGCGCTCTTCGCGCGGTTCGCCTCCCGCCAGGAGAACTCCCCGGCGATGCAGATGGTGGCCGCGCTCCGCGGCCAGTTCGGCGGCCACGCCGTCAAGATGCTCGAGGACGAGCTCGGCGAGGGCCAGGTCGAGGTGCACCACGCCGCCGAGCCCAAGCAGGACGACGCCGGTGAGGCGCGCGTCGGCGCGGAGGGCGAGGGCTCGGGCGGCTCCGCCGACGACGCGGGTCCCTCGTCCGGATCCGGCTCCACGGGTGGCGGCTCCGGCCCGACCTCGGGCAGCGGCGACACCGACCGCTGAGCCGGGAGGACCCCGAACGCCCCCGTGCACCTGAGTCACCTGTCCCTCACGGACTTCCGCAGCTACGCCACGGCCGACGTCTCGCTCGCCCCCGGCGTCACCGTGCTGCTCGGCCGCAACGGCCAGGGCAAGACCAACCTGGTCGAGGCGGCGGGCTACGTCGCCACCCTGGGCTCGCACCGCGTGGCGCAGGACGGCCCGCTGGTCCGGGCCGGGGCCGAGACCGCGGTCATCCGCGCCACGGTGGTGCGCGACGGCCGCGAGACGCTGGTCGAGCTGGAGATCGTGCCGGGACGCGCCAACAAGGCCCGGCTCAACCGCTCGCCGGTGACCCGGCAGCGGGACGTCCTCGGGACGCTGCGCACCGTGCTCTTCGCCCCGGAGGACCTCGCCCTCGTCAAGGGCGACCCCTCCGAGCGACGGCGCCTCCTGGACGACCTCCTGGTCGCGCGTCAGCCGCGGTGGGCGGGCGTGAGGGCCGACTACGAGCGGGCGCTGAAGCAGCGCAACGCGCTGCTCCGGTCCGCGGCGCCGCTGTGGCGGGAGCCCCGCCCGGGCCGGGGACGCGGTGCCGGCCCCCGGCTCGCCCCCGGGGAGAGCCTCGAGGACGCGCGGGCCTCGGCGCTGTCCACGCTCACGGTCTTCGACACCCACCTGGCCCAGATCGGTGGGGCCCTGGTCTACGCCCGGCTGCGGCTGCTGCGCGACCTGCGGCCCTACCTGTCCTTGGCCTACGCCACCATCAGCGACAGCGACACCCACGCCGGGGCCACTTATCGTTCCTCCCTCGCGGAGGGCACCCCGGTCGCCGAGGCCGTCGCGCGCGGCGAGGTGCCGGAGCAGGAGGAGGTGGTGGCCGCGCTGCTGGCGTCCCTGGAGCAGGTGCGCAGCCAGGAGCAGGAGCGCGGGGTGACCCTGGTCGGGCCGCACCGCGACGACGTCCTGCTGCAGCTCGGGGAGCTCCCGGCGAAGGGCTACGCCTCGCACGGGGAGTCGTGGAGCCTGGCGCTGGCGCTGCGGCTCGCGGGGTTCGCGCTGCTGCGGCACGACCTCGGGACCGATCCCGTGCTGGTGCTCGACGACGTCTTCGCCGAGCTCGACGTGGGCCGGCGCGAGCGGCTGGCGGACCTGGTGGCGGACGCCGAGCAGGTGCTGGTCACGGCCGCCGTGCCCGGTGACGTGCCCGACCGGCTCCTCGAGGGGCAGGGTCGGGTCCTCGACGTGGTCCTCGGGTCGGTGACCGGTCGTGACTGAGCCGCCGCGCGATCCCGCTGCGGACGACGACGCCCGGGCGACCGGGGTCCCCGAGGGGACCGGCCCCGACCTGCCCGAGGGGGAGGCCGACCCGCTGCTCGCCGCCCGCGAGGCCCTGGCCCGCGCCCGCCGCAGCGCCCGGGCCCGTGGCCTGCGACCGGGCGCCCCCGCAGGGGCCGGGCGCCGGCGTCTGCCGCCCTCGACGGGGAAGAGCACCATGGACAAGCGCGACCCGCTCCCCGTGGGCTCGGAGATCGAGCGGCTCGTGGCCAGCCGCGGCTGGGACGCCGAGGTGCAGGTCGGGTCGGTGGTCGGCCGGTGGGCCGACATCGTCGGCCCGCAGGTCGCCGCCCACGTCGAGGTCGTCGCGTTCGAGGGGACGGTGCTCACCGTCCGGGCGGTCTCCACGGCCTGGGCCACCCAGATGCGGCTGCTGCTCTCCAGCGTTCTGAGCCGGATCGAGCAGGAGGTCGGGCCTGGCGTCGTCACCGAGATCGTGGTGCGGGGACCGGGTGGTCCGTCCTGGCGCAAGGGTCCGCTCTCCTCCGGTGGCAGGGGCCCCCGGGACACCTACGGCTGAGTCCGTGGACGGGCTCGTCCGGTATGCGGGAAGGCCCTGCTCCCGCCCGCGGGAGGGCCGCCTGCTGGACGCCGATCTGCGCGCCTGAGGCCCCCGGTGACGTGAGGGGGGTGGGTCAGGGGCGGATTCTTCGGCCAGATCGGCATAAAACCGCACCAGAAGGGCTGTGGAATGCGGGTTTGCCAGGGCCGAACGGGTAAGATCGGGATGTTGTCCATGTTTGGTCCCCAACCCGAGGAGCACCGTGCCTGAGGTCGGTCCCGAGACCCCGAACGAGCCCGCCATGCCGGAGCTTCCGGAGGCGACACCCACGGAGGGGGATCCCGAGTCCCTGGCCACCAGCCCGGCCTACGACGCCTCGGCGATCCAGGTCCTGGAGGGCCTCGAGGCCGTCCGCAAGCGCCCGGGCATGTACATCGGCTCCACCGGCGAGCGCGGTCTGCACCACCTCGTCTACGAGATCGTCGACAACTCCGTCGACGAGGCGATGGCCGGCTTCGCCGACCACGTCGAGGTCACGCTGCTCGCCGACGGTGGCTGCCGGGTCGTGGACAACGGCCGAGGCATCCCCACCGACATCCACCCGGTGGAGAAGCGGCCCGCGGTCGAGGTCGTCCTCACCGTCCTGCACGCGGGCGGCAAGTTCGGCGGTGGCGGCTACAAGGTCTCCGGCGGCCTCCACGGCGTCGGCTCCTCGGTCGTCAACGCGCTCTCGGACCGCATGGAGGTCGAGGTGCGGCAGAAGGGCCGTGTCTACCGCCAGGCCTACGAGCTCGGCGTGCCGCTGGCCCCGCTCTCGGAGGACGAGGAGATCCCGGCCGACGAGACCGGCACGACCATCACCTTCTGGCCGAGCCCGGACATCTTCGACACCGTCGTCTTCGACTTCGAGACCCTGCGCGCCCGCCTGCAGCAGATGGCCTTCCTCAACAAGGGGCTGACCATCACGCTGACCGACGAGCGCCCGGTCGAGCGGGACGAGGACGAGGAGGCCATCGAGGAGGACACCGACAGCGACGCGGCGGTGGCCGACAAGGCCCGCACCGTCTCCTACCGCTACGACGACGGCATCCTCGACTACGTCAAGCACATCAACCGCAGCAAGCGGGCCGAGCCGATCCACGAGGGCGTCGTCGCCTTCGAGCTCGAGGACCCCAAGCGCCAGCTCAGCCTCGAGGTCGCGATGCAGTGGACCGCGGCCTACAGCGAGTCGGTCCACACCTACGCCAACGCGATCAACACCTACGAGGGCGGCACCCACGAGGAGGGCTTCCGGGCCTCCCTGACCCGCCTCGTCAACGACTTCGCGCGCACCCACAAGCTGCTCAAGGAGAAGGACGACAACCTCACCGGCGACGACGTCCGCGAGGGCCTGACGGCCGTCATCTCCGTCAAGCTCGGCGAGCCGCAGTTCGAGGGTCAGACGAAGACCAAGCTCGGCAACTCCGAGGTCAAGGGCTTCGTCCAGGCGGCGATGACCGACCGCTTCGGCGCCTGGCTGGAGTCGCACCCGCGCGAGGGCAAGCAGATCGTCAGCAAGGCGATCAACGCCGCCACCGCCAGGATCGCGGCCCGCAAGGCGCGCGACGCCACCCGGCGCAAGGGCCCCCTGGAGAGCCTGGGCCTGCCCGGCAAGCTCAAGGACTGCCAGTCCAAGGACCCGGCGGTATCCGAGGTCTTCATCGTCGAGGGTGACTCGGCGGGCGGCTCGGCCGTCTCCGGCCGCGACCCCCACAACCAGGCGATCCTGCCGATCCGCGGCAAGATCCTCAACGTCGAGAAGGCCCGGCTGGACAAGGTCCTCGCCAACCTCGAGGTGCAGGCGCTCATCAGCGGCTTCGGCACCGGCATCGGCGAGGACTTCGACATCACCAAGGCCCGCTACCACAAGATCGTCCTCATGGCGGACGCCGACGTCGACGGCATGCACATCCGCACGCTGCTGCTGACGCTGCTCTTCCGCTTCATGCGGCCGCTCATCGAGCACGGCTACGTCTACCTCGCGCAGCCGCCGCTCTACCGTCTCAAGTGGGCCAACGCCGACCACGAGTTCGCCTACTCCGACCGCGAGCGCGACGCGCTGATCCAGCAGGGCCTGGCCAAGGGGTGGCGTCTGCCGAAGGACTCCGGCGTGCAGCGCTACAAGGGTCTGGGCGAGATGAACCCGCAGGAGCTGTGGGAGACGACGATGAACCCCGAGACCCGGGTGCTGCTCCAGGTGACGCTCGAGGACGCCGCCGCGGCCGACGAGATCTTCGCCGTGCTCATGGGAGAGGACGTCGAGTCACGGCGCGGGTTCATCCAGCGCAACGCCAAGGACGTTCGGTTCCTAGACATTTAGCCCTGACCGGCACCGACGACATACCTGCACGACCGAGACCCAAGGTGAACTGTGGCTGACGACGATCTGCCTGACCTGCCCACGGACGAGACCGCCACCGACGTGGACGAGAACCCCGACCCGCGGACGGCCCCCGTGGACCGCTCCGACGGCGAGACCGACCGCATCGAGGCCGTCGACCTCAACGCCGAGATGCAGCGCAGCTACATCGAGTACGCGATGAGCGTCATCGTCTCGCGTGCGCTGCCGGACGTGCGGGACGGCCTCAAGCCGGTGCACCGCCGCGTCGTCTACGCGATGTACGACGGTGGCTACCGGCCCGACCGCGGCTTCAACAAGTGCGCGCGCGTCGTGGGCGACGTCATGGGTCACTACCACCCGCACGGTGACTCGGCGATCTACGACGCCATGGTGCGCCTGGTCCAGCCCTGGTCGCTGCGCTACCCCCTCATCGCCGGCCAGGGCAACTTCGGCACGCCGGGCGACGAGGGCGCTGCCGCCCCGCGGTACACCGAGTGCCGGATGGCCCCGCTGGCCATGGAGATGGTGCGGGACATCGACGAGGGCACCGTCGACTTCACCGACAACTACGACGGCAAGACCAAGGAGCCGACGGTGCTGCCGTCGCGCTTCCCCAACCTGCTCGTCAACGGCTCCGCGGGCATCGCGGTCGGCATGGCCACCCAGATCCCGCCGCACAACCTGCGCGAGGTCGCCTCAGCCGCCCAGTGGCTGCTGGAGCACCCCGAGGCCACCCGCGAGGAGCTGCTGGAGAAGACCCTCGAGCTCGTCCCCGGCCCGGACTTCCCGACCGGCGCCCGGATCATGGGCCACAGGGGCATCGAGGAGGCCTACCGCACCGGTCGCGGCTCGATCGTGCAGCGCGCGGTCGTGGAGGTCGAGGAGATCCACGGCCGGCAGTGCCTGGTCGTCACCGAGCTGCCCTACATGGTCAACCCGGACAACCTGGTCCGCAAGATCGCCCAGCTGGTCAACGAGGGTCGCCTGGCCGGCATCGCCGACCTGCGCGACGAGACCTCCGGCCGCACCGGTCAGCGCCTGGTCATCGTGCTCAAGCGCGACGCCGTGGCCAAGGTCGTCCTCAACAACCTCTACAAGCACACCCAGCTGCAGACCAACTTCAGCGCCAACATGCTGGCGCTGGTCGACGGCGTGCCGCGCACCCTGCCGATCTCGGCCTTCGTGCGCCACTGGGTCGACCACCAGGTCGAGGTCATCGTCCGCCGGACGCAGTTCCGCCTCGACGAGGCCGAGAAGCGCATCCACGTGCTGCGCGGTCTGCTCAAGGCCCTCGACATGCTCGACGAGGTCATCGCGCTCATCCGTCGCAGCCCCTCGGCCGACGACGCCCGCGAGGGCCTGATCGAGCTGCTCGGCATCGACGACATCCAGGCGCGCGCGATCCTCGACATGCAGCTGCGCCGCCTGGCCGCGCTCGAGCGTCAGCGCATCATCGAGCAGCACGACGAGCTGCAGGCCCTCATCGAGGACTACCAGGACATCCTGGCCCGTCCCGAGCGGCAGCGGCAGATCATCAGCGACGAGCTGGGGACCATCGTCGAGCGCTACGGCGACGACCGCCGCACCCAGATCGTGCCCGACGAGGGCGACGTGTCGATGGAGGACCTCATCCCCGAGGAGGACGTGGTCGTCACCATCACCCGCGGCGGCTACGTCAAGCGCACCCCGGTGCGCGAGTACCGCCCGCAGAACCGCGGCGGCAAGGGTCGCCGTGGCGCTGCGCTGCGCGCCGACGACGTGGTGGAGCACTTCTTCATCACCAGCACCCACCAGTGGATGCTGTTCTTCACCGACGCCGGCCGCGTCTACCGCGCCAAGGCCTACGAGTTCCCGGAGGGCGGGCCGACCGGCAAGGGCCAGCACGTCGCCAACCTCATGGCCTTCCAGCCCGGGGAGCGGATCGCCCAGGTCCTGACGATCAAGGACTACCAGCAGGCGCCCTACCTGCTGCTCGCCACCCGTCGCGGCCTGGTCAAGAAGTCGCGCCTGGCCGACTACGACTCCCCCCGCTCCGGTGGCCTCATCGCGATCAACCTGCGCGACGAGGACGAGCTGGTCGGTGCGCAGCTGGCATCGGCCTCCGACGACGTGCTCCTCGTCTCCCGCCGCGGCCAGTCGGTGCGCTTCACCGCCACCGACGAGGCGCTGCGGCCCATGGGCCGGGCCACCTCCGGTGTCACGGGTATGAAGTTCCGCCCGGGCGACGAGCTCCTCTCGATGTCCGTGATCCCCCAGGGCGACGACCCCTACGTCTTCGTCGTCTTCGAGACCGGCATGGCCAAGCGCACCCCGGTGTCGGCCTACCGCGTGCAGGGCCGAGGCGGCCTGGGCATCAAGGTGGCCAAGACCAACGGCAAGGGCGGCGAGCTCGTCGGCGCCCTCACGGTCCACAGCGGCGACGAGGTCCTCGTCGTCATGGAGCGCGGCAACGTCGTGCGGTCCTCCGTCGACCAGGTGCGGGTCACCGGGCGCGACACCGCCGGCGTCATCTTCGCCTCGCCGGCCAAGAACGACTCGATCGTGGCCGTGGCGCGCAACGCCGAGGGCAGCGCGATGGAGGAGGTCGAGGAGATCGGGGCCGACACCCCGGAGGCGGACGGCACACCTGACGCCGAGGGCGGGGAGACCACGCCCGAGGGGACCGATGCCGTACCGTCGGAGGTGTCGGCGGAGCCCGTCCCGGCCGACGAGACCACCGAACCCCCCACGGGAGACGATGAATGAGCACCACCCCCGGCGCCCCCTCGGGTTCGTCGCCGACCCCCGGTGACGAGACGCAGGCCCACCCGCGGGTGAGTCCCGAGGGGTCGGGCGGCTCGTCCGGCGAGGGCGCGGCCGACCGCTCCACCGCGGCCAAGATGCGCGACGGCGCCATGGCCCGCACCGCGTCGGGCCGTGACCTGGCCTCCCGCCGCGCCCGCGCCCTCCGGGGTGCGACCAGCGGCGGCCTGGCCGCCGGGTCCGCGGCGGGTGCGACCGCCGGGCGCGCGGCCTCCTCCTCCCGGAGCGCGGCCCCGTCCTCCTCGGCACGACCCTCGGGCTCGACCTCGCGCGGTTCCCGTCCGGCACCGCGCCGCGGCGGTCCCCGCCGGGTGCGGCTGACGGCCCAGCGGATCGACCCGTGGTCGGTGCTGAAGATCAGCTTCCTCGTCTCCGTGGCGCTCGGCATCGCCGGTGTCGTCATGGTGGCGCTGCTGTGGACGGTGCTGTCGGGGATGAACGTCTTCTCGACGATCAGCGACTTCTTCACCCAGGTCACGAGCGGCGAGACCGGCGGCCCGTCGTTCGACCTCATGGACTACTTCGGCTTCGGCCGGGTGGTCTCGCTCGCGGCGGTGCTGGGCGTGCTCAACGTCTTCCTGCTCACCGCGCTGGCGACGCTGACGGCCTTCCTCTACAACATCTGCGCCGCCCTCGTCGGCGGTGCGCAGGTCACGCTCTCCGACGAGTGACCCCGGCCTCCCCCGCCCGGCTCAGCTGCCGAGGCGGGGGAACTCCGTCAGGGAGAAGACCACCTCGACGGGCACCTCGAAGTAGGCGGCGATGCGCAGCGCCAGGTGCAGCGAGGGGCTGTACTCGCCGCGCTCGAGGTAGCCGATGGTCTGGTAGTGCACGCCAAGGGCCTCGGCGAGCTGGCGACGGCTGATGCCCCGCTCCACGCGGAGCATGGCGATGCGGTTGTGGATGGTCTCCGCGCCTGAGACCTGCTGCGGGGGCGTCATCGGGGCTCAGTACCCCCGCTGCATGACGCGCTCACGGGCCGCGGCCACGACGCTGCCGGACTGACGGCGGGCCATCCGGCGCAGCAGCACCGGGGAGACCACCAGGCCGACGACGGTCCACGCCAGCAGGACGGCGAGGGTGAGGCCGAGACGCCACTCCCCTCCCACCTCGACGGCCGCGGCATCGGCGGGGAGCAGCACGGCGCGGAAGGCGCGGCCGATCCAGTACATCGGCGTCGCCTGGGCCAGCCACTGCGCCCACGTCGGCATCAGCGAGGCGGGGAAGAACAGGCCCGAGACGACCGCGAGGGCGTAGATCGCGATCATCGACCAGGCCAGGCCCACCATGGAGCGGAAGATCGCCCCGAGGACCGCGCCCCAGGGCATCATCGCGGCCACGGTGAGCAGGAAGACGACGAGCAGCAGCAGCCAGCCGCCCACGGTGGACGGGAGCGTGTCCTCCGGCAGCAGCACCATCGCGCCGACGACGGCCGGCACGACGGGCACGAGGGCGTCGACGGGGGTGACGAAGAGCTTGGAGAGCAGGTGGCCGGTCATGCCGTGCGGCACGGCCTTGGCCCGCAGCAGGGTGCCGTCCTCACGCTCCTGGTGCAGCTCGCCCGCCACGCCCATGATCGCCGCCGCGACCACCCCGAAGCCGAGGAAGCCGGCGAAGACGTAGCCGCCCGCCGCGACGACGCCGTCGGCGAAGTCGACGTCGCGCAGGAAGAGCAGCACGGCGATCAGCACGACGGGCACGAAGAGGGTGCCGATGCCCGAGGGCGAGGTCCACTTGCGGATCAGCGTGGTGCGCGCCTGCCGCAGGGCGGCCTGCAGCACCGCCCGGGGAATGGTCGGGCCGGTCATCGGGCCACCTCCTGGATGCTCTGCAGCGGGCCGAGGTCCTCGCCGCTCTCGGCGCGGCGGACGAGCTCGAGGTAGACGTCCTCGAGCGAGGCCGCTCGCACCTCCACCACCTGGACCTCGCCGGGGCGGCGGGCCAGCACGTCGGTCAGGTATGCCGTGGGGTCGGGCTCGGCGTGCACCGTCACCTGCCCGGTGGTCAGGTCGCGCAGCCGCACCTCGCTGGAGCGCGACAGCTCCATCCGGAGCTGGTCGGGGCTGCCGTCCGCGACGAGGGAGCCGCCGGCGAGGATGAGCAGCCGGTCGGCGACCTTCTCGGCCTCGGCGAGGTCGTGGGTCGTCAGCAGGATCGTGGTGTCGAGGTCGGCCAGGTCGGCGAGCAGGTCGTGCACGTCGCGCCGGCCCGCGGGGTCGAGGCCGGTCGTCGGTTCGTCGAGGAAGAGCAGCTCGGGGCGGCCGACGAGGCCGATCGCGACGTCGAGCCGGCGGCGCTGGCCTCCGGAGAGCCGGTCGATGCGCTTGCCGGCGTGCTCGGCCAGCCCGACGCGCTCGAGAAGCTCGGTGGTGTCCCAGGGTCGGGGCACCTCGGGGGTCGAGAAGGGGGCGTAGTAGCCGCCCATGACCTCGAGCAGGTCGCGGACCTTCCAGTAGGCGTGGTCGCGCCAGCTCTGCAGCACGACCCCGACCCGGGACCGCCAGTCCTCGGGGGCCGACTGCGGGTCGACGCCGAGGACCTCGACGGTGCCGCCGCTGCGGCGACGGAAGCCCTCGAGGATCTCCACCGTGGTGGTCTTGCCCGCCCCGTTGGGGCCGAGCAGGGCCACCACCTGGCCCCGCGGGATGTCGAGGTCGACCTGGTCGAGCACGACGTGCTCGCCGTAGGCCATGGTGAGCCCGCGGCAGCTGACGACTGGCGTTCCCCTCGCGTTCATGCTGCGAAATGTAGCAGGAGTACTACATACGGGGATAGATCTTGGGTGGGGAGGGTCGAGGTGGCCCCCTGGATTTGGGGACGCCGACGACGGTGCGGTAACCTCGTGCGTCGCGTGACCCACGTGGTTCGCACGGGCCTATAGCTCAGTCGGTTAGAGCGCTTCCCTGATAAGGAAGAGGTCACAGGTTCAAGTCCTGTTAGGCCCACCACCAACGTCGCCGTCGGACGAGGGAGACACCATGAAGCGCCTGCTGATGTTGGCCGCTGTCGCCGCCGGCGTTGCCGTCCTGAAGAAGCTCCAGGACACCCAGGCCGAGCGGGAGCTCTGGGCCGAGGCCACGGACGACGTGACCTCCCCCGGTCAGTGACCTGACGGGCCTCCCTCTTCACAACTGAACACCCCGGCACGCCCTGCCCAGGGCGCACCGACACGGGGGCGTGGCGCAATTGGTAGCGCACCTGCTTTGCAAGCAGGGGGTTAGGGGTTCGAGTCCCCTCGCCTCCACCCAAGACGACGTACTAGAACACCTGACATCGGTTGACGTCGGTTCTGGTGTCAGGGCGGCGAACGGCTCAGCGAGTCGGATCGTCGCCCTTTCGTCTTCGCTGATGTCGATGCGGTCGTAGAAGGTCTGGTTCGCGAGGCGCCGGCCGTGGTCGTCGGTACGGGCATACATCTGCCCGCAGTCCACCAGGAGCCGCAGCGCTGTGCCGAGGTGTTTGCGGGGGCCTTCGTGGTGGCCGTGCTCGGTGGTGAGGCGCCGGTCGATGTCGGTTAGGCCAATGCGGATGCGGTCTTGGTGGCGCTTGAGTGTGTCGAGGTCGATGGCGTCGGCGAAGTGCGCAGCCAGCAGCTTGTCACTCTCGGCCTCCAACCTCTTACGGTTGGCGGTCAGCTCAGCCAGGGCCTGGGAGCGGGAGGCGAGGCGTTCGTCGAACGCGGCGTCGACTTGCTCGGCCAGAGTCGTGTAGGTCTGCTCGCTGATGGAGATCTCTTGGTAGCAGTCCTCGACGAGCTTCTCGGCGACGCCGACCGGGACGGCTTTGCGGGTGCAGGGTTTGCGGCCGGTGGCTCGTCCTGAGCAGACGTAGTAGGCGTAGCGGATGCCCTGCTTGTTCTTCGCATAGTCCAACTGGAGCCGTGATGCGCAGGTGCCGCAGTACAAAGTGCCCTTGAGGTAGTGGTCGTGACGCCTACGCCGCTCCGAGGCCGTGCCGCGGGCTTCGAGCAGGGTCTGGACCTGCTGCCAGGTCTCCACGTCGATGAGTGGTTTGTGGTTGCCGGGGTGGACGGCGCCCTTGTAGCGGACCTGGCCGACGTAGTAGGGGTTCCGCAGCAGCTTGAAGAACGTCGAGCGCCCTACCGGCCCGGAGGGTCGCTTCGGCGTCGCCACGGTGGTCAGGCCCCGTGCGGTGACTTCTGCGAGGAGGTCGGTGACGGAGTAGTCGCCGGTGGCGTAGGCGGTGAAGGACCATCGGATCAGATGCGCCCGCTCGGGGTCGATCTCGACGGTGCGGTACTCGCGGCCCTGCTCGTCGTGCTTGCGGACGTTCAGATAGCCGATGGGAGCGCGCATGGGTGTGCCACCTGCGGCGACCTTCTGCGTCAGCCCTTTGGTGACCTCAGAAGCGAGATTCTTGGAGTAGAACTCCGCAATGCTCGACATGATCCCGTGCAACAGCATGCCGGAGGGAGTCTCGTCGATGTTTTCTGTGGCTGAGACGAGTCGGACGCCGGCTTCGACGAGGCGGCGGTGAATCTCGACATCGTCGAGTCTGTTGCGGGCCAGGCGGTCGACCTTGTGCACGATGCAGTAGGTGACCTGATGGGAGGCGATGTAGTCCAGCATCCGCTGCAAGTCCGGCCGGTCGGCCGAGCGTGCGGACTCGCCCGCGTCGACGAACTCCGCCACGATCCGCGCACCCAACGCCTCGGCCTTACGGCCGTTGGCTTCACGCTGAGCCGGGATGGAGAACCCCTCATCGCGCCCGCCCTTGGAGGCCTGCTCCTTGGTCGAGACACGCTGATAGGTCACCGCCGTCACCGACGGCGCCTCGTCCTCGACCGCCGTGGTCGCGGCCACTGGTCCAGGTCCGGTGGGTTCTGTGATCGTCATCGTGGTCGCCTCCTCGTGTTCGCCGCCGCCTGCTGTCCCTGCCCGGCGGATGGAGCGGCAGCATCTCCATCGTCTCGCGCCGCTTGGACATCCCGAGGTGCCTGAGCCTCTCCGGTGTCCGCGTCCGGCGCGCGGTGCGCCTCGGCCACCTCCTCGGCGTGGAGGCTGTCGGCCAGGTGCAGCACCAGCCCGACAAGCCGCCGCATGTCCGGCTCAGCCTTCACGACCGGTTCGGCGCTCAAGCGGCGTCCGGTCTCGGTGGCGCGGTGGTACTTCATGAACGATAGGTGCGCGCCCGTTCCCAGCACAACGGTCCAGAATGGAGATAAAACAACCTGCGCCGATGCAAGATGCCAGCGCTGGCAGGCCGAAGATCGTGTCATACCAGTAGGTACAGAACCGCGCCGATGACGGCTAGCGTGGAGAAGATGGGACGCCGACCGTATGACAGCAGGGACAGGCTCATCGCCGCGATGAGCCACCTGATGTCCGAGCGGGGCTACACCGCCACCAGCCCGAGGATGGTTCTGGACCGTGCGGGACTCGGCAAAGGCAGCCTGTACCACCACTTCGACACCAAACAGGACCTCGGACTCGCGGCGATCGAGACCATGCGCCCTCGACATGTTCGGTCCCTGGCGAAGTTCCTCGACGACCAGCCCTCCGCCAGCGACTACCTGGCCCACGCGCTCACGGTCACCTTCGACAAGCGCGACGGCCAAGCCCTCATCCGCCTGCTCGCCGACCCCACTGTCGGGGCCAGTCCCGAGCTGGGCGCAGCCGTCAAGCAGTGGCTGGCCGACATCCAAGCCGCCGGTGTCAATGCGCTGCGAACCGATGAGCACGACCAAAAGAAGCCGCGGTTGGCGGGTGAGCTTACGTCGATCGTTCGAGCCCGCAGTGCCACGGTGCTCGGTCACGCGCTGCTCGGATTGTCCTCCTGGATCCCGCTGACCCCTGACCAGACTCCCTGAGTCCGCGGTGGGCATGTGACGTACCGGCCCGCCGTGGCGGCGAGCGCGGCGTTACGCCGGCACCGCGTTGCTTGACGTGGACCCCACAGCCGGCAGGTGGGTTGTCCTGAGTCATGCCCCCATCGTATTCTTTGACTGACTGATCAGGTAATGATTGGAGAATGGTGCCGAGACGAGCTGATCCGGAGCGGATCGCGCAGAAGCGGGAGCAGATCGCCGTGGAGGCTGGCCGTCTGTTCGCCGCTCAGGGCTATGACCGCACGAGCGTCGCGGAGGTCGCCAAAGCGGTCGGCACGAGTCCGGCCAGTGTCTTCTACTACTTCGAGGACAAGGCTTCCTTGTTCCGGGCGGTGTTCGAGCGTGACCTGCCTGCCGCCGAGGCGTTGATCGCCCGTCATGTCGAAGCGCCCGACCCGGTGACGGCGATCTTGGACGTACTCGACGCCCTGGCCCGAGACGCCGCCGACCCGTCGGCCTCGGGCATGCTGATCGAGCTGCTACGCCGCGCTGGCGATGACCCCGAGCTGCTCGCCGTGGTGGGGCGCACCGCAAACGTCCTACGTGAGGGCCTGGCCGCGCTGATCTCTCGCGGGATCACCGAGGGAGCCATCGACCCGGACCTGGACGCCACCGAGACGGCGGCCTGGTTGCAGGCCATCGTCGATGCGACCTATCTCAACGCCCGGCCAGGGCACTCCCCACATATCGAGTTGCACCGCACCGTGCTGGGTTACCTCAACCCTCCGCAAGGCCGCCAGGAGGAACCTAATGGCTGAGAACACCGTCAACGTATCGATCCCACGGCGATGGATCGTCGGCATGCACGCGGCAGGCGCACTGCTCGGCTTCGGCGCCGCCTTCGTCATCGGACCGCTCGTGACCTGGCTGCTCGGGCTCGCCGGTGACGCACCCGGTCCGCTGCGCTTGGCTGCGGGCCTGCCCCTGGTCTGGGCGATCCCGGTACTCACTCTGGCTGGGCTCGGTGTCGGGTTCTGGTTCGCCAAAGAGTGGCAGAAGGAGAACGGCACCATCACAACCACTCCCGAGGGAGTGACGGTGCACCGTGCCGGGAGCAACCGCTACGTCGCTCGTGAACGTATCGGCGGTGTGTTCACCGACGGTCGCGACCTTATCGTCACCGACAGCGCCACGAACGAGCTGCTGCGCGTCAATACCGACAAGGTGCTCGTCGACAGGCTGCGCGACGCCTTCGAACGCTTCGACTACCCCTGGCAAGGAACACGAGACCCCCACGACCACGCCTTCGCCACCTGGGTCGACGGCAGCGGGCTGCTGGATGCCCGCACGCACGACCTCCTGCGAGCCCGGCAACGTGCGCTGGCCGACAAGCGTCCCGGCGCCGCCGAGGACGCCCGAGACGAACTCCGCAACCTCGGCATCGCCGTACGCGACCGCCACGACGCCCAGCAGTACCGGGTCATCGGGCGCGGCGAGTAGTAGCCAGTCGACAGAGGAGAACTCGAACGCATGCATCCGGCAACCCGCTCACGGACTGTCGTGTAAGAGCCCCGAGATCCCTATGCGAGGCCTGAATGAGTGCCAGTACGGACCTATCGCCGCTTGCACCCGCTCCATCCGATCGCCGACGGCGCCGGTCAGTTACCACTGCGCGAGACTAGTCGTCGTCCGCGACGGCTCGGCGATCCTGACGAGTGAGTTCGGCGAGAAGCCCGTTAGGGTCGGCGATGTCATCGCACTGGCCCCCGACACCCCATGTGGGAGTGAACCCGAGGGCACGATCACCATCACGACGGTGTACTTGGACCACGACTACATCGTCGATCAAGTGTTCTGGCAGCACTCCGCGTTGCTGGCCGACCGGTGGGACGCGCGGGACTTCGCCGACGAGCTGTACCCGGAGCGCGCGCAGATTCTCCGT
Source organism: Ornithinimicrobium humiphilum (assembly GCF_006716885.1). Lineage (NCBI taxonomy): Bacteria > Bacillati > Actinomycetota > Actinomycetes > Micrococcales > Ornithinimicrobiaceae > Ornithinimicrobium > Ornithinimicrobium humiphilum. The sequence goes on from NZ_VFPU01000001.1 coordinate 68,882, forward strand.
CTCGGTGAAAACGGTGTCCGAAGGCTGGCGCCCTGGTTAAACGAACTGGTTGCACTCAGCGCCGACAGCCCGTCACCGGAGAGGTTTCACGGCTCTTCGCAGATGAGGGTGTAGAGGGGGCTGGCGCGTCGATCCGGGGTAGACGTCGAGGCCCTCCGAAGATGGAAGTTCTCACACTGCCCATCCGGAAGACCTCGACGTGCCCGACGCTACCCCTCATCGTGCGGTGCTCGCCTGCCGGGTCGTGGACCCGGACGACTGGTGCAAGGGGTGCGGCTGCCAGGGCGTCCCGCGTGACACCGTGACCAGGGAGCTGGCGCACGAGCCCTTCGGGTGGCGCCCCACGACCCTGCTGGTGACGGTCCGCCAACGACGCCGTCCTGGCCGAGGGCCAACGGCTGCTCATCGCCGACCCGGCCCGCCTCGACGGCGTCCGCGTCGTAGGTGTTGATGAGCACGTGTGGCGGCACACGAGGCGCGGTGACAAGTACGCCACCGTGGTCATCGACCTCACCCCGGTCCGCGACGGCACCGGCCCTTCCCGACTGTTGGACGTGGTCGAGGGCCGCTCGAAGAAGGCGTTCAAGGACTGGTTGGCGCAGCGGGACCAGGCCTGGCGGAGTGGGATCGAGGTCGTCGCCATGGACGGCTTCGCCGGGTTCAAGACCGCCACCACCGAGGAGCTGCCCGACGCCGTCACGGTGATGGATCCGTTCCACGTGATCCGCCTGGCCGGCGACGCGCTCGACGGGTGCCGTCGCCGGGTCCAGCAGGAGCTCCACGGTCACCGCGGCCGTAAGGGCGACCCCCTCTACTCCGCCCGGCGGACCCTGCACACCGGCGCGGACCTGCTCACCGATCGCCAGCAGGACCGCCTCGTCAAGCTCTTCGCCGGCGAGCGGCACGTGCAGGTCGAGTGCACCTGGGGCATCTACCAGCGCATGATCGCCGCCTACCGGGACCCCGACCGCGCTGGCGGCCGTGTCGAGATGCGCTCGGTCATCGACGCCCTCACCGACGGCGTGCCCAGGCCGCTGGTCGAGCTGCGCGCGCTCGGCCGCACCCTGGCCCGCCGGGTCTGCGACGTCCTGGCCTACTTCGAACGGCCCCGCACCAGCAACGGGCCTAGCGAAGCCGTGAACGGACGACTCGAGCACCTGCGCGGCCTAGCCCTCGGCTTCCGCAACCTCACCCACTACATCGCCCGAGCACTGCTTGAGGCCGGCGAATTCAGGCCACGACTACACCCTGAATTGTGAAGAGCCCGTTAAGCCGGTCGGCGCTTCGTGTGCTCCCACACTGTCACCCGATGGATGCCGAAGCGCTTTGCGATCGACAGGACGCTCTCACCGCTCGCCCGGGCGGTTCGGATAGCGTCCACTTCCCTCTCGGTCAGCGGTGTTCGAGACCGTCTCGTTGGGTTCGACACCACCCCCGGCTCGGGCTCGGACGCCGGTGGCTGTTCGCTCGCGATGCCCCGTCTCGCCTGCTCCCACGCCGAACTCAGCCGTTCGAGCCGACGTTGGGTGTTCGGTTTGGGTCCAGCCGGGTCCACCCGTGACGAAGGCCCCTCCCGACCGGGAGGGGCCTTCGTCGTCGCTGGGGACGGCGTGCTCTCAGCAGACCCGGTAGCCCGCCGACCACGACAGCACGCCGGTCCCGCCGGCCAGCCGCGACAGCGTGATGCCCAGCGCGGTGTAGGCGGCGTTGACCGACCCCGGACGGCAGTCCTTCTTGACCAGGAGCACCGGGCTTCCGTGGCGTGCCGCGAGCTGGGTGGCGACGACCGCGTCGGCGGAGCCGTAGGCGTTGGCCACCACGGCCGCGGACGCCGAGTCGAAGGCGTCCATGGCGACGAGGGCGCTGGTCTCGAAGCGATCGCCGCCGCCCACGCGGTCGACCTGCGCCCCCGGCAGCAGCGAGGCGACCTGCGCGCGCACTGGCTCCGACACCGACAGCTCCCCGCCCAGCACGACGACGCGCGAGGGCTGCAGGGTGGTCAGCGCGGTCGCGGTCACCGAGGGCAGCCGGCCCGGTTGCGTGAGGACCACGACGGCGTCCTGCTCGGCCGCGGCCGCCGCGGCGCTCAGCGCGTCCGCCAGCTCGGTGCCCGCGGCCAGGTAGACGGTCCCGCCCGGCCGCCCGTTCTGGGTGGCCAGCATGGCCGCCGTCTCGTAGCGGTCGGACCCGTGGACCCGCTGGACGGTGTAGCCCGCCGTCGTCAGCTGGCCGACCACCGAGGGGGCGATCGCCTCCTCACCGCCGACCAGCACGACCTCGCGGACGCCCAGCGCGTCCAGCGAGGCCATCGTGTCGATCGGCACGGTCGCGGTGCGGGTCAGCATCACGGCGGCACCGGTCTGCGCCGCGATCGGCCCGACCCCGAGCGCGTCGGCGATGTGGTTCCCCGAGGCGAGGTATGCCGTGCGGGCACCTTCCAGGTAAGCGCGCCGCGCGATGCCGGCGGCCACGGCATACCGGTCCGCGCCGCCGTGCCGCTGCACGGCGACGGGGTCCTCGGCGTGGTCGGCGGCGACCCGCGCCCGCAGCGTGTCCATCAGCGCGTAGAGCTGCCAGCCGGGGCAGAGCGTGTCATCCACGTCGCGGTGACCGTGGACGACGTCGAGCGTCCGCGTCCAGCCGAAGTAGGGGTTCTCGTAGTCCACGGTCGTGCCGGGGGTGACGCCGTGGGTGGCGAGCTCCCAGGCCGTCAGCTCCGACAGCGCGGTGAGCTCGGTGGCCCACACGATGGCGGTCTCGTGGTTGCCCAGCACGGAGACGCCGGTCCAGTCGCGGTTCATGCCGAAGGCGTGCGCCAGCTGGATGTTCTCCTCGACGCCGCCGGCCCGGCCCTCCCAGACGCGGCCGTACTTGTCGACGAGCGCGGCATAGCCGATGTCGTCCCACTGCAGCGTCTGCCCGTGGTAGTAGAAGATGCCGCGGATGATCGACGGCACGTCGGTCGAGGCGTAGTCGTTGACGCCCGCGGTGTGGTGGACGGTCACGCCCATCTTGGGGAAGTCGTGGACGAGGTCGATCGGCCGCGACACGCGGGGCGCGGACTCGTCGGCGCCCCAGTCGGCGCGGGTGCCGATGACCAGCTCGTTGGAGGTGACGGGCAGGGCCGCCACGGCCGCGGCGTCGTCGGCCGTGGCCTGCGTGGTCCAGACCTCGACGGAGGCGTCGCTCGCCTCGCCGACCAGCCGGACCTCGACCTCCGCCGGGCCCACGACCACGTCGCCGGTGGTCGCCCGCGTCACGGCCAGGTCGTCGGTGACGGGCTCCCCCGAGGCGTCCGTCACGTCGGTGCTGGCGTGCGCGAGCGGGTCGCCGGACGACCGCTCGACGGGGGTGGCGTCGTCCAGCGGCGCCCACTCCCCCCAGGCCCCGTCCGGCGTGCGCAGGCGCAGCTCCGCCGCGGCCGGCTCGGGACCGGTCCACCGCAGGCCGAGGACGTGCACGCCCTCACCGAGGGACAGCGTGGTCGCGCGCGAGGGCCCGCTGGGCGTGGCGTCGGTGCCGGGCAGCACCCGGGCGGCGACGTCGGCCCCGAGGGGCACGCTCCGGTGCGTGGCGCCGGGGTCCGCCCCGGCGGCACCGGGCGCGTCGGAAGCACCAGGAGCAGCAGCGGCGGGCGGCGCCGCCGGCGCAGCACCGACCGGGGTCGTGGTCAGGGACAGGGCGGCGACGAGCGAGACGACCCCGAGGGCCGCCCCTCCTCGTCGCGGTCGTCGGGACAGAGGGCGAGGCAGCAGTCGCATGGGTCACTCCGGTGGTCGGGCGCCCGAACTGCCGGGCGACCCGGAGGCGATAAGGACATGCCATGAAACCACGTCCGTCCCACGCGCAACATCCCCCGGTGGGTGGACAGGCGCGTCTCCTCCGCGCCGCCGGCGACCCCTTACAGGAACTGCTGCGGGTCGAACTCGTCGATCGGGATGATCCGCAGGCGCGGCAGCGGCGCGTTGAAGGCGAGCGTGTCGTGCTCGAGGTCGAAGAACTCCATACCCCGTGCCACCAGGGGCGTGAAGCCGGAGTTGCGGAACTCCTCGAAGGCGATGAGGCCGACGCGGCGGCTGCCGTCGATCAGCGGCTCGATGGACTCCAGGAAGTCGCCGTCGTGGCTGACGAGCATGACGTCGTCGTCGCGCTCGAGCAGCGCGTCGAGGGTGCGCTGGATCGCGATGTCGACGACCTTCTCCTCCGCCGTGCCCGACAGCGGCACCGGCGTGTAGCCCAGCGCGCGCAACGCCTGGACGAAGGCCATCGGCAGCCCGCTGCTGGCGTTGAGGAAGAAGAGGCCCTTGGCGGGCTGGCCCCAGGTGTCCTGGGTGAAGGTGAGCAGCCGGTCCCAGCGCGGACGCTCGTCCGGGTGGGGGCGGCGGCCGAGGATCGAGTTGCCGAGGGTGGCGTCGATGTTCTCGCCGTCGACCAGCAGGTATGACGTGGCCATGGGTGTTCTCCTAGGTTGATATCGGTCTGTATCGGGTTATTCGTAGACGAGCTTCTGCGGTCCTGGGAAGATCCATGACAGACCGTCCCGCAACCGGTCGCGCCAGTTCTCCCACGAGTGCCCGTCCCGCGACTCGACGTAGCGCACCTGGGCGCCGGTCGACTCGAAGACGGGGACCATCGAGCGGTTGTGCACGATGAGCGGCTCGTAGATGCCGCAGTGCACGAACATCCGGTCGGCGACCTTGCGGGGCCGCGCGCGGTACTTGTTCATGAACGTCACCACGGGGTCGAACGCGGGTCCGCCGCCGTGGTCGTCACCGATGTCGGTGAAGACGAAGGAGCCCGACTGCAGGAGCAGGTTGCCCCACGTGTCGGGGTTCCGGTAGGCCGTGGACAGCGAGGCCACCCCGCCGAAACTCGCCCCCATGAGGCAGCGGGCCTCGGAGCGGCGCACCACCGGCAGCTGCTCCTCGATCGCCGGGAGCAGCTCGTGCGTGAGGTGCCGCGCGTGCGGGGCGTAGTTGGGATACTCCCGCAGCCGGTCGCCGGGGTTGGACAGCACCACGATGGTCTCGGCCATGTCGAGGTCGTGGATGAGGTTGTCGAGCACCGTCTTCAGCGCCGCGTAGTTGACGTAGTCGTCGCCGTCGTGGACGACGAGCAGCGGGTAGGTGCTCGAGCGGCGGAAGCGCGCCGGCAGGTAGAGGCGGTTGTGCACCGTGCGCCGCAGCGCCTTGGAGTGCATCGACCACGGCACGATCTCGCCGGGCCGCGCGTCCTCCCGGGGCAGGACCCACTCCGGCGTCTCGTAGCCGGCTGCCTGGAGCACGCTGGACGACCCGACCGGCGAGTGCGCGACGCGCGGGTTGAGGGGGTCGTTGAAGGTCGAGGTCTCCGAGCCGTGACGCACCTCGATCTGGTACTCCACGCGCGACTGCGCGGGCACCTCGATCGTCACGTACCAGAGGTCGGTGCCCTCGAGCCGGCGCATCGGCACGTGCTGCGGCTGGTTGACGATCCGGTGCCGCAGCGCGACGGCGTCGGCCTCGCCGCGGTGCACGAAGGTGCACCGGGAGCCTTCGACGATCGGGACGGGGTGCGAGGCCAGGAAGGCGTCGACCTTCTCCGCGTTGAGCGGAGCCCGGGCCTTGAGCGCGTTGATCGCGAGCTTGCCCTTGTGCTTCGGCACCTCGGGGAAGACGGTGGCCAGGCTCATGCGTCCACCTCCTCGGGCGAGGGGGGCGCCTCCGCGGGGAGGTATGCCGTGGTGAGCCCGTCGGTGCCGACGATGCGGGTCCCGGCCGGCAGCCGTCCGTCGACGGTGAGCGTGATCTCGGCCTGGGCGTCGAGCAGCACCGGCAGCCGGGGGGCCGTCCGCAGGGCCAGCACCGACATGCGGTCGGGGTTGCGCAGGTCCAGCCGGTCGGTGGCCGAGGGCAGCGCGACGATGCCGCGCGTGAGGCCGAGACCGTTCATCAGCAGTTCGGACACGGGTGGGCTGGAGACCGCGTGGTCGTAGAAGAGCAGGACGCGCTCGGTGAGCGCCATCGCCCCGGCGCCCCAGGCGAGCACCGGGCGCAGCAGCACCGGCGCCGGACGCTCGGCCGCGTCGGCGTCGGGACCGGCCGGAGCCGCCGGGGCCGCCGGGGCCGCCAGCGCCGGAGCCAGGTTGAACAGGTGCAGGGCGCCCATGAGGACCCCGACGTGCCCGCCGGTCACCGCGATCGCCTCGCACTCGGCGATCATGCGACCGACCCGCATCCGGCCCTCGGCCACGGCGTCGCGGTGCTGGGGCCGGTAGCGGGCGAAGAAGGCGTGGTTGAGGTCGGCGACCCGCTCCAGGTGCCGGGTGTCGAGGCCCCGCATCACGTCGAGGACGTCCTCGACCGCCATCGCCCGGGCCCGCTCGTCGAGCGAGGTGCGATCGCGGATCCGACGGATGGCCTCGGCGGCCTTCTCGAGCCCGATGAGGTAGAGCTCCTGCATCTGGGCGTGCAGCTGGCGGCGACGCCGGTCGCCCTCGGCCAGCTCGGGGTCGAGCTCCCAGACCTGCTGCATGAGGCCCCACAGCCCGAGGTTGAGCGTGTCGCCGCCGAGCAGCTCGGTGAGCAGCTCGTCCTCGCGCTCGCGGTCGCGCCAGCCGGCCGTGATCAGGGCGAAGCGCCGCCCGCGCAGGCCCAGCCGTTCGGCGACCTGGGGCACCCGGGGGTCGCGCTGGGGGCCGAGCAGGGTGATGCGTGGGTCGGCCAGCGGATCGTCAGCCGGCATGGACCTGCACGGTGCGGCCGACGTCGTCGAGCATCTCCCGCAGGTGGTCGTAGTCCGGGTGCCGCATCCGGATCCAGGCGTTGGCCATGAAGCCGGCCTCCACCGGCTGCGTGCCGCTGCCCTGCGGCGGGATGTGGGCGTCGATGATCCAGCGGCCGTAGCGGTTCTCGACGTCCTCGAGCCCGGAGTAGCCGGTGATCACGCCGTCGCGGTCGGGCCGCAGCGCGATGATGCCGGCGGAGTGGCTGCGGCTCGGTCGCGCCGAGATGTGCCCGTGCACGATCGCCTCGGCCCAGGCCTTGTAGACGTCCATGTCGTTGGCGGCGCAGTAGAGGTCCCAGCAGCCGACGCCGGGGGGCCGGCAGCCGATCTCGCTGAAGGTCAGGCCCTTGGGCCCGGCGAAGAACTCCATGTGGGTGGCTGAGGTGCCGATGCCCAGGGCCTGGTTGACCCGGGCGCCCATCGCGCGCAGCTCGTCGTAGAGCCCGCCGCTCTGATCGATCCGGTTGGTCGCCACGAACTGGGGCGAGATCCAGCGGGTGCGCATCGCCTCCAGCACGCCCGGGTAGTAGTGCGAGGCGAAGTCGAGCACCGGCTCCCCGTCGATCGAGATGGTGTCGTAGAAGCCCTCGTGCCCCTCGATGAACTCCTCGACCGCGATCGAGCCGTAGGTGCCGAGCGAGGCCAGGGCGGCGTCGAGCTCGGTGTCGTTGTCGACGCGGAAGGTCCCGGCCGCCCCGGCGGCGTCGCGCGGCTTGAGGATGAGGGGGTAGCCCACCTGGCGGGCGAAGCTGAGCACCTGGTCGGCGGTGTCGGCACCGATCGAGCGGGCGACCGGCACGCCGGCCTGGCGCAGCGCCTCCTTCATGGAGGGCTTGTCGCGGCACAGCCAGGTGGTGCGCACCGACGTGCCGGGGATCCCGAGGCGCTCGCGCACCTGCGCGGCCACCAGCTGGTGGGCCTCGATCGTGGACTCCAGCCGGTCGACCCAGACCATGTCCTGCACGCGGCGGACGGCGGCGGTCATCTCCTCGAGGTTGGTGACGGAGCCCACCTGCTCGTAGTGGACCATCCAGTCCTTGAGCTGGTGGTCGAGGTACTCGAGCGGGGTCTCCCCGATCCCGATCACGTTCGCCCCGACTTCGGCCAGCGCCCTGGGGAACTCCCGCTGGTTGCGCGGGAAGTGCGGCTCGACGAACACGATGTTCACGAGGTCGAGCCTGCCACAGATCAGGGGGGCGCGGCGACGGGACGCGACGCCCGCCGGGGCGCGGGGGTATGCCGTGCGCCGGGTCAGCCGGCGCGGCGCGCGAGCTCGTCGAAGGCCCGCGCGACGACGGCTGCGTAGACGTGCATGCCGTCCATGTCCGGGTGGACGTTGTCGGCCTGCAGCACGCCCGGCTGCTGGCTGATCGTGCCGTTCCAGTCGCCGACGACGGCGTTGGGGTAGTCCGCGACGACCTTGGCGATCGTGGCGTTGGAGTCGGCGGTGAAGGTGGCGCGGACGTAGAGGTTCATCACGACCACGTTGCGCTCCGGCCCGAAGGCGTCGAGCGCGTCCCGCAGGCCCTGTTCGTCGACGCCGGCGTTGGTGCCCAGGTGGAGCACGACGTTGTCGCGCACGCTGCCCTCGGCGAGCGCCTGCTCGATGATCGGCGGGGCGTCGCGCCACTGCCGGTTGGACTTGGCGACGTAGTTGATGCCCGGGAAGCGGTAGGTCAGCCCGTCGGCGCTGGTGACCACGAGCGAGTCGCCGATGGCGGTCAGGGTCTCGCCCGCCGGCACGAGCAGGCCGTCGGCGTCGGGGGTGAACGGCGAGCCGTTGACCTCGGTGCTGCCCGCGGGTGCCGCCTCGGCGTCCTTCTCCTCGGCCGCGGCGTCGTCGGCGGGCTTCTCGGCGGTGTCGCCCTCGGCGTCGGCCGCCCCGCCGGCCTGGGTGGCATCCTCCGGCCCGGCCGCCTCCTCGGTCCCGGAGCCGAGGCCGACCCCGGCTCCCGCGGCCTCGGTGCCGTCCTGGACGGCTGCCGCGCTGCCGGCGTCGGCGGGGGTGCCCGGGTCGGTGCCCTCGCGGCCGGTCGCCGGGCCACCCGCCGCGCTCCCGTTGAGACGTGCCTCGGTGTCCTCGATCTGCTGCTGGGTGCTGGACTTCTCGGGGGCGGTGGCGAGCGCGACGCCGGTCAGCACGACCATCGCGGCCACGACGCAGGCCACGATCCGCGGCGTGCGGCTCACCTGCCACGGGGTCCGCAGCCAGGCCACCAGGCCCCGCAGGCAGGCGCGCAGCCCGTGACGCCGGACCGGGCGCTCGACGACGCGCAGCGACAGCTCGGAGAGCAGCAGGGTCGTGAGCAGGGCCGCCCCCAGGACGGCCCAGCCCTTGAGGGTGCCCTCCGCGTGCGGCACGACCGCGCCGAGCAGGATGAGGACCGGCCAGTGCCAGAGGTAGATGCCGTAGGAGCGCTCGCCGATCCACCGCAGCGGTGCGAGGTCCATCGCGCGGCGCCAAGGGCTCGGGGACTCCAGCAGCGCGGCGATGAGGACGACGGTCGCCAGCGAGGCGAGCAGGATCCCGCCGCGGAAGGTCAGCGGGGAAGACTCGCCCATCCACCGCATCAGCGAGCCCAGCACGACGAGCGAGCCGAGCACGGCCGCCCAGCGCCAGCGACGCCATACCCGCGTGCGCAGCCCGGCCCGGTGGGCGGGGTCGGCCCACGCCAGCGCGAGCGCGGCGCCGGCCATCAGGCCCATGAGGTGGGTGTCGGTGCCGTAGTAGACGCGGGTGGCGTCGGTGCCCGGGGTGTAGAGGGTCGCCATCGCGATCGCGGAGGCAACGCCGATGCCGCCGACGGCGATCAGGCGCTGCCGCGTGGTGCGGGTCAGCGCGAGGGCCAGCACGAGGGTGAGCGGCCAGAGCAGGTAGAACTGCTCCTCCACCGCCAGCGACCAGAAGTTGACGAAGAGGATCGGCGACGTCGTGTGGAAGTAGCTGGCGCCGGCCGCGATCTCCAGCCAGTTGGTCGTGAAGGTCAGCGCGCCGAGGGTCTGCCGCCCGATGCCGACGAGCAGGTCACCGCCGACCATCCGGGCCGCGGTGACGCTGACGAGCACCACCACCGCCAGGGCGGGGAGGAGCCGTCGGGCGCGGCGCTTCCAGAAGGCGGGCAGGTCGATGCGGCCGTGCTGGTCGAGCTCGCGCAGCAGCAGCGTGGTGATGAGGAAGCCCGAGACGACGAAGAAGACGTCGACGCCGAGGTAGCCGCCGGGCAGCGCCGCGGGCAGGAAGTGGTAGACGAGGACCGCGACGATCGCGATCGCCCGCAGGCCGTCGAGGCCGGGGATGGTGCCGGGGCGGGGCGCGACGCCACGAGGTCCGCGGCCGCCGCGCCGGGGCGCCGGCTGCTCGCGCACGAGGAGGTCGGAGGAGCGCGGCGAGGAGGGTGGGGTGCCGGTGGTGCGGGATCGGCCGGGGGCGAGGAGCCCCTGCTCGGTGCCCGGGCCGGAGGACGGCCGGGGACGCGGGCGGACGGGCGCGGCGGGCGCAGCGGGGTCGTCGCTGGGCAGCACCGACACTGACGACCTCCTCACTGACACCGTGCGTCCAGGCCCTGCACGCTGGGCGCACGCCGACGTCGTGCCCAGCGTAGGGACGGCCCGCCGCCGGGCTGACCTCCCCGGCCGGTGTGTCGCGAGATCACCTCTGTGACCTGTGGGGATCATGAGCACCGAGATCGGCGCCTCCCAGGACGAACGACGCCGGGCGCCCCTCCCGGAGGAGGGACGCCCGGCGCTCGAGGAACGGTGCGAGGTCAGGCGCGGGGGGTGTCCCCGTCGGTCGCGTCCTTGGCCGCCGCGATCTCCTCGGTGGGCGACTCGCCGGGGGTCTCCTCCTCGGCGGTCGTCGGGGTGTCGGACGCCAGCGCGTCGATCTCCTCGGAGTCCAGCAGGTGCGGCTCCTCGAAGGTCGTCGTCCCGGCAGCGGGGGTCGCGTCCACCGTGGTGGTGGCCGCCGGCACGTCCGAGGTCACCTCGGTGGCGTGCCCGGTCGCGCCCAGCGCCGGCGCCGGCTCGGCCAGCGGGTCGGCCGAGCTGGTCGGGGTGCGGCTGGCCCAGGGGTCGGCCCCTCCGGCCTGGCTGGCCCACGGGTCGCTGGCGCCCTGCCGCTGCTGCTGGTCGAGGTACCAGGCGATGCCGGCGCCGGCCGCGGCCAGCACGCCGAGCGTCAGCAGGACGCGGCCCTTGCGGCGGCGCTTCTTGGGCGTGCCGGTCAGGGCGGCCACCGCGCCGTGCTGCTCGGTGAGCAGGCGGTCCTTGCCGTGCTGGACCTCGGTGATCATCTCCTGCAACTTGGGCAGCAGCTCGTTGTTGATGACGTCGCGCACGTGGTCGACGCGGGGGCCGACGGCGGCGAGGCCCTCGGAGGCGCGGGGCAGCGCGGCGTCGAGGCCGTGGTCCACCCCGAGGAGCGCGCGGGTGCGGGTCTCCTCGGCCTTCTCGCGGGCCGCGGCGGCCAGCGCGGCCAGCACGGCGGCGCTCGCCCCGGCCCTCTCCTTGGCGGAGTCTGCGAGCGGGGCCGAACGCTCGGCCGCGGCCCTGCCGACGGAGTGCGCGGAGGCGCGGGCCTTCTCGGTCAGCTCGGCGGAGGAGACCTTGGCGGCGAGGGACGAGCCGGCCTCCTTCGCAGACCCGGCGGCGACCGTGGCGGCGTCGGCCACGCTGTGGCCGGCCGTCCCGGCGAGGGCGGCCAGCGTGCCGCCCGCGACCTCGGCGCGCTTGTCGGCGGCGGCCCGGGTGTGCTCGGCGGCCTTGCGGCCGTGGCTGGCGGCCTTCGCCGCGGCCCGGGCGGCGGTCTCCTTGTCCTTGCGCGCGGCCTTCAGGGCGCGGGCGCGCGCCTTGGAGGCGTGCTTGCGGCCCTTGCGGTCGTCCTCGGGGGCGGTCGCCTCGGCCAGGGTGGCCAGCACCGCGGCTCCCAGGTTGCGGGCGCTCGAGGCCGCGCTGCTGCCGGCCTCGCCGGCGTCGTGGCGAGCCTTGGTGGCCTGGGCGGACGCTCGGTCGGCCTCGGTCTTGAAGATCACGACAAGTCCCTCCTTCTGTGGTCAGCACCCATCCTGCCCTGTCGCGGCGGTGCGCTCTACCTCGGCCGTCGGTCCGCGCCCCTCCGGTGACGGCCTACCCGTGGGCCCCGCCCCCCTGCGCCGCCCGTGCGAGACTGGAAGGCATGAACGTGACGCTTCACACCAACCACGGCGACATCCACCTGGAGCTCTTCGAGCACGCCGCTCCCAAGACCGTCGCCAACTTCGTCGGCCTCGCCACGGGCGAGAAGGACTACAAGGACGAGGCGGGTCGCACCAACCCGCAGCCCTTCTACGACGGCCTGACGTTCCACCGCGTGATCCCCGGCTTCATGATCCAGGGCGGCTGCCCCCTCGGCGAGGGCTTCGGCGGCCCCGGCTTCACCTTCGACGACGAGATCAGCCCCGACCACAACTTCAACCAGCCCTACATGCTGGCCATGGCCAACGCCGGCAAGCGGATGGGCAAGGGCACCAACGGCTCCCAGTTCTTCATCACCGTCGACCCGACCACGTGGCTGCAGGGCAAGCACACGATCTTCGGCCAGGTCGCCGACGACGCCTCCCGCGCCGTCGTGGACGCCATCGCCGCCGTGAAGACGGGCGCCAACGACAAGCCGGTCGAGCCGGTGGTCATCGAGCGCGTCTCCGTCGAGAGCTGACGGCTCGCCCGTGAGCACGACCCCACCCGGGCCGCCGCCCGTCGGCGGTCCGGGCGGTCCTGGCGCCGACCCCTCCGAGGGGCGGCCGACGCCGCCCGCCTGTCCGCGCCACCCCGACCGGGTCTCCTACGTGCGCTGCCAGCGCTGCGGTCGCCCGGCCTGTCCCGACTGCCAGCGGCCGGCCGCCGTGGGCATCCAGTGCGTCGACTGCGTCAAGGAGGGCGCGCGGACGGCCCCCACCCCGCGCACGCGCTTCGGTGCGCCGGTGACGACGGGCACCCCCTACGTGACCTTCACCCTCATCGGGCTCTGCGTGGTGGCCTACCTGGGCCAGCGCGTCGTGCCCGGCCTGACCCGCGACCTCGCCTTCGTCGGCGTGCTGGCGGGGGTCGAGCCGTGGCGCTTCCTCACCTCGGCGTTCGTCCACTCCCCGTCGAGCCTGCTCCACATCCTGTTCAACATGTACATCCTGTGGGCCTTCGGCCCCGTGCTGGAGCGGACGCTGGGGCGGGGCAAGTTCCTGGCGACCTACCTGCTCTGCGCGGTCGGCGGCTCGGTCGGCGTGCTGCTCCTGAGCAGCCCCAACCCGGGGTGGCTCATCTCGGTCGTCGGGGCCTCGGGCGCGATCTTCGGGCTGCTGTTCCTCTACGTCGTGCTCGTGCTGCGCCAGGGACAGGTGCCGACCAGCCTGCTGGTGATGATCGGCATCAACCTCGCGCTGCCCTTCTTCGTGGGGGGCATCGCCTGGGAGGCGCACCTGGGCGGCGGCGTCACCGGTGCCGCGATCGGCGGGCTGCTCCTGCTGACCAGCCCGCCGGGCCGCACGCCCGAGGCGCAGCGGCGGCGGCGGCTCATCTGGCCCGCGCTCGCCGGGGTCGGTGCCGTGCTCGTCGGCCTGGCCGTGATGCGCCTGCTGCAGGTGCTGGGCCCCGCAGCCTTCACGCTCCAGCTCTAGGAGAGCCACGCCGACAAGGGTGTGCACCGCGGAGGACGTCGTGGACGTCGCCGTGGTGCACACCCTTTCGTCGATCCGCGCCCTGCAGACACGGGGGCGGTCCCGTTGTCCACAGGTATGAGTTACAACGGTGTGGTTTGTCCCCAGTGTGGGGACAACCTGTGGATAACTGGTGGGTCAGCGCCAGCGGGTGGCCATGCCGAAGCCGGCCATGATCATGCCCATGCCGATCGCGAGGTTCCAGTAGCGGATCGCCGCGATGGGCCAGTCGCCCGAGGTCACGTAGAAGGTGGCGACCCACAGCACACCGAGGATCATCAGCCCGCACATCACGGGGACGAACCACCCCGGGTTCGACGGAAGCTTCTGGGTCTGGGGTTCGAGCTCGCTGACGCGCTGGGCACGCTTCTTCGCACCTGCACGTCCTCGTGATTCGGGCACGGCTGTCTCCTTCGCAGTCGGTGCGGTCAGGATACGCGGATACGCTGCCCTCGATGACCGTCACTCCCGCACGCGACGACGCCGGGTCCCCGGCGCCGGCCCCGCGACGCTCCCGCAGCCTCGGGGTGACCGTCGTGTGCATCCTGGCCGGGCTCCTCTTCGGCACCAGCGCCTCCCTCGCCGGGGGGCGCACGTCCACCGGTGGGGCGACCGACCTCGTCAGCCTCATCACCACCCGCGACGAGCAGGTGCGCGAGCTCAACGAGGAGGCCGAGGCCCTGCGCGCCGAGGTGGACGCCCTCCAGCAGCGCGTCGACACCAGCGAGACCCGTGAGCTGACCCGCGCCGCCGACGCCGTGGCGCCCGCGGTCGGCACCGCGCCCGTCACCGGCCCGGCGGTGCGCGTCACGCTCGACGACGCCGGCTACACGCTCGACACCCTGCCCGAGGGCTTCTCGGTCGACGACGTCGTCGTCCACCAGCAGGACCTGCAGGGCGTCGTCAACGCGCTCTGGGCCGGCGGGGCCGAGGCGATCATGGTCCAGGACCAGCGCATCGTCTCGACCAGCGCCGTCCAGTGCGTCGGCAGCACCCTCTTCCTGCAGGGCCGCGTCTACTCCCCGCCCTACACCGTGACCGCGGTCGGCGACCCCGCGTCGCTGCTCGCCGCGCTCGAGGCCGACCCCGTCGTCTCCACCTACCGCGGGTGGGCGGAGGCGATCGGTCTCGGGTATGCCGTGGAGCAGCTCGAGGAGGCCGAGCTCCCGGCCTTCACCGGCGTCTTCCGGGCGCGCTACGCCCGGGTCGCCGACATCGAGCCGGGCGAGAGCCCGATGCCCGACGCCGGCTGAGGCGCACCGCAGGTGAGGAGCCAAGAGGCCCCCTTCGGCAGGCCCCAGGGCCGGGGCGGCGCGCAGGGCGGCCTCTCGGTGCGTCCGGTCGAGCGGTCAGCCCCCGTCGCCGGGCGGGCCCGGGCTGGTCGGCGGTCCCCCGCCTCGTCCACCGCCCCCGCCCCCGTCGGTCGGGGCGGGCTCGCTGGTCGTGGGCTCGTCGGTGGGGGGCGGCTCCTCCGTCGTCGGCGGAGGCTCGGGCTCGCTGGTCGTCGGCGGGGGCGGCGGCTCGACCGTCACCGTCTCCGTCGTGATGACCACCGGCTCGGCGGCGACGACGAGGGCGATCTCGGTGCCCACCTTGACGCGCTCGCCGGGCTCCTCGGACTGGCGCAGGACGGTGCCGGGCTCGGCCTCCCAGGTGCGCTCGAAGTCGATCGTGAAGGCCAGCCCGGCGTCGTTGAGCATGAGCACGGCGGAGCTCTGGTCCTGCCCGACGACGTCGGGCACCTCGGTCCGGCCGCTGGAGACGTGCAGCACGATCTCGCGGTCGGGCTCGACCTCCTCGCCGGCGGCAGGGTCGGTCCGGACGACCAGCCCTCCCTCGACGTCGGGGTCGTCCTCCTCCTCGGCCTTGGCCCGGACGTTCGTGAAGCCCTCGCGCTCCAGCAGGTCGCGGGCCGCCTGCTCCTCCATGCCCGAGACGTCGGGGACCGCCCGCGCCTCCGGTCCGGCGGACACCACCAGCTCGACGGTGCCGCCCTCCTCGAGCTCACCTCCGGGCGGGTTCTGCTCGATGACCTGGCCCGCGGGCTGGTCGCTGTTGCGCTCCGTGGCCGGCGGCACGGTGAAGCCCAGCCCCACCAGCTGCGTGCGGGCCTGCGGCTCGGTCATGCCCACGGTGCTGGGCACCGCGACCATCGTCGGTTCCGGCTCGCCGCCGGGGCCGAGGACCTGGAAGAGCACCCAGGCGACACCTGCCACGGCGAGCAGCGAGAGCGCCCCCAGCAGCAGCGCGGCCCCGCGGTGCCGGCGCTCGCGCACCGGCAGCTCGTCGGTCCGTTCCCAGCGCTCGTCCTCGGTCGAGGTCGGGTCGTGCAGGTAGTCCGGGTCCCGCGCCGGCACGGTGGGCACGGCCTCGGTCGCCTCCGCCCCGGCGCGGGAGCGGGCGATCGCGGCCGCCCCGGCCCCCCCGACGCCCAGGAGGGTGGCGTAGCTGGCCATCGCCGCGGCCGAGATCGGCTCGTCGGCGCGCGCGGCGTTGAGGTCGGCGCGGAAGTCGGCGGCGCTCTGGTAGCGGTCGTCGCGGTTCTTCTCCAGGGCGTGCAGCGTGATGGCGTCGAGCGCCTGCGGCAGCGAGGGCTGGTAGGTCGAGGGCGGCTTGGGGTTCTCGCCCAGGTGCTGGTAGACGAGCGAGACCGGGTCGCCCTGGAAGGGCGTGCGCCCGGCCAGGAGCTCGTAGAGCAGGCAGCCCACGGAGTAGAGGTCGGAGCGGCCGTCGACGTCGAGACCCTGCGCCTGCTCGGGCGAGAGGTAGCGGGCGGTGCCCATCACCGCCTGCGTCTGGGTCATCGTCGCGGCGGTGTCGGCCAGCGCCCGGGCGATCCCGAAGTCCATGACCTTGACCGCGCCCTGGTCGGTGACCATGACGTTGGCCGGCTTGATGTCCCGGTGGACGAGCCCGCGCTCGTGGGCGTACTCCAGGGCGGAGAGCACGGCGGCGGTGATGCGGGCGGCCTCGTCGGGCAGCAGCTGGCGCTTCTCGTTGAGCAGCTCGCGCAGCGTCCGGCCCTCGACGTACTCCATGACGATGTAGGGCACGTGCAGGGGCGCACCGTGGGGCTCGTGCACCAGCTGCTCGCCGGAGTCGAAGACACCGACGATCGAGGGGTGGTTGAGCCCGGCGGCGGCCTGCGCCTCGCGACGGAAGCGCGCGAGGAAGGAGGAGTCGCGGGCCAGGTCGGTCCGGAGGATCTTGATGGCAACCTGGCGGCCGAGCCGCAGGTCGTGGCCCGCGTGCACGTCGGCCATGCCGCCGCGGCCCACGAGCTCGCCCACCTCGTACCTGCCGCCCAGCACCCGCGGCTCCCCCGGGTCACCGCCGGGAGCAGGGGTCGCCTGCGTCGGGTCGTCGGTCATCGTTGCACTCCTGCCTCGAGCATGGCACGTGCGACCGGGGCCGCGACGAGGCCGCCGGTCTCTCCGGTCCAGTTGTCGGTCGCGGACTCCACGATCACCGCGACCGCGATCTGCGGGTCGTCCGCGGGGGCGAAGCCGGTGAACCAGGCGTGGGCGCCCCCGCTGCTGCCGTACTCCGCGGTGCCGGTCTTGCCGGCCACCCGCATCCCCGGGATCTGGGCGGAGGTCCCGGACCCCGCCTCGACCACGGAGACCATCATCTCGGTCAGCGCCTCGGCGGTGGAGGCCGACACGCTCCGCGAGAGGGTGCGCGGCCCGGTCTCCTCGATCACCTCGAGGTCGCGGTTGCGCACGGCCTCGATGAGATAGGGCGTCATCAGCTCGCCGTCGTTGGCGATGGCCGAGGCGACCATGGCGACCTGGAGCGGTGTGACGCGCACCTCGTGCTGACCGATGCCGGTCAGGGCGACCTGGGCGTCGTCGGGGTCCTCCGGATAGGTCGACGGGGTCACCGACATGGGGATCTCCAGCTGCTGGCCGAAGCCGAAGCGGGCGGACTGCTCGCGCAGCTCGTCCGCGCCGAGCTGGTCGGCGAGCCAGGCGAAGGACGTGTTGCACGAGACCTGGATCGACCGCGCCAGCGTGGGCCGGCCGTCGGGGTCGCAGGCGGCGCCGCCGAAGTTGGGCAGCGTGGTGGAGGTCCCGGGAAGGGTGTAGGTCAGGCCGCCCTCGAGCTCGGTGTCGGGCTGGTACTCCCCGCTCTCCAGCGCGGCGGCGGCGACGACGAGCTTGTAGGTCGAGCCCGGCGGGTAGAGGTCGCCCGCGATGGCGCGGTTGACCAGCGGCTTCTCGGGGTCCTCGGTGAGCTGGACGTAGGCCTCGTCCACCGAGGTGAGCTGGTGGCTGGACAACGCGTTGGGGTCGAAGCTCGGGCGGCTCACCAGCGCCAGGATGGCGCCGGTCCGCGGGTCGAGGGCGACGGCGGCACCACGGCGGTCGCCCAGGGCCTCGATGGCGGCGGCCTGGACCGCCGGGTCGAGGGTGAGCTCCAGGCTGGCCCCCTGCGGCGGCCGCCCGGTCACGACGTCGACCAGGCGCTGGTAGAAGAGGCTGTCGTCGGTCCCCGCGAGCACCGAGTTGCGGGCGCGCTCCAGCCCGAGCCCGGCGCCGTAGGTGAACGACCAGTAGCCGGTCACGTGGGCGTAGCGGGTCGCCTGGTCGTAGCGGCGGATCCAGCCGAGGTCGGTGTTCGTGGCCTCGGAGCGGGCGATCGCGGTGCCGTCGACGAGGATGGCTCCGCGCTCGCGGTTGTAGGTGTCGATGAGCGTGCGGCGGTTGCCGGGGCGCTCGCGCAGGTCCTGCGCGGTGACGAACTGGATCCACGTGGTGGCCAGCAGCAGCGCCGTGAACATCGCGATGACGACGTAGGCGAGCCGTCGGATGGGGGTGTTCATCTCAGCCGACCTCCTTCGTCCTCGTGGTGGTGTCCCGCGCCTGCTCCTGCCGGCGCTCGGAGACCGGGCGGCGGGCGTGGTCGCTGATCCGCAGCAGCAGCGCGACGATGATCCAGTTGGCGAGCAGGGAGGAGCCCCCCGCGGACAGGAAGGGCGTGGTCAGGCCGGTGAGCGGGATGACCCGCGTGATGCCCCCGACGATGACGAAGACCTGCAGGGCGAGCGTGAAGGACAGGCCCGCGGCCAGCAGCTTGCCGAAGCCCTCGCGTGCGCCGATGGCCGTGCGCATCCCGCGCTCGACCAGCAGGGCGTAGAGCATGAGCATCGCGAACAGCCCGACCATCCCGAGTTCCTCGCCGAAGGACGCCACGATGTAGTCGCTGTTGGCGAAGTAGGTGATGTAGGGGAAACCCTCCCCCAGCCCGGTGCCGAAGATGCCGCCGTGGGCCAGGCCCATCAACCCCTTGGCGACCTGGTCGGACTGGTCGGGGGCGAAGGGGTCCAGCCAGAGCGTCACGCGGCGCTGGACGTGGTCGAAGAGGCGCCAGGCCAGCACGGCGCCGCCGACGAAGAGCGAGAGGCCGATGACGATCCAGCTGGTGCGCTCGGTCGCGACGTAGAGCATCGCCACGAAGAGGCCGAAGAACAGCAGGGACGACCCGAGGTCGCGCTGCAGGACCAGCACCATCACCGAGAGCATCCAGGCGACGAGGATGGGTCCGAGGTCGCGGGCACGGGGCAGCTGCAGGCCGAGCACCCGGCGGCCCACGAGCGAGAGCGCGTCCCGCGTGGCCACGAGGTAGCCGGCGAAGAAGACGGTCAGGGCGATCTTGGCCAGCTCGCCGGGCTGCAGGCTCATCCCGCCGATGCTGATCCACAGCCGGGAGCCGTTCACCTCGCGACCGATCACCGGCAGCATCGGCAGGAGCAGGAGCACGAAACCCAGCGCCATCGCCAGGTAGGTCCAGCGCTTGAGCACCCGGTGGTCGCGCACCAGCAGCAGGGTGCCCGCCGCGGCGGCGACGGCCAGGCCGGTCCACAGCAGCTGGCGGGAGGCGACCGAACCGCCTCCGGTGCCGAGGTCGATGCGGTGGATCATCACCAGACCCAGCCCGTTGAGGAGGGTGGCGACGGGCAGGAGCAGGGGATCGGCATACCTCGCCCGCCAGCGGAGCACCACGTGGAGGGCCAGTGCTGCCCCGGCGAGGATGCCCAGGTGGCGCCACAGGTTCGGCGGCACCTCGCCCCGGACCGCCAGCTCGACGTTGACGTAGGCCAGGGTCACGATGACGAGCGCGAGCACCGTGAGCACCAGCTCGATCGTGCGGCCGCTGCGCACGCGCAGGCTCGTCACGGTCGAGGGGCTGGGGTTGGTCGCGGGAGCGCTCACGGGCATCCCTTCGGGTAGAGGACCTGGACGGTCGGGCGGGCCGGGTCCGCGGTGGCGGAGGCGCCGTCGTCGACCGGACCGACCGGGCCGGCCGTCGTGCGGTCGGTGTCGCCGGTCGCGCGGGGGCGGTCGGTCGACGTCGCGGCACCGGTCGGCACCGGGAGTGCCTCGCGGGCGGCGTCGTCGGGGTCGACGGTGATCGCGACCGCGCCCTCGGGGATCCCGGTGGTGCGGGTGCCGTCGGGCAGGATGACGATCGGCGCGCAGCCGGCCTGCGCGAGGCGGCGCAGCTCGGCGACGATCGTCTCGGCCCCGGCGCGGTCGTCGGCGGACAGGGTGCGACGCACCTGGGACTGGTAGAAGACGGGCAGCGCGTCCACGCGCACGTCGGTCTGGTCCTCGGGCGTGCTGAGCGAGATCGGCCCGAGGTCCTGCGAGACGCCCCGGTAGATCGTGACCATCCCGTCCTGCTCGCCGACGAAGTACTGCTGCTGGGTCCAGGTCCAGGAGCCCCAGCCGGCCGCACCCAGGACGGCCACGGCGGCGACGGCGACGAGGATGCGGCGCACCCAGCGCAGCACCGGGTTGGTGGGACCCTCCTCGGCGAGGACCGGACCCTCGGCGAGGGTGGTGCCGGACGCCTCGCGGGAGAGCTGCGCGGCCTTCTCGGCGGGTGTCAGCGGGGCGAGGGTCTGGGCGCGCCGGCGCTCGCTGGCGGCGCCGACGACCTGGGGCTTCGTCGTGCCGTCCTTGGCCAGCACGAGGTCGGCCACGATGACGGTCACGTTGTCCCGGGTGGAGGCGCGCAGGGCGACCTGGACCAGCTCGTCGGCGACCTGGCCGGGGCTGCGCTCGTCGCTCCGGAGCAGCTCGGCCACCGTGTCCTCGGCGACGTAGTCGGTCAGGCCGTCGCTGCAGATGAGGATGCGGTCGCCGAGGCGCAGCTCGCGCAGGGACAGGTCGGGGGTGTCCTCGGGCCGGCCCGTGAGCACCCGGGTCACGAGCGAGCGCTGCGGGTGGTGCAGCGCCTCGTCCTTGGTGATCCGGCCCTCGTCGAGCAGCTTCTGGACGAAGGAGTGGTCCTTGGTGATCTGGGTCAGCCGGCCCTCGCGCAGCAGGTAGGCGCGGGAGTCTCCGATGTTGGCGACCGCGAGCTTGGTGCCGGCGCGCATCATCGCGATGCAGGTCGTGCCCATCCCCTCGGAGTCGGGATAGACCTCCATGACCTCCGCGAGGCGGGAGTTGGCCTCCTCGATCGCGCGCTCGAGGATGTCGAGCGAGTCGTCGGCGCCGTGGGACTCGCCGTCGAGGTGGACGAGCTCGCTGACCACGAGGGACGAGGCCACGTCGCCGGCCGCGTGCCCGCCCATGCCGTCGCAGAGCACCAGCAGCTCGGGCCCGGCGTAGGCGGAGTCCTCGTTGCGGGACTTGCTGCCGAGTCCGACGTTGGTGCGGGCTGCGTAGCGGAGGGCGACCATGGGTCAGCGGCGCAGCTCGAGCACGGTCTGGCCGATGCGGATCTGCGCCCCGGGGTCGAGGCGGGCGCCCTCGTCGATGCGCTGGCCGTTGACGAGCGTGCCGTTGGTGGACCCCAGGTCGTCGGCGTACCAGGCGTCGGCGCCGGGGTAGATCCGCAGGTGGCGCCCGGAGGCGTAGTCGTCGGTGAGCACGAGGGTGCACTCGGGGTTGCGGCCGACCAGCAGCCCCCCCTCGTGCAGCGGCACCGAGGTGCCGCGCAGGCTGCCCTCGGTGACGACGAGATGGGTGGGGACGTTGCGCCGTCGGCGCTTCTCGCCCTTGCTCTCGCGGGCCCGGGCGGGGCCGGCGCTCCGGGACACCACGCGGGTGCCGTAGAGGTCGCCGCGCAGGGCGCCGACGATCGAGAACACGAAGGCCCAGAGGAGGACGATCACCCCGAGCCGGATGAGGTTGAGGGTCAGCTCACCCATTCAGCCCTCCAGCCGGAAGATCAGCGTGCTCCGGCCCATCGTCACCCGGTCGCCGTCGTGCAGCTCCTCGTCACCGATCTGCTCCCCGTTGAGGTAGGTGCCGTTGGTCGAGCCCAGGTCGCGGAGCAGCACCTGCAGGTGCGGGCCGTCGTGGCTGATGCGCACCTCGGCGTGGCGGCGCGACACGCCGGGGTCGTCGACCACGAGGTCGGCGGAGCCGTCACGACCCAGCACCGTCACGGCGGCGGTCAGCGGCACGGGGCGGCCGTCGATCTCCAGGACCGGGCGGGGGCCGCGGCCTCGCGCCGGACGCGACGAGGGCACCTCCCGCGTGGCGGGCGTCTGCGGCCGGGGGTCAGGGCGCCGCTCCGGCGTGGGACGCGGCTGCGGACGGTAGGCGGAGAGGTCGTCCTCGGCCGGGCGCGGACGGGCGGCCGAGGTAGCGGGGGCGGGACGGGAGGAACGGGCGCGACCGTCCTTGGCAGCCGGACGCACCCGGAAGATCCCCGTCTCGAGGTCGTCGCCGGAGACGAGGCGGACCTCGAAGGGGCCGGGTGTGACGTAGCGCTGCGCGTCGGCGTGGTCCTCGGCGGCGGCGACCAGCTCGTCCGTCAGGGCGGTCGAGTAGGAGGACAGTCGCTCGTAGTCGGTCTCGGCCAGCTCGATCGTGAAGACGTTGGGGACCATCGTCCGTCCCGGCCCGAGGACGGCCGCCCGGTCGTCCATGGCGCCCCGCATCGCGGAGGCGATCTCGACGGGCTGCACCTCGGCCTTGAAGACGCGCGCGAACGGCTGCTTCACGGCGCGCTCGAGACCACGCTCGAGCCGGTCGAAGACTCCCACGGTCTCTCCTTCCACTGACGTTCCCACCACGGGCGGGCACGCGCCCCGCCCGCCGATCGTACTTGTCAGGACTGCGAGGACCCTGGAGGAAGCGACCCCCGCCCGTCAGACCCAGCGGTCGTCGGCGGTGATCGTCAGCCGCGTGACCGCGTGGTCCTCGCCGGCCACGGCCGCCGCGGGGGACCCCGCTCCCGCGACCTCGACGCCCTACGTCCCTGGGATGGCGCTCCTCCGCGGCCGGTTGGGTGGACGTTCGAGCCGACCCTCCGCGCGGGTCTTGACAGGCCCGGTGCGCGGTCGCACCGTGACGGCATACGCGGGCACGCGCAGGGGCGTGACCGCAGGGGTATGGATGTATGCGACAGGTCCGGACCGGCGCGGGCTGCCGGTGGTGTCGCGGCTGCGGTGGATCCCGCTGCCCGCCGCCCGGGTCTCGTTGCGCCTGCTCGGGCTGGGCCACCTGCCGATCGCCTCGGGAGTCGCGCTGCGCCGGGTCCTCTACGCCACCACCGGGGTCGACGGTCGGCCGACCGTCGCCTCCGGGCTCGTGGGCAGGGCGCCGCACGCCGTCGTCGGCTACCAGCACGGCACGCAGGGTCACCGCCTCAACGTGCCCTCGACCCCGCACCGCCTCGAGGGGGTGCTGACCTCGATGGTCTTCGCGGGGGCCGGCTACGTCTTCGTCGCGCCCGACTACCTCGGGCTTGGCAGCGCCTGGGGCCCCCACCCCTACCTGCACGCCCCCACCGAGGCCGGTGCCGTCGTCGACCTGCTGGACGCGGTGCCCGAGGTGCTCCACCGGACGGGGACACCGGTGCCGGAGCGTGCCGCGCTGCTCGGCTTCTCCCAGGGCGGGCACGCCACGCTGGCGGCGCTGGCGGAGCTGGGCGCCGGCACCAGCCGGCTCGAGGTCGTGGGCGCCGCCTCGGTGGCGGGGGTGCACCGGCTCTTCGAGAGCGCCGGACCCCACACGCTGTCCGGGGTCTCGCCCCACCACGCCACCTACCTGGCCTACCTGGCCACGGCCTACTCCCGGATCTACCGACGGCCGCTCTCCTCGATCGCGCGTCCGGCCTGGGTGCGGCGGCTGCCCCGGCTGATGGACGGGTCGCACGGTCTGATGGAGGTCGAGCGTGCGCTGCCGCGCGACCCGACGCTCGTGCTCACCCGCGAGACGGTCGAGGACCTGCTCGGGCGCGGCGAGGGATGGTTCGCCCGCCGGCTCAAGGTCAACAGCGTGGGCGACCTGGCCACCCGGGTCCCCGTCCGTCTCTACACGGGCAGCCGGGACGTCGACGCCCCGCCCTCGGACGCCCACCTCACCGCCGAGCTGCTGCGGGGCCGTGGCAGCCGGGTCGACGTCGTCGACGTGGGGCCCCACGACCACCGGGGGACCGCCTTCGAGGCGGTCGGACGGGCGCGGCGCTGGTTCGACGAGCTCTTCGGCACCGCCGTCCCCACCCGTCCGGCCTGAGACCGGTCGTCAGTCGCCGAGTCCCTCTCCGGAGGCCTCGCGGTCGGGGACCGTCAGGTCCTCCGGTCCGGTCGGCGCCAGCGCGGCCGCCGCCGAGGCCGAGGCCACGACCTGCCCCGGGGCGGCTCCGGGGACGGGCACCGCCCCGGCGTCGGCGTCGTCCGCAGGTGCCGCCGAGGCGTAGGTGCGGGAGAGCGTCCGGTAGGCCGGCGAGGCGAGGGCCAGGATCGCCGTCACGGTCATGACCAGCCCGGCGACGACGAAGACGACGGCGATGCCGCGCGACACCGGCGTCCCCACGCCCAGCAGCGGCTCCAGCGCCAGGCGACCGCGCTCGGAGGCGGCGAACGGGATGATCCAGCGGTCCGCGACGGGAGCGATGGCGAAGGCCGTCAACGGTGCCGACGCCGCCTCGACCGCCATCGCGAAGCCGAAGACCCTGCCCTGCCGCTCGAGCGGGACGACCCGCTGGATGACGGTCTGCTCCGCGGCCTCGGCCACCGGCACGAGGCACATGTAGACGAAGATGCCGCCGGCGTAGAGCCACCAGAGCTCCCGCACCGCGAAGGCCGCCCCCACCAGCCCCATGACGACCACGGCCAGCAGCAGGCTGCGGATCGGGTTGCGGCCGAGACCGAACCTCGCGACGAGCATGCCGCCGACGATGAAGCCCACGGAGCACACCCCGAGCACCAGGCCCCACACCTCGACGGCGAACATCTCCAGGCCGTAGGGGTCCATCAGGGCCATGTAGACGCCGCCGATGAGGTTGTTGAAGGTCGAGAACAGGATGAGGGCGAGCAGCCCGGCGGAGACCTTGATGACCGCGATCGAGCCGGCCAGGTCGATGCGGCCGTGGTCGTCGCTGCCCGCGGCGGCCGGCTCCACCTCCTGGGGCATTCGGACGACCAGCAGGTGGACCAGCCCGAGGGCGACCGCCACGAGGGCGAGCAGGATCGTCCACCGCATCCCGAGGAAGCCGACCGAGAGCCCCGACAGGACGCTGGTGGCCAGGAAGGTGATGCCCTGCGCGGTGCCCACCAGGCCGTTGGCGCGGTCGCGGCGGTCGTCGGGGACGAGGATCGTCACGGACGTGGACAGCGCGATGTTGCGCATGTGCTCGACGACCGAGCCGGTCAGCACGAGCGCGCAGAACACCCAGAACCACGGGGCGGTCAGGTCGGTCATCAGGTCGGCGGGGGTGACGGCGTGCACCAGGGCGGCGACCGTGAAGAAGGTCAGCGTGACCACCGTCGAGAAGCGCATGACCGGGAGCTTGCGGTGGTGGTCGACCACCGACCCGAAGAAGATGCTGCTCATCGACACCAGCAGCATGTAGGCCCCGCCGATCAGGCCCGTGGCCAGCACCGAGCGGGTCTCCAGGTAGGCCCAGAAGGTCAGGGCGAACCACAGGTAGCTGGTCGTCAGACCCGCTGCCGCGGTGTTGACGAGCAGGTGCAGGAAGGTGCGGTAGGCGTCCGGCGTGGTCCTCATGCCCTGTCCGACTCCCCTCCCGGCCCGGATGCATCGGCCCCCGGCGAACTTTTTTCGGGGCGCCTTGGGAGGTCTGTGATGCATCGTCGCAGGTCAAGGCTCTGCAAAGGCAAGGTCAAGCGAGGGTCAAGAGAATCCGTCCAGAGGACTATTGCCCCCGTGCCACCGCGGCGCTAGGAATGGGCCTACCTGGCAAGAGCCTGGGAACCAACCACAAAGCAGGGGTGCTTCTCACATGGTTGCAATCTGGGGTGCCGTTTTCGGTGCCATGACACTGCTCTTACTTCTCTCACTCCGACGCCGACATTCCTGGCGTCGCTCCGCTGCCGTAGGGGCGGCAGCCGCGGTCGTGCTCTCGTCCGCCTCCACCGGTGCCGTCCTCGCCGACGAGGTGGCCCCGCTGGCGACGGACCAGAACCCGGCGTTCCAGCTCATCCCGAGCGACCTCGAGTTCATCCTCAAGCAGATCGAGATCTCCGAGGCACACGCTCACGCGGTCAACACCAACGACACGAGCTACACGCTGCTGTGCCAGACGCGCGACGACAGCAGCGGCAAGTGCGTGCGCGACCCGATGCTCCCGCACGGCCTGCGCACCGTCGACGGATCGTTCAACAACCTTGAGTTCGACACCACGATCGGCAAGGCCAACAAGGTCATGCCGCGACTGCTGCCGATCCGGTGGCGCTCCGGCGAGGCCCCGCCCGCGCCGCAGGGCCCTCCGGTGGGTGACACCTCGATGTGCGAGGACGGCGCCGGCAGCTGCTACGGGCAGTACGACGGAGCCGTCTACGACGCCCAGCCGCGCCTGATCAGCAACCTGATCTCCGACAACTCCGACAACAACCCGACCGTCGTGGACGCGGCGGCCGACAACGAGGGCGCCGTGATCGACCCGGTCACCGGCGAGCTCTACCTGCCCAACACCACGGCCGACGAGGAGCTCTCCCCGCCGGTCAACATGTGGTTCGTCTTCTTCGGGCAGTTCTTCGACCACGGTCTCGACCTGGTCGACAAGAACCCCGACGACGTGATCATCGTGCCGCTGGCCCAGGACGACCCGCTCTGGGCCCAGACCCCGCCGAGCATGCGGTGGCTGGCGCTGAGCCGCGCCACCAACCAGCCCGGCCCGGACAACGTCCTCGGCACCGCCGACGACGTCCGTGAGCACGAGAACCGCACCACGCCGTGGGTCGACCAGAACCAGACCTACACCTCCCACCCGTCGCACCAGGTCTTCCTGCGCGAGTACGAGCTGCGCGAGGGCCGTCCGGTGGCGACCGGCCGGCTGCTCGACGGCGCCGACGGTGGCCTGGCCACCTGGGACGACGTCCAGCGCCAGGCCCGTGAGGTGCTCGGCATCGACCTGGTGGACGAGAGCGTGCTCGCCGTCCCGCAGGTCGCCGTCGACCTCTACGGCCAGTTCATCCCGGACCCGATCACGGGCTTCCCGCAGCTGATCACGCCCGGCGGCTCGATGACGGGCGACCTGGACAACCCGGTCCGCTCGACCGAGGCGCTCACGCTGCACCAGTCGTTCCTGGACGACATCGCCCACGGCTCGACGCCGATCCCAGGCGCCGACCCCGAGGCTCCTCCGGGCTACGACAACGTCTCGCTGGGCAAGCACTTCATCACCGGTGACGGCCGTGGCAACGAGAACATCGGCCTGACCGCGGTGCACCACGTCTTCCACAGCGAGCACAACCGGCTCGTCGACCACGTCCTGTCCATCCTGGACGAGAACCCCGACCTCAAGGCCCGCTACATGAGCAGCGGCGAGGAGGACGACTGGACCTTCGAGGAGCGGGTCTTCCAGACCGCTCGCTTCGCGAACGAGATGCAGTACCAGCACCTCGTCTTCGAGGAGTTCGCCCGCACGGTCCAGCCGCAGATCGACGTGGTCGTCTTCAACGAGAACGCCTACGACAGCACGATCGACGCCTCCATCAAGGCGGAGTTCGCGCACGTGGTCTACCGCTTCGGTCACTCCATGCTGACCGAGGACATCATGCGTGAGGGCTTCGACGCCGAGACGATGCCGTTGCTCGACGGCTTCCTCAACCCGGTCGCCTTCCACTGCAAGGTCCAGCCGACCCTGCAGGAGGACGGCACCAGCGTCTGCCCCGCAGGGCAGGAGATGACCCCCGACGAGGCCGCCGGCTCCATCGTGAACGGCACCACGCGGCAGGTCGCCAACCAGATCGACGAGCTGGTCACCAGCACGCTCCGCAACAACCTGCTGGGCCTGCCGCTCGACCTCGCGTCGATCAACATCATGCGCGGCCGCGACGCGGGTGTGCCCGGGCTCAACCAGGCCCGCCGCACCTTCCACGCGCAGTCGGGCAACCCGCAGCTCGAGCCCTACACCAGCTGGCATGACTTCGGTCTGTCGCTGAAGAACGGCAACAACTTCGGGCGTGGCGACAGCAACAGCTCGCTGATCAACTTCGTCGCCGCTTACGGCCAGCACCCGACGGTCCTCGAGGCCCAGACGACGGCCGCCAAGCGGACCGCCGCCGAGGTCCTCGTCAACGGCGTCCGGGCGACCGACCTGGTCCAGCGCATCGCCGGCGACAACCGCTACGCGACCGCCGCGGCGGTGAGCACCGCTCACTTCCCGACGGCCAGCACGGTCTACGTCGCGAGCGGCCTGGAGTTCCCGGACGCCCTGTCCGGTGGCCCGGCCGCGGCCGTCAACGGTGGCCCGGTGCTGCTGGTCCAGCAGAACGGCATCCCGGCTGCCACCGCGCTCGAGATCATCCGGCTGCAGCCGACGAAGATCGTCGTGCTGGGTGGCACCACCGCCGTCAGCCAGCAGGTCTTCAACTCGCTGCGGACCTACGCGCCCGTGGTGGAGCGCCGTTCCGGTCTCGACCGGTACGCCACCTCGGCCGCGGTCGTGGCCGACGCCTTCCCGAACGCGGCCGACGTCGACCGCGTCTACCTCGCCAGCGGCGCCTCCTACCCCGACGCCCTCGGCGGCGGCGCGGCGGCGGCCGCTGACGGTTCGCCGCTGCTGCTCACCCGCCCGGGCAGCGTCCCGGCGGAGGTCGCGACCCAGCTGCGACGGCTCGCACCCAGCGAGATCGTCGTCCTGGGTGGCGACGCCGCGATCAGCCCCGCGGTGGAGACGCAGCTGCGCTCGATCGTCTCCGGCGTGACCGTCACCCGCCTGGGTGGTACCGACCGCTACGAGACGAGCGCCAAGGTGGCCCAGCACTTCGCCGCCCCCGGCGGCACGGTGTTCCTGGCCTACGGCGGCGCCTTCCCGGACGCCCTGTCGGCCGCGTCGGCGGCGGGTCTGCAGAAGGCGCCGCTGCTGCTCGTCCGCTCGGACCTGACGCCCAGCGTCATCCGGGCCGAGCTGCTCCGGCTGATGCCGAGCAAGGTCGTCGTCCTGGGCGGCCCGCTCGCCATCGGGGACAACGTGGTGGCCGCCGTCAACGCGCTGTTCCCGGCGCCCGAGGCTCCGGCCGACCGGCTGGACTTCCTCAACAGCACCGGGGACTGGGCGGACCAGAACGGGATGAACATCACCGGTCTCGAGGACGTC
Organism: Ornithinimicrobium humiphilum; assembly: GCF_006716885.1. Taxonomy (NCBI): domain Bacteria; kingdom Bacillati; phylum Actinomycetota; class Actinomycetes; order Micrococcales; family Ornithinimicrobiaceae; genus Ornithinimicrobium; species Ornithinimicrobium humiphilum. The sequence continues at coordinate 97,864 of NZ_VFPU01000001.1, forward strand.
GACTTCTGGGTCGGCGGCCTGGCCGAGGCGCTGGACCCCTTCGGCGGCATGCTCGGCAGCACGTTCAACTACGTGTTCGAGCAGCAGCTGGAGGACCTGCAGTTCGGTGACCGGTTCTACTACCTGTTCCGCAACCAGGGCAACCAGCTGTTCGCGGCCCTGGAGGCCAACTCGTTCTCGTCGCTGATCCAGCGCAACACGGACGCGTCCCTCCTGCCCGCGGACATCTTCCTGTCGCACGACCCGTTCATCGACCTCGAGAACCTGCCCACGCCGCTCCCGGCCGGCCTCAGCCAGATGGCCAACGGTCAGTGGCGCTGGGACGGTGACGAGCACATCGAGATCCACGGCTTCCGGAACGTGGCGGACAACATCCGCGGTGGCCAGGGTGACGACTCGATCTGGGGCTACGGCGGCAACGACCGGATCGAGGGCGGGTCGGGCAACGACACCATCCTCGGCGGCCAGGGAGACGACATCCTCACCGACTCCTTCGGTGACGACAACATCAAGGGTGGTGACGGGCACGACGCCATCGACGGCGGTCCCGGCATCGACCTGCTCCTCGGCCAGGCCGGCAACGACTTCGCCTCGAAGTCGGCCGACAACTCCGGCGGCGCCACCGCCTTCCTGGGTGTGGGCAACGACGTCTTCGTCGGCGGGACCGGGCGTGACAACCCGTTCGGCAACGAGGGCGACGACTGGCTCGAGGGTGGTCCGCACGCCGACCTCCTGATGGGCGACAACGGTCAGCAGTTCCAGGACGACGTGGACGGCGGCAACGACGTCCTCATCGGCGGCACCGGATCTGACGACATGGACGCCGAGGGTGGCGACGACATCATGGTCGGCACCCCGGGTGGCACCGACCGCTTCCACGGCATGTTCGGGTTCGACTACGTCACCTACGACGGCGTGTCCACGGGTGTCGACGCGGACCTCAACTTCAACCTGCTGCAGCCGCCGGACGTGACCGCGATCCGCGACCGCTACCTGCAGGTGGAGGCTCTCTCCGGTGGTCAGGGTGACGACGTCATCCGTGGTCTGGGCGTCGCTCCCGACGACCTGGCCGCGGAGGAGGTCAACAAGCTCTCCAACGAGAACCTGGACCTGATCGACGGCATGCGTGACCTGATGGACCCGGGCCACGAGCAGAACTACATGCTGCGGATCATGGCGGACAACCCGCTGCTCCAGGACAACGACGGCGTCTCGAACCTGCTGCTGGGTGGTGCCGGTAGCGACATCCTCGAGGGCCGGTTCGGCGACGACTTCATCGACGGTGACCGGGTCCTCCGGGTCTCGCTGCTGCACGTGCCGACCGGCACGCGCTACGCGAGCGCCGCCGACATGAAGAACGCCGTCTTCGCCGGGGAGATCAACCCCGGTGACATCGAGATCATCCGCGAGATCGTCATGGACGGTACGCCGGACGACGTCGACACCGCGGTCTTCCAGGACCCGTTCCTGAACGACGCGGGCGAGCCCAACTACGTGATCAACCCGCTGCCCGACGGCTACTGGGAGATCATGCACGTCGGCGGGCCCGAGTTCGAGGAGTCCGAGGGTGCCGACATCCTCGTCAACATCGAGCGCGTCGTGTTCGGTGACGGTGGCTGCTTCGAGCTGTCCGAGGAGTTCACCCCGTGCCCGACCCTGGGCTCGGTGACCTTCTCCGGTCAGACCAACCCGCCCACCGAGGACCAGGCGATCACCGCCACCGTGGTCTTCGAGGACGAGGACGGCAACCCGACCGTCGTCAACCCGAGGTCGATCCGGTTCAACTGGCAGGCCGGCGAGGTCGGCGAGGCCTGGGACCCGTCCCCGACCGAGGGTGGCCCGGTGACCAAGGTGGCCGGACGGAACGCCTGGACCCAGACGTTCACGCCCGGTGACGGCGACGCCGGGGCGATCATCCGGGTCGTGGTGACCTTCCAGGACGACGACGGCGTGCTCCGCCAGGTCGTCTCGCCCGTGGTCGGCTCCGAGGACGGCACCGACCCGTCCGAGCTCTCGGTGGTCAACATCAACGACGCGCCCTACGGGCTCACGTTGTCGAACATGACCCCGCGGGTGGGCCAGTCGGTCGTCGCCAGCCCCTTCGTCGACCCGGACGGGCTCGAGGAGGCTGTCGAGGCCGGCATGACCTACACCTGGCAGACGTCGTCCAACGCCGACTTCAGCGGCGACGTCGTCCCGGTCGCGGTCAAGGTGACCCCCGACACCAACCAGCTGGGCTACACCATCCAGCCGGCTGACGAGGGGCGTTACCTCAGGGTGGTCATCGAGTACACCGATGACCAGGGCACGGAGGAGACCTACGTCTCGCCGGTGACCGCCGCCATACTCCCTGCTGAGGCCTTCGGGCCGTGAGAAGCCGCTGCTCGCTGAGCAGCTGAACACCAGGGATGGAGGGGTCCCGTCGCACGAGCGGCGGGACCCCTTCCCTGTGCAGCCCGCTCGAGACCCTTGACAACATACAACTGTTTGGTTGTATGTTCTGTGCATGGACGGCACGAGCGAGGACCGGGCGGACGCGATGTTCCGCGCCCTCGCCGACCGCACCCGGCGCGACATCCTGCGGCGGGTGCTGACGGGGGAGCACTCGGTCTCGGCGCTGGCGGAGCACTACGACATGAGCTTCGCGGCGGTGCAGAAGCACGTCGCCGTCCTGGAGCGTGCGGGCCTGGTCACCAAGCGCCGCCGCGGGCGGGAGCAGCTCGCCAGCGGTGACGTGGAGGCCGTCCGCTCGGTCGCCTCGATGCTCGCCGAGCTCGAGGACCTCTGGCGCGGTCGCATCGACCGCATCGACACCTTCCTGCAAGGAGACTGAGATGCCCGTCACCGAGTTCACCACCGACCCCGACACCCGCACCATCACGATCACGGCGCAGTTCGCCGCCCCCGTGGAGCGCGTCTGGGGCCTCTACGCCGACGCGCGGCAGCTGGAGAAGGTGTGGGGCCCCCCGACCTACCCCGCGACCTTCGTCGAGCACGCGCTCGAGCCGGGCGCCCGCACCATCTACTACATGACGAGCCCCGAGGGCGAGCGCTTCGGCGGCTGGTGGGAGATCACCGAGGTCGACGAGCCGCACCGGTTCGCCTTCCACGACGGCTTCACCGACACCGACCTCCAGCCCGACCCGAGCATGCCGGTGAGCGAGTGCGTCTACACCTTCGAGGCGACCGAGGACGGGGGCACCCGTGCGGTCTACACCTCCACCTACGCCACGGCCGAGGCCCTCCAGCAGGTCGTGGACATGGGGGTCGAGGAGGGGTCGGTCTCGGCCATCAACCAGATCGACGCCGCCCTCGCGGCCTGAGGCGGTGGGCCGCTGCCGGCCCGCCCTCCCCGACAACGACGAAGGTCCCGGTCTGCTGACCGGGACCTTCGACCTTGCGTGCGCGAGGGGGGAGTTGAACCCCCACGCCCTTTCGGGCACACGGACCTGAACCGTGCGCGTCTGCCTATTCCGCCACTCGCGCAAGTGCCGGGCAAGACTAGCACGGCAGCGGGAGCGCCAAGAAATCGCGCGGTCCGGCACCGCCGGGGCGGTCGGGTCCGTCGTCCCGCCGGCGTCATCGACCGAGTCCGGGACGGGGGCTCAGTGCCGGGGCAGGGCCTTCAGGATGTCCCGGGTGATGGGGTCGACGAGATCGGACCACTCCGGGTGCGTCTCCACGTACTTCTTCACGAACGGGCACACGGCCACCACGCGCAGCCCCTCGGCCCGGGTCGTCTCGAGGGCCTGCCGAACGAGGGTGCCCGCGAGGCCCTGGCCCTCGTGGCCCGGCTCGACCTCGGTGTGGAAGAAGACCCGCCTGCCGTCCAGCTCGACGAACTGGGTGAACCCGACGGGCGTGCCGTCCAGACTGATCTCGAACCGGTCGGGGGCGCTCCTGCGGACGTCGGTCGTCATGTCCCCACCCTGCCATCTCCACGCCCCTCCCGTCCCGGGCGCGACGCTGCCAGAATGGCGCCATGCGCAACGTGCTCGGAGGGGCGCTGGAGGAGTGCGGGACCGATCCCGTCACGGGGTTCACCCGCACCGGCAGGTGCGAGGTCACGCCGGAGGACGTCGGCGTCCACGGCGTCTGCAGCGTGATGACGGCCGACTTCCTCGAGCACCAGCGACAGCTGGGCAACGACCTGGTCACGCCCAGGCCGGAGTGGGGCTTCCCGGGGCTGCGCCCGGGCGACCGCTGGTGCGTGGTGGCGGCGCGCTGGCTCCAGTCGGCCCGGGCCGGTCTCGCGGCGCCGGTGGTGCTCGCGAGCACCTCGGAGGCCGTCCTCGAGGTGGTTCCCCTGGACCTGCTCCGGGCCCACGCGGTGGACGTGCCCGACGACCTCTCGGGGCTCCTCGGGCCCTGAGCGGCTGGAGTTGCCGGTCCCCCCGGCCGGGGGCACCGTGGGGAGCATGACCGACCAGCCGCAGGACCGTCAGCCGATCACCTACGAGGAAGACCTCCAGGACCTCGACCTGGACCCCGATCAGCGCGAGCGGGCCGAGAACGACCTCGAGATGCCCGAGTCCGTCGACGACGTCCCCTGGAACCCGCCGGAGCAGCGGCCGATGGGTGCCCAGCTGCTCGACGGGGGCGACGACCAGGACGGAGAGACGATCGACCAGCGCGTCCGCCAGGAGGAGCCCGAGGCGGGCACGGCCTACGGCGCTCCCGGCACCGGCCAGGAGGAGCGCGAGGAGCGCGGCGAGGCCGACATGCTCGGCGGCGACGACCCGGACGCGATCCCGGCCGGCGAGGACGTGCTGGAAGGTCCTGCCTGACCCGCTGAGCGGCGCCGGGCGGGGGCGTTCTACCCTCGCCCGGTGCTGCGCATCGCCACCTTGAACATCAACGGCGTCCGGGCGTCCCTGCGCCGGGGGTTCGACGACTGGCTCGCCGGGCGCGACTGCGACGTCGTGGCCCTGCAGGAGGTCCGCGCGCCGCTGCACGCGCTTCCCGAGGGCGCCTTCGGCGACTACCACGTGGTCTACGAGCCCGGGCAGGTCGCCGGTCGCAACGGGGTGGCCGTGCTCACCCGCGAGCGCCCGGTGGCCGTCCGCACCTGGGACGCCGAGGTGCTGGTCCGGGCGCCCGGCGAGGAGCACCTGCACACCGAGCCCGCTCCTGACGACGTCCCGCTCGCCCGGGGCCTGTCGCGCTACGCCACCGAGGGCCGCTACGTCGAGGTCGACCTCGCCGAGGCACCGGTCACGGTCGCCTCGCTCTACCTCCCCAAGGGCGGCCTGCCCGCGCACCTGCAGAAGCCGGGTCGGATGCGCGAGGCCCCCGACGGTGGTGCCCGCTACCGGCGCAAGATGCACTTCCTCGACGCCTTCGCCCGCCAGCTCGCCCGCACGCGCCGAGCAGCCGCCGCCCGCGGGCGCGAGTTCCTCCTCATGGGCGACCTCAACATCGCCCACGGTCCGCTCGACGTCGCCTCCTGGCGGCGCAAGACGCAGATGGAGGGCTTCCTGCCCGAGGAGCGGGACTGGCTCGACGCCCAGCTCTCGCCGCGCATCCTCGTCGACGTCGTGCGTCGGCTGCACCCGGACACGCAGGGTCCCTACTCGTGGTGGAGCTGGCTGGCCGGCGCCTACGAGAAGGACACCGGGTGGCGGATCGACTACCACCTCGCGACCCCGCGGCTGGCCCGCGTGGCCACGACCGCGGTGGTCGACCGCGACCACCGCGGCACCCGGCTGTCCGACCACTCGCCGGTCGTCGTCGACTACGACCTGGCCCGGCTGCTGCGCGACCGCGGCTCCGAGCACTACGGTTCAACCGGAACGACGCAGGAGGGACGGCCGTGACCGACGCAGTGCTCCGGGTCGACGGGCTGGTCAAGAGGTTCGGGTCGGCCACCGCGGTCGACGACGTGAGCTTCTCGATCGCTCCCGGGGAGACCCTCGGGCTGCTCGGCCCCAACGGGGCGGGCAAGACGACGACGATCTCGATGATCGCCGGCCTGCTCGTGCCCGACGCGGGCAGCGTGACGGTGGCCGGGGTCCAGATGGCCGACGACCCCGTCGGGGCGAGGCGGCACATCGGGCTGGTCCCGCAGGACCTGGCGATCTACCCCGACCTGTCCGCCCGGGCCAACCTCGACTACTTCGGCCGGCTCCAGGGACTGCGCGGTGCCGCGCTGCGGCGGCGGATCGGCGAGGTCCTCGAGATGGTCGGGCTGGCCGACCGTGCCAAGGAGCCCAGCAAGAGGTTCTCCGGCGGTATGAAGCGCCGGCTCAACATCGGCATCGGCCTGCTGCACCAACCGGACCTGCTCGTCCTCGACGAGCCGACGGTCGGCGTCGACCCGCAGTCGCGCAACTCGATCCTCGAGGCGGTCGAGGCCCTGTCCGTCGAGGGGATGGCCGTGCTCTACACGACGCACTACATGGAGGAGGCCGAGCGCCTCTGCGACCGCATCGCCATCGTCGACGACGGCCGGGTGCGCGCCGAGGGCACTCGTGACCAGCTCATCGAGCTGACCGGCGGGGTCGACACCATCCGGCTGACCGGGACCGGCGCCCTCGACACGGGCGCGGAGGCGGTGGGGCGGGTGCCGGCCGTGGAGCGGGTCGTACGTGACGGGAGCACGCTCGTGCTCACCGTCCGCAGCGCCCCGACGGCGGTCGCGCCCATCGTCAACGCCGCCACGGGAGCCGGGTTGTCGCTCACCGACGTGGAGATCTCCCGCCCCGACCTCGAGTCGGTCTTCCTGCACCTGACGGGCAAGGCGCTGAGGGACTGACGTGCGCCAGGTCCTCGTCATGGTCGCCACCGACCTGCGGCGGCACGTCCGCAACCTCTCCGCCGTCATGTATGCCGTGGTCGTCCCCCTCGCGCTCATCTACGTGATGAACCTGCTCATCGGCGGCGTGGAGGACATCGAGATCAGCCCGGTGACCGTGGCCGTCGCCGTGCCCGAGGGCGACCAGCTGGCCGCCGTCGTCCCGGCCGTCCTGGAGGAGGCGGGCGCGGGCCTCGGCGTCACCGTGCGCGCCGCCGGGCCCGAGGAGGTCGCCGGCCTCGTCGACGCGGGCACCGTCGGGGTGGGGGTCGTCGTCCCGGGCGGATTCGCCGGGGACCTCCGGGCGGGCAGGGGGCCCGAGGTGCAGGTGACCCTGGCCGACGGGCTCGGCCTCGAGGGCACGGTGGTCACCTCGATCGTCGAGGGCACGCTCGCCGAGCTCACCGCGGGCGCCCGGGTGGCGACGGCGGCCGCCGACCTGGGCGTGCCGCCCGACCAGACGGCCGGCCTGGCGCGGTCGCTGGCGGAGGCGGTGCCGGAGGTGGCGTGGAGCGAGGGTCGGGCCGCCGACGAGCAGCTGTCCCTGGCCGAGAACATCGTGGCCGGCCAGGCCGGCATGTTCCTCTTCTTCACCGTCGGTTTCGGCGTGCTCGCCCTGGTCAACGAGCGTGAGCAGGGCACGCTGCGCCGCCTGCTGTCCATGCCGCTGCGGCCCTGGACGGTGGTCACCGCCAAGGGGCTGAGCAGCTTCGTGCTGGGCCTGGTGTCGATGACCGTGCTCCTCACGGTCAGCAGCCTGCTCTTCGACGAGGTGGGCTTCGGGTCCGTCCCCGCCGTCGCCCTGCTGGTGGTCCTCGTCGTGGCTGCGGCGACCTCCCTGACCTTCGTCGTGGCCACCCTCGCGCGGTCGGCGGAGCAGGCCAACATCGCCCAGTCGATCGTGGCCGTCGCGCTCGGCATGTTCGGCGGGGCGTTCTTCCAGCTCAACCTCTCGGGCCCCCTGGGCGGGCTGCTGCTCGCCAACCCGGTGACGGCGTTCACCCGGGGCCTGGGGATCACCTCCGGTGGCGGAGGGGTGGCCGACCTCGGGATGCCGGTGGCGGTCCTGCTGGGCTTCACCGCGGCGTGCCTGGCGCTGGCCTGGCTCCTCCCCGGACGGAAGGAGCTGCTGTGAGGGCCGTGCTCGCCATCACGCTCGTCGAGGTGCGCCGCTTCCTCGCCGAGCGGGCCAACATCTTCTTCGCCTTCGTCTTCCCGCTCCTCCTCGTCGTCGTGCTCGGCATCCAGAGCTCCGGCGGCGGGGTGGCCGGTCGGGTCGCGATCGTCGGGGACGGATCGGCCCTGCAGGCGGCCCTCGTCGAGGCGCTGGTCGCCGCCGACGTGGAGGTGGAGGAGACCGACGCGGCCACCATGCGCGCCGGCGTGGCCCAGGGGCTCCAGCAGGTGGGCGTCGTCGTGCCGGACGCCGCCGTGGCGGCCCACGAGGCCGGGGAGGCTGTCGAGCTGGAGATGGTGACCGGGGGACAGACCACCGCGCTCGCCGTCGCGGAGGTGGTGCGCACGGCCACCGACGGCGTGATGCTGCGCGCCGGACAGCTGTCCGTGCTCGAGGCCACGGGAGCCGGTCCGGCGGAGGCGGCCGTGGCGCTCGCGGACGCCGAGGGCGCCATCGCCCCGGCCACGGTCACCGTGAGGGACACCAGCCAGGTCGCCCAGGAGCTCTCCGGCACCAGCGGGGTCGAGCTGTCCTCGGGCAGCATGCTGCTGCTCTTCACCTTCCTCAACACGCTCGCGGGCGGCGCGGCGACGCTCATCCAGGCCCGGCGGGACGGCATCGTCCGGCGGACGCTGGCCGCCCCGGTCACCCCCGGTCAGACCATCACGGGCATCGCCCTGGGCAGGCTGGCCATCGGTGGTTTCCAGGCGCTCTACATCCTCGTCGCGACCCGCCTGCTCTTCGGCGTCCGCTGGGGAGACCTGCTCGCCGTCGCCGTGCTGCTGCTCGTCTTCGGGCTGGTCGCCGCCGGGGTCTCGATGGTCCTCGGCTCGGTCTTCGACAACGAGGGCGCGGCCGCGGGGTCGTCCGTGGGGCTGGGGCTGGTGCTCGGCGCGCTGGGCGGCACGATGTTCCCGCTGGAGCTCTTCCCCGACCGGCTGCGCACGCTGGCGCACCTCACCCCCCACGCCTGGGGCTACGAGGCGGTCGCCGAGATCCAGCGGCACGGTGGCGGGGTGCTCGACGTCCTGCCGCAGCTGGGCGTGCTGGCCGCGATGGCGGCGGTCACGCTCGTGCTCGGCGGCTGGCTGCTGCGCAGGAGCCTCGAGCGCGCGATGTGACCGCCCGCGCCGCCGTCAGGTCGGCAGCACCTCGGGCGCGCCGGCCTCGTCGACGTCCACCGCCGCCCCGCTGAACTGCGCGGCGTGCAGCCGGGCGTAGGCGCCCCCCGCAGCCAGCAGCTCGGCGTGGGTGCCCTGCTCGACGATGCGACCCCGCTCCATGACGAGGATGAGGTCGGCGTCGCGGATCGTCGAGAGCCGGTGGGCGATGACGAAGCTCGTGCGGTCGGCCCGCAGGCGCGCCATGGCCTCCTGGACGAGCAGCTCGGTGCGGGTGTCGACCGAGCTCGTGGCCTCGTCGAGGATGAGCAGCGAGGGCTGGGACACGAAGGCCCGCGCGATGGTGATGAGCTGCTTCTCGCCCACCGATATCGACGAGCCCTCGTCGTCGAGCACCGTGTCGTAGCCGTCCGGCAGGTGCTGGACGAACCGGTCGACGTAGGCGGCACGCGCGGCCGCGAGCACCTCCTCCTCGGTGGCGCCGGGCCGGCCGTAGGCGATGTTCTCCCTGATCGTGCCCCCGAAGGTCCACGCGTCCTGGAGGACCATGCCGATGCGGGAGCGCAGGTCGTGGCGCGTCATCGAGGTGATGTCGCGGCCGTCGAGCGTGATGCGGCCGCCGTCCAGCTCGTAGAAGCGCATGATCAGGTTGACCAGCGTGGTCTTGCCGGCGCCGGTGGGACCGACGATCGCCACGGTCTGGCCGGGCTCGGCCACCAGCGAGAGGTGCTCGATGAGGGGCTCGGCACCGTAGGAGAAGGAGACGTCCTCGAACTCGATCCGGCCGCCGCCGACCGAGGCCGCCACGGGGCCGCCGCCGACCGGGTCCGGCACCTGCTGCTCGGCGTCGAGCAGCTCGAAGACGCGCTCGGCCGAGGCCACGCCCGACTGCATGAGGTTGGCCATGCTGGCCACCTGCGTCACCGGCTGGGTGAACTGGCGGGAGTACTGGATGAAGGCCTGGACCGAGCCGAGGCTGAGCTGGCCGTTGGCGACCTTGAGGCCACCGACCACGGCCACGAGGACGTAGCCGAGGTTCCCGATGAAGAACATCGCCGGCATGATGATGCCGCTGACGAACTGGGCCCGCCAGGTCACGTCGTAGAGCTTGTCGTTGGTCTCGCGCATCTGCGCGGTGACCTCCTCGCGCCGGCCGAAGACGGTCACCAGCTCGTGGCCCGTGAAGGCCTCCTCGACCTGCCCGTTGAGGGTGCCGGTGTGCGCCCACTGCGCCTTGAACAGCTTCTGCGAGCGCGAGGCGATCGCGATGGTGACCAGGACCGAGACCGGGATGGTGGCCAGCGCGATGAGCGTGAGCGTGGGGCTGATCCACAGCATCATCGCCAGGATGGCCAGCACGGTGACCAGCGAGTTGAGCAGCTGGCCGAAGGTCTGCTGCAGCGTCTGCTGGAGGTTGTCGAGGTCGTTGGTGACCCGCGAGAGGATCTCGCCGCGGGGCTGCTTGTCGAAGTAGGCGAGCGGCAGGCGGTGCAGCTGGTCCTCGGCCTCGGTGCGAAGGTCGCGCACCGTCCACATCGAGATCCGGTTGACGATGCGCACGGAGACCCACATGAGCAGCGCCGCGGCGACGTAGAGACCGACGACCTCCCCGATGGTGAGGGCCAGCGCGCCGAAGTCGATGCCCTGCCCCGGCACCAGGTGCGGGGTGCCGGCGATGAGGTCGGCGAAGGTGTCCTGGCCCTCCGCCCGCAACCCGGCCACGACGTCCTCGACCGGCACCCCGGCGGGCAGGTTGCGACCCAGGAAGCCGGCGAAGATGATGTCGGTCGCCCGCCCCAGGACCCGCGGTCCCAGCACGCCGAGCACCACCGAGACCACGGTCAGGGCGACGCTGAGCAGGATCAGCCCGCGGTAGGGAGCGAGCCGTCCGAGCAGCCGCTTGGCCGAGCCCCGGAAGTCGGACGCCTTCTGGACGGGCACCCCCATGCCGGGATGCCCACCGCCCGGCCCGCCGCGGCGCGGCGGCCGCGCGGGCGCGTTGTCCTCGGCACCCCGGGTCTCGTCCGTGCCCACCTGGTCCTCCTGCGTCATACCGCCGCCCCCTGCTCCTGCGACCGGACGATCTCCCCGTAGGTCGGGTTGGTCGCGACCAGCTCGTCGTGGGTGCCGATGCCGACGACCCGACCGGCGTCGAGGACGACGATCTGGTCGGCGTCGACGATCGTGGAGATGCGCTGCGCGACGGTGATCACCGTGGCCTCCCGGGTCAGCGGCCGCAGGGCCGCGCGCAGCCGGGCGTCGGTCGCGAGGTCGAGCGCCGAGAAGCTGTCGTCGAAGAGGTAGATCTCGGGCCGCCCGACGAGCGCGCGGGCGATGCACAGCCGTTGCCGCTGCCCGCCCGAGACGTTGGTGCCGCCCTGGGAGACGGGGTGGTCAAGACCCTCGGGGAAGCCCCGCACGAAGTCCTCGGCCTGCGCCACGCGCAGCGCCTCCCACAGCTCCTCGTCGGTCGCGTCCGGCCTGCCGAAGCGCAGGTTGCTGGCGACGGTGCCCGAGAAGAGGTAGGGGCGCTGGGGCACCAGGCCGACCCGGGACCACAGGTCGGCGGGTGCGAGGTCGCGCACGTCGACGTCGTCCACCCGGACCCGGCCCGCGGTCACGTCCGCCAGCCGCGGCAGCAGCCGCAGCAGCGTGGTCTTGCCCGAGCCGGTGCCCCCGACGATCGCGGTGGTCGTGCCGGGGCGGGCGGTGAAGGTGATGTCGTGCAGCACGGGCGTCTCCGCCCCGGGGTAGGTGAAACCGGCACCCTCGACCTGGACCAGGCCGCGGGTCTCGCCCACAGCGACGGGCCGCTCGGGGGCGACGACGCTGGTGCGGGTGTCGAGGACGGCGCCGATGCGCTCGGCGGAGACGGCGGCCCGCGGGATCATCGTGGCCACCATCGTGGCCATCATGATCGACATGAGGATCTGGATGAGATAGCTGATGTAGGCCGTCAGCGAGCCGACCTCCATCGCCCCGGCGTCGATGCGCTGGGCGCCGAACCAGAGCACCCCCACGCTCGAGAGGTTCATGACGAGCATGACGAAGGGGAACATCACGGCGATGAGGTCGCCGACCCGGAGCCCCACCTCGGTGAGCTCGGTGTTGGTCCGTCCGAAGCGCTCCCGCTCGGCCTCCTCGCGGGTGAAGGCGCGCACCACGCGGATACCGGAGATCTGCTCGCGCAGGACACGGTTGACGTTGTCGAGCCGCAGCTGCTGGGCGCGGAAGAGGGGCACCATCGCCCGGATCACCAGGCCGACGCCGGCGAGGAGCACGACCACGGCGACGGCGATGAGCCAGGACAGCCCGACGTCCTGACGCATCGCCATGATCACGCCGCCGACGCCCGTGATGGGGGCCGACGCCAGCATGATCAGCGACATGAAGGTGAGCATCTGCACCTGCTGCACGTCGTTGGTGCTGCGGGTGATGAGCGTCGGTGCCCCGAAGCTCCCGAGCTCGCGCGAGGAGAAGGTCAGGACGCGGTCGAAGACCCCCGCGCGCAGGTCGCGCCCGACGCCCATCGCCACCCGGGCGGCACCCCAGACCCCGGCGATCTGCGCCGCGACCTGCACCGCGCTGGCGGCGAGCATCAGCCCGCCGACGCGCCAGATGTATGCCGTGTCACCGCGGGCGATGCCGTTGTCGATGATGTCGGCGTTGAGGGTGGGCAGCCACAGGCTGGCCACCGTCGCGACGAGCTGGAGGATCAGGACCATGGCCACCAGCCCCGCGTAGGGGCGCAGCTGGGTCCTCAGGAGTCGCAGGAGCACCCGTGCATTGTGCCTCCTGCCCCTGACAGGCGGGACCGGTTTTCCGGCTCAGCCCTCCAGGCGCTCCAGCAGCTGCGCCATGCGGTCGATCTCGGCCGTCTGCTCGACGTACATCTCGTCGGCCATCTCCCTGGCCCGGGCGTCGATGCCCTGGGGACCGTGCTCCTCGAGCATGATGAGCGCCCCCTCGTGGTGCGCCGTCATGAGGCGGAGGAAGAGGGTGTCGGCCTTGCGTCCCTGTGCTGCACCCAGCTGCTGCAGCTGCTCCGGCGTCGCCATCCCGGCCATGCTGTCGGCGGAGCCGGCGTGCCCGTGGCTGTCGCCGCGCGCCCGCGCGCCCAGGGTCGCCCCGTGCCCGGCCACGTCGACGCCGGCGTCCTCGGCCTCCGGCGGGACCAGCTCGCCGCGCTCGGCCAGCCAGGCCACCATCGCGCCGATCTCGGGACGCTGCGCGGCGCGGATCCGGTCGGCCATCGCACGCACCTGCTCGTCCTCGAGGCCGTCCTCGGCGAGGTCGACCATCTCGATGGCCTGGGCGTGGTGGACGATCATCGACTGCACGAAGGTGACGTCTGCCTCGCTGGCCTGCTCGACCGGCAGGACCACAGGACCGGTGTGCGTGGTGTTGGCCTCCCCCGGTGCCCCGGGCTGGATGACCGGCTGCTCCGGGGTGATCGTCGTGGCCGCCGCCCGGTCGGGCGAGTCGTCCGAGCCGGCGCAACCAGCCACGCCGAGGGAGAGCAGGGCGACGAGAAGGAGGGCGGGAACGGGGCGCGCGGACATGGGCACAACCTCATCACGGCGCCCCTCGCCCCGCACAGAGGGCATCGGTCAAGGAACCGTTCGGGTTGGGTAAAAAGATGGCCAAGAGGGGCCCACGGGGCTTCTCGGGTCCCTACTGTCAGCCCCACCGGACGTCGACCCTGCCCCCGGGTCCCGGACAGGAAGGATCCCCATGACGAAGTCCTCGCGACCGCCACGACGCGGCCTGCGCACCGCGCTCGCGCTGGCGGGTGCCGCCGCGCTCACGATCACCACCGCCACGACGGGTCTGGCGACGCCCGACACCACCGAGGCGAACGCCGGCGACATGGCCGTCGCGCAGCTGGCCCCGGGCGAGATCTCCAAGAGCAAGAACATCAAGCACCTGGCCAACCTCCCGATCCCGGACGTGCTGGCCGGTGGCTACGGCACGGACCTGGCCTTCCAGGACGACCTGGCCTTCATCGGCAGCTACAACGGCTTCTGGGTGGTGGACGTCTCCAAGCCCAGCAAGCCCAAGATCGTCAGCACGGTCCTGTGCCCCGGTGGCCAGGCCGACATCACGGTGGACGGCGACCTGCTCTTCCTGTCGGTCGACGCCCCGCGCACCGACGACTCGTGCAGCAGCCAGGCCTCCAACGCCGCCGACCCGACGGCCTGGGAAGGCATGCGGATCTTCGACATCAGCGACGTGCGCAACCCCCGCTACGTCGCCGCGGTGCAGACCGACTGCGGATCGCACACCCACACGCTGGTGCCGGGCACGGGGAAGAACAAGAAGAACGTCTACCTCTACGTGAGCAGCTACGGCCCGCGCGACACCTTCCCCAACTGCCAGCCCCCGCACGACTCCATCTCGATCGTCGAGGTGCCGGTCAAGCAGCCGCACAAGGCCAAGGTCGTCGCCAAGCCCGACCTCTTCGCCGCGGACGGCGGCGGTTACACCAACACCAGCGGCTGCCACGACATCACCGCCTACCCGGAGAAGAAGATCGCGGCCGGCGCGTGCATGGGTGACGGCATCATCCTGGACATCAAGGACCCCGTGAAGCCGAAGGTCGTCGAGCGGGTGCGTGACACCGAGAACTTCGCCTTCTGGCACTCGGCGACGTTCAGCCAGGACGCTGACAAGGTCGTCTTCACCGACGAGCTCGGCGGCGGCGGTGCGGCCACCTGCCTCGACACCATCCCGGACACCAAGGGCGCCAACGCGATCTACGACCTGAGCAAGAAGAACAAGCTCAGCTTCACGTCGTACTTCAAGATCCCCCGCGACCAGGGCACGACCGAGAACTGCGTGGCGCACAACGGCTCGCTCGTCCCGGTCAAGGGCAAGGACATCATGGTGCAGGCGTGGTACCAGGGTGGCCTGTCCGTCTGGGACTTCACGAAGTCGAACCAGCCGGAGGAGTTCGCCTACTTCGAGCGCGGCCCGATCAGCGAGGAGCGCCTGATCCTGGGCGGTGCCTGGTCGACGTACTACTACAACGGCCACATCTACTCCTCGGACATCACCGAGGGGCTGGACGTCCTCAAGATCGACGACAAGCGGACCAAGCCCGCCGAGAAGGTCAAGATGGACACCCTCAACGTCCAGACGCAGCCGAAGTACAAGACCAAGGGTCGCTGATCCTGATCGCCCCGAGGGCGTCGGACCTGCAGCAGGTGTGCAGCGTCCGGCGCCCTCGGCGCGTCTAGGGTCTGGATCATGAGTGCACCCTGCCCGTGCGGCACCGGCCGGTCCCTCGACGCGTGCTGCGGGCCGCTGCTGGCGACCGAGCGGCTGGCGGAGACGGCCGAGGAGCTGATGCGCAGCCGCTACACGGCCTACGTCCTGGGCGACGCCGAGCACCTGTGGCGCACCTGGGACCCGCGCACCCGCCCCGAGGAGCCCTACCTCGGCGAGGCCGGCTGGACCGGGCTGGTCGTGCACGAGGTGGTCGACGGGGGCCCGGAGGACCGGACCGGCGTCGTCGCCTTCGTCGCCACCCACGGCGTCGACGGCCGGCTGGAGGAGCGCAGCCTGTTCACGAGACGGGGCGGGCGCTGGTTCTACACCGGACCTGTCGAATCCTGACCCGATCGTTATCCGCCCGTGACCTGACCTCTTCCCCGGGCCCGATCCGTTTCGTACGGTGGTGGGCGGTGCGTGCGCCACGGGGGCGCTCGCGCGACATATCGAGGGAGATATCGCGTGACATCAGCACACGGGGGAACGCCCCCACGCCGAGCTCTCGCCGGCGTCGCCGTCCTGGCCCTGACGGGAGCTGTCCTGGCCCCGCTCAGCGCCAGCGCGGACGACGGTGACCGGATCGCGCCGGGGTCGCCGGCGCCGGAGAGCAAGATCCACGGCAACCAGATCAGCGGGGCGCAGGTCGCACCCTCCGCCTACTTCGTCGAACTCGCGAGCGAGCCCACCAGCCTGGGGGGCTCGCTCTCGAGCATCCGGGCCGAGCGCCAGGAGCTGATGGCGCACGCCGAGCAGGCCGGCGTCGAGCTCGAGATCCGTTCCGAGTTCGGGTCCCTGTGGAACGGCGTGTCCGTGTCCGCGGCCGAGGGCGACCTCGCCAAGATCGCGGCCTCGGACGTCGTCGAGGCGATCTACCCAGTGGTCGTCGTCGACGCCCCGGAGCGCCCGGAGGCGACCACGATCGACCCCGAGCTGTTCACCGCCATCACGATGACCGGCGCCGACGTCGTCCAGAGCGAGCTGGGCTTCGACGGCACGGGCGTGCGGGTCGGCATCATCGACACCGGCATCGACATCGACCACCCCGACCTCGGTGGCAACGGGACGCCGGGCAGCACCACCTTCCCGACCGCGCGGGTGACGCACGGCGTCGACCTCGTCGGCGACGACTACAACTCCGACCCCAGCGACCCCGCCTACTCGCCCGACCCGGTGCCGGACGCCAACCCCGACGACTGCCAGGGGCACGGCACGCACGTCGCCGGTATCGTCGGGGCGGACGGCGAGGTCACCGGCGTCGCGCCGGGCGTGACCTTCGGCGCCTACCGCGTCTTCGGCTGCGACGGCTCGACCGAGAGCGACGTCATGCTGCGCGCGATGGAGCGCGCCCTCTCCGACGGCATGGACGTCGTCAACATGTCCATCGGCTCCTCCTTCATGACCTGGGCCGAGTACCCCACCGCGCAGGCCTCGGACGCGCTCGCCCGCGAGGGCGTGGTCGTCGTCGCCTCGATCGGCAACAGCGGCGCCAACGGCATCTACTCCGCCGGCGCCCCGGGCGTCGGCGTCGACACCATCGGCGTCGGCTCGGTCGACAACACCAGCTTCATGGCCAACTTCTTCACCGACGAGACCGGCGAGGAGGTGCCCTACACCGTCGGCACCCCCGCCCCGGAGCCGCCGACCTCCGGCACCTCCACGGCGGTCGCGGTGGCCGAGCCGGGCACCGAGCTGGCCCCGGCCTGCGGCACCGACCCGTTCAGCGACGAGCAAGAGGCGCTCATCGACGGCAACTGGCTGCTCGTGCAGCGTGGCGGCCCGCCCGGTGGCGAGGCGTGCTCGTTCTACGAGAAGGCCTTCAACGGCCAGGCCGCCGGCGCGGCCGGCGTCATCATCTACAACAACGCGGCGGGCATGGTGAACCCCAGCGTCGCCGGTGACCCGCCGATCACGGTGCCGGTCGTGTCGGTCTCCCAGGCCGACGGCGCCCGCCTGGTCGCCGCCGCGCTGGCCGACGGGGGGACCACCCTGACCTGGCAGGAGGGCGAGGTCTCGATCCCGAGCCCGACCGGCGGTCTGATGAGCTCCTTCAGCTCCTTCGGCGCCACCGCGGACCTGCGCTACAAGCCGGACGTCTCGGCGCCCGGTGGTCAGATCTACTCGACCTACCCGCTCGAGATCCAGCCGCACGCCACCCTGTCGGGCACCTCGATGGCCGCCCCGCACGTGGCCGGCGCCGTGGCCCTCATGCTCGAGGCCGACCCCGACCTGACGGTGCCCGAGGTCCGCACCCGGCTCCAGAACTCCGCCGAGCAGCTGCCGCTGAGCATCGCCCCGACCGCCGGTCTCGAGGTCGTCCACCGGCAGGGCGCGGGCATGATCCAGGTCGACAAGACGATCCTCGCGGACGTCGTGATCGAGCCGGGTCTGGTCGACCTCGGGCAGCAGCTGCCCGGGGAGTCGAGCACGCACACGCTCACCTTCACCAACACCTCCGGCAGCGCCGAGATCTACGACCTGTCCTACGTGTCGGCCGTCGCCACCTCCGGCACCGGCAACGACTGGGGCTACTACCTCGCCGAGGGCACGGCGGAGTTCTCCGCGCCCTCCGTCACCGTCCCGGCGGGCGGGAGCGCCAGCGTCGACGTGACGATCACCTCGCCCGACGAGGACTACCTCTTCGGCGGCTACGTCGTGGCCACCGGCACCGACTCCAGCACCTACACGGTGCCGGTCGGTGGCGCGTCCTTCGACCTGCAGGACGTCGAGGTGCTGGCCGACCTGATCAACCCCGACGGCACCGTCGCGGTCGAGATGCCCGTGCTGGGCCAGCTCCTGAGCTGCGGCCGGTTCCTCGGCATCGACTGCGTCGACCCGGACGGCGACTGGGACATCGCCGGGCCCGGCACCGTCTTCACGATGGACGAGGGTGACGTGCCGACCGCGCTGATCCACTTCGAGCACCAGGCGCGCGCGATGGACTGGGAGGTCTTCGAGGCCGATGCCGACGGCTCGAAGGGCGCCTCGCTCGGACTCGTGCGCGAGGAGGACTACCTCGCCCGCAGCGCCTCCCGCAACGGCATCTCGGCCTACACCTGGGACGGCATGGTCGTGACGGAGACCGGGGCCCGCGAACGGGTGCCGAACGGCGACTACATCCTCGAGATCACCATCACCAAGGCCAGCGCCTGGAACGACGACCGCGAGCCGGGCACGGAGGTCTGGACCAGCCCGGTCTTCGAGATCGCCTGGGCCGGCACCGGCCTGGTCGACCGTCCGAAGGTCAACCGTGCGCTGGGCACCGACCGCTACTCCACGGCGGCCGAGCTCGCGGTGGAGAACTTCGAGCCCGGCGTCGGGACGGTCTTCGTGGGCAGCTCGCTGGACTTCCCGGACGCGCTCTCCGGCGCGGCGCTCGCCGGCGCCCTGGACGCGCCCGTCCTGCTCACCCGCCCGGACCTCGTCCCGGCGGCCACCCGGATGGCCCTGCAGACGCTCGCCCCCGAGCGGATCGTCATCCTGGGCGGCTCCGGGGCGATCAGCCCGGCCGTCGAGCAGCGGCTGGCCGGCTACGCCCCGGTCGTCGAGCGCATCGCCGGCACCGACCGCTACGCCACCTCGGCCGCGGTCGCGGCGGAGTACGACTCCGCCGACGTGGTCTTCCTGGCCGCCGGCACGGCCTTCGCGGACGCGCTGTCGGCGACGGCACCCGCCGGGGTCGAGCAGGCCCCGGTCCTGCTGACCCGGCCGGACCACCTCCCCGCCTCCGTGCGGGGCGAGCTCGACCGGCTCCGTCCGCAGACCGTCGTCGTCGTCGGCGGTGAGCTCGCGGTCTCCGAGCAGGTCGCGGCGGCTGCCGGTGCCTACGGGGCGGACGTCGTCCGGATCTCCGGCGCCGACCGCTACGCGACCTCGGCCGCGGTCGCGGCGGAGTTCTTCCCGACGCCGACGGACCACGCGCTGCTGGCCAACGGGCTGAACTTCCCCGACGCGCTCGCGTCCGGCCCGGTCGCCGCGCACTACCAGAGCCCGGTGCTGCTGACCCGCCCCGGTGGGCTGCCGGCCTCGGTGCTCGGGGCGGTCGTCGACCTGCGGGCGCAGGAGATCACGATCGCCGGCGGCTACGGGGCGGTCTCCGGGGCCGTCCAGGAGCAGCTGGAGGCCCTGGTCTACCCGTGAGGTCCTGACCGCACGGCCCGGCACGGGAGGCCCCCGCACCACGTGGTGCGGGGGCCTCCTGCCGTGGTCCTCAGCCGCCGGTGACCAGCACCGAGCCGACGCTCGAGGACACCCGCACCTCGTGCTCGGAGGCGGGGTCGGACTCCACCTCGACGACCGCGGGGTCGAGGGTCGCGGTCGCCCGCACGTCGTAGGTGGCCCCGTCGGGCAGCCGGAGCTCGACGTCGCCCACCGCGGTGCGCAGCTCGACCGAGCCGGGCGGCTCCGCGAGGGTGGCACGGATCTGACCGACGGACGTGGTGACCCGGAGCGAGGTCGGCGCCCCGGTGACGGTGACGTCGCCGACGGACCCGTCGACCGTGACGTCTCCGGTCAGCCCGGTGACGTCGACCTCGCCGACGCTCGCCCGGACGGTCACCGGCATCCCGGTGGGGACGGCGACCTGCCAGTCGGCGTAGCACTGCGCGAGCTGCGCGGCGGACGGGCAGTCCAGGGAGACCGTGGTCACCCCGCCGGTCGTGGTGACGACGGGCGTGGGCTCGCGGAAGGACCAGTGCTTGGTGGCCGCCACGACCGGCTCCTCACCGGGTGCGGCCGCCCGCACGTCGACGTCCCCCGCGTCGCCGTGGACCACGAGCTCGGCGGTGCCCGCGGGCAGGGTCAGCACCTGGTGCTCGGCGTCCTCCACCATGGCGGGCACGGTGGCCGCGACGCCGCCCGCGACGAGCAGCGCGACGGCGGCGCCCCCGACGGCGCGGACCGGCCCGTGCCGTCGCGCGTAGGCGGGAGCCGGCAGGGGCGGCTGGGCCGGGTGGTCCTGCGGCTGGACGGGCTGGTCCCGGGGCCCGGTCACGGCTCGTTCCCGTGCTCGAGCCACTGCAGCACCGCGAGCACCCGCCGGTGGTCGTCGCCGGTGGGAGCCAGGTCGAGCTTGCTGAAGATCGACGAGACGTTCTTCTCCACCGCGCCCTCGCCGATGAACAGCTCGCGGGAGATCGCGCTGTTGGTGCGGCCCTGCGCCATGAGCCGCAGCACGTCCTGCTCGCGCGGGGTGAGGCGCGAGAGCGGGTCGACGTGCCGGGCCCGCGACATCAGCTGCGAGATGACCTCCGGGTCGAGCGCCGTCCCGCCCTCGGCCACCGTGCGGATCGCCTCGATGAACTCGCTGGTGTCGGCCACCCGGTCCTTGAGGAGGTAGCCCACGCCCCGCGGCCGCCCGGCGAGCAGCTCGGTGGCGTAGGTCTCCTCGACGTACTGGCTGAGCACCATCACGGCGGTCTCGGGCAGCTCGGAGCGCACCACGAGCGCCGCCTCCAGGCCCTCGGAGGTGAAGGTCGGGGGCATGCGGACGTCGACGACGACGATGTCGGGACGGTGCTCGCGCACCGCGGCCAGGAAGGTCTCGGCGTCGGGGCAGGCGTCGACGACCTCGAGGCCGGCGGCCTGCAGCAGGCGGACGAGGCCGTCGCGGAGCAGCACGGAGTCCTCGGCGAGGATGACGCGCAGCCGGTCCGGCGCGCTCTGGTCGGGGGTGGTCATCGCGTCCTTCCGGGTCGCATGGGCAGGGTGATGGACAAGGTGGTGCCGGCTCCGGGCGGGGAGTCGACGTGCAGCTCGCCGTCGACGGAGGCGACGCGCTGGCGCAGGCCGGTGAGGCCGGTGCCGCGACCGAGCGCCGCACCGCCCCGACCGTCGTCACCGACGACGACGCTGAGCTGCTCCCCCGCCGGGCCGTCGCGGAGACCGAGGTCGACCGTGGCCCGCCGGGCGCCGGAGTGCTTGGCCACGTTGGTCAGCGCCTCCGAGACGCAGAAGTAGGCGATCGCCTCGACCGTCGGGTCGGGACGGCGGACGGCGGGGTCCGGCAGGTGGATGGAGACCGACACCGGCACCGGGCTGCGGGCGGCCAGCGCCGAGACGGCGGCGTCCAGGCCACGGTCGGTGAGGATCGGGGGCACGATGCCGCGCGCCACCTGGCGCATCTCGACGATCGCCTCCTTGGCCGCGGCGTGCGCCTCGTCGATGAGGGCTCGGGCACCGTCGGGGTCGCTGTCGAGGGTGGACCGGGCCAGGCCGAGGTTCATCGCGATCGCCACCAGCCGCTGCTGCGGTCCGTCGTGCAGGTCGCGCTCGATGCGGCGGCGCTCGGCCTCGACCGAGTCGATGGTCTCGGAACGGGAGGCGGCGAGGGTCTCGACCCGGTGGCTCATCTCGCGCAGCTGGCGCTGCGGGTCGTCCCCGAGCAGCCAGCGGGCCAGCGCCACGTCGACGCTGCCCAGGCCCCGGGCCACCCAGGGCACGGCCAGCAGCATGACGAGCCCGCCCAGCCCGCCCACGGCATATCCGGTGGAGGTGGAGACGCGCAGGAGCCACAGCACGCGCACCCCGTCCTCCGGGGCCACGGTCGACAGGAACGGCAGGGCGGCCAGCGCGACGCCCTGCACGAGCAGGCCCAGCACGAGCAGACCGGCCAGCACCCCCCACAACCCGTGGAGGGCGGCCCACCCGAGCGCCCGGAGCCGCGGCTCGTCCAGCCCGAGCACCCGCCGCCAGGTGGGTGCCCCGCTGACCGGGACCGGCCCGACGTCGATGCCGGAGAAGACGGTGAGCATCCAGCGGTGGGCGCGGCCGAGCAGCCAGGCCGCCCAGAGACCGAGGGCCACCAGGACGAGACCGGCGCCCATGACGGGCGTGGAGAACAGGCCGGCGACCGTCAGGGAGACGATCACCAGGGCGGCGAGCGCCGTGCCCAGACCCAGCACGAGGCCCACGGCGACCCACCAGCCCTGCGCCCAGCGGCGCAGCAGGCGCGGGCGCACGGGAGGGTTCGCGAAGGTGCCGTCGGGGACCCTGCCGGGCAGGGGCGGCGGCGGCCCGGTGGTCCCGGCGCCCTCGGAGGGCAGGGCAGGAGCGGTCATGCGTCCACCGTAGTGAGGCCGGGGGCGTGCGGACGAGGGTGCCGACCTCCGAGGTGGGAGGGGGGACAACCCCCGTCACGACCCGCCCGGTGCCCGTGATCCACCTCTCCCGCGGGACCTCTTGCCTTCCTGCGGATCCGGCGTAGCGTCGGATCATGATCGTCAACGATGACACCTCTGTAGACACGGCCACCGAGATCGGTCACGGACCGAAGACCGTCATCTGCCTGCCGGGCTGGTTCGGTTCGTCGACCGGCTGGGGCCAGGGTTTCGTGGACACGCTCGACCGCGAGCGTCTCCGCTACGAGTTCATGGACTACCGCGGCTACGGCGAGCGCCGGGGCTCGGGCGGTCCCTACACGATCGACCAGATCGCCGCCGACGTCCTCGAGCTCGCGGACGACCTCGGCGTCGAGAGCTTCTCCCTCGTGGGTCACTCGATGGGAGGGTCGGCGATCCAGCGCGTGCTCGCCCTCGCCCCGGAGCGGGTGGAGTGCATCGTGGGCGTCACGCCCGTGCCCGCCTCAGGAACGCCCTTCGACGCCGAGGGGCGTTCGTTGTTCGAGGCGGCGGCCGCGGACGACTCGGCCCGTCAGGCGATCATCGACATCACGACCGGCAAGCGCCTGTCCTACGTGTGGATCGACAAGCTGGTCCGCCACAGCCGCGCCCGCTCCGACCAGGAGGCCTTCGCGGCCTACTTCGAGGCCTGGGCCGACACCGACCACGCCGCCGAGGTGCCCGGTGACCGGGTGCCGGCGCTCGCGATCGTCGGCGAGCACGACCCGGCCATCACCGAGCAGGTCGTCCGCGACAGCTGGTGCGCGCTGCACCCGAGCTCGCAGGTCATCGTGCTCCGCAACGCCGGCCACTACCCGATGTTCGAGACGCCGATCCGCCTGGCGACCGTGATCGAGGAGTTCATCGAGGCGCAGCACGCGGCCGACAAGGACCGCCCGCTCGTGGCCACCACCGGAGCGGTCCGCGACGGCCGTCCGACGGCCCGGGAGCGGGTCCCGGAACGGGTGCCGGGGCCGGTCCGGGAAGATTTACCGAACCCTGACCAAGCCCATACCCCGTCTTGACCAACCCCGGGCTAACGTCGATCTCGATCGACGTTGACGGGAACCACCCCGCCGGAGTCCCCTACCCCTGGCTCTGACGGACGGCCCCGAGGACTCGATCGAGCGCGCACGTCGCCTGGCGACCGGACCCCCTGCACCCGGTCGCTCATAGGGGGGAAGGCGTGCAACGCGCCGAAGGGCGCGCCGGCTGTCACGGGCCCGGCGCGCCCTTCAACGCGTGCGGAGGTATGTCGTGCGAGTCACGTCGTGCCGCCCGCACTCCCCGCCCCGCTCCCGCCCACCCCGGGGTGGGCGTCTCCCGGGGGCGCCGTCGCCACCGCTGCGGCAGACTGCCGGACATGCGGCTCTCCCGGGTGATCGACACGTCCGCCGCCGTCGCGGCGACCCGCTCCCGCACCACCAAGGTGGAGCTCCTCGCCGGGACGCTGCGCGAGGTCGCGGCCGCCGAGCCACCCTCGGCCCGGCTCGTCGCGGTCGTCGCCGACTACCTGGCGGGGACCCTCCCGCAGCGCACCGTCGGGGTGAGCTGGCGCGGCCTGCGCGACCTGCCCGAGCCCGCTCCCGAGCCGTCCCTGGAGGTGCTCGAGGTCGACGACGCCCTGACCCGGCTGCGTGCCACCACCGGCTCGGGCTCGCAGGCCTCCCGCGCCGCGGCGGTGCGTGAGCTCTTCGGCCGGGCGACCCAGCAGGAGCAGGCCTGGCTCGTCGGCCTGATCACCGGCGAGCTGCGGCAGGGCGCCTCCGACGGGGTGCTCCTGCCGGCCGTCGCGAGGGCGGCCGACGTGCCGGAGCCGCTCGTCCGTCGCGCCGTCATGCTCGCGGGGTTCCCCGGCCCGGTGGCCGCGGCCGCGCTGCTCGAGGGGGCAGCCGCGCTGGAGGCCCTGCGGCTCGAGGTCGGACGACCCCTGCGGCCGATGCTGGCCGGCTCCGAGCCCGACGTGGCCTCGGTCGTGGACGGCACCCGCGAGGTCGCGGTCGACACCAAGCTCGACGGCATCCGCCTCCAGGTGCACCTCGACCGCGACGCGCAGACCCCGGTGCGCCTCTTCACCCGCAGCCTCGACGAGATCACCGACCGGCTGCCCGAGGTCGTGGAGACCGTGCTCGCGCTGCCCGCGAGGACCGCCGTGCTCGACGGCGAGGTGATCGCGCTCGGTGACGACGGTCGGCCGCTGCCCTTCCAGGTGACCGGGGCCCGCACCGCCTCGAGCGCCGACCCCGCCGCCCTGTCGAGGTCGACGCCGGTGACGACCTTCCTCTTCGACCTGCTCCACCTCGACGGCCGCGACCTGGTCGACGAGGCGGCGGTCGTCCGTTGGGAGGCGCTCGCGGGCCTGGCGCCCGACCTCGTCGTCGACCGCGTCGTCACCGATCGCCCGGAGGTGGCGCAGGAGTTCTTCGCCGACGTCCTGGCGCGCGGGCACGAGGGCGTGGTGGTCAAGGACCCCGAGGCGCCCTACGCCGCCGGTCGCCGCGGTGCCGGCTGGGTCAAGGTCAAGCCGCGCCGCACCGCCGACCTCGTCGTCCTCGCGGTCGAGTGGGGCAGCGGGCGGCGGCAGGGCTGGCTGTCCAACATCCACCTCGGCGCCCGCGACGCCGCCACCGGCGAGCTGGTCATGGTGGGCAAGACCTTCAAGGGGATGACCGACGCGATCCTGGCCTGGCAGACCGAGCGCTTCCTCGCGCTCGAGACCGCTCGCGAGGGGCACGTCGTCCACGTCCGGCCCGAGCAGGTCGTGGAGATCGCCTACGACGGGGTGCAGACCTCGCGGCGCTATCCCGGCGGCATCGCGCTGCGCTTCGCCAGGGTGCTGCGCTATCGCGACGACAAGGGCCCGGACGAGACCGACACGCTGGCGAGCCTGCGCGACGGCTGAGCCCTCCCGCTCGCGCCACCGCGTCCGCACCACCCCCAGCGTCCACCCAGCCCCGAACCCTACGGTGCCCGCGTGAGCACCTCTCTCGAACGCACCCGGTCGCGCCTGGACGAGCTGGAGTCCGTCAACGCCGAGGTCACGCGGCTCCTCATGGAGCACCAGTTCGGGATCGAGGAGCTCACCACCAAGATCTCGATCCTCCAGGACGAGTTCACCCACCTGCACGACACCAACCCGATCGAGCACGTGGACGCCCGGCTCAAGAGCGTCCGCTCGATCGTCGAGAAGGTCACGAGGCGCGGCTTCGAGCCCACGCTGGAGAACATCCGCCGCGAGGTCACCGACATCGCCGGGATCCGCATCACCTGCGCGTTCGTCTCCGACGTCTACGCCGTCTTCGACATGATCGCCGGCCAGCCCGACCTGCGGGTGCTGCAGGTCAAGGACTACGTGGCCGACCCCAAGCCCAACGGCTACCGCAGCCTGCACGCCCAGGTCGAGGTCCCGGTGCACCTGTCCGACCGCACCGTCCCCGTCGTCGTCGAGCTCCAGCTGCGCACCGTGGCGATGGACTTCTGGGCCGCGCTGGAGCACAAGATCTACTACAAGTACGACAAGCACGTGCCCGCCGACATCCTGCGCGACCTGCGTGAGGCCGCGGTCGTCTCGGCCGACCTCGACGCACGGATGGAGTCGCTGCACGAGCGGGTGCACGGCACGCTCGACTGAGGCAGCCCGCGCGGCGCGCGCGAGCGGGGCCGGGCACGGCCTACCCCGGCTGTGGCAGAGTCGCGCGCATGGCGACCCTCGACCTGTTCCGTCTCGACGGCTCGGTGGCGATCGTCACCGGGGCCTCCAGCGGCCTGGGCGTGGCCTTCGCGCGGGCGCTCGCGGGGGCCGGTGCCGACGTCGTCCTCGCCGCTCGCCGCGTCGACCGGCTGGAGGAGACCGCGCAGCTGGTCCGCGGCACGGGGCGGCGGGCGCTGGTGCACCAGCTCGACGTCGCCGACCCGCAGCAGTGCCAGGAGGTCGTGGACGCCGCCGTGGCCGAGCTGGGGTCGGTCGACGTGCTGGTCAACAACGCCGGCGTCGGCACCGCGGTGCCGGCGACCCGGGAGACGCCCGACCAGTTCCGCGGGGTGATCGACGTCAACCTCGCCGGCTGCTACTGGATGGCGCAGGCGTGCGCGCGCGTCATGCGCCCCGGGTCGAGCATCGTCAACGTCTCGAGCGTCCTGGCCCTCACCACCGCCGGACTGCCCCAGGCCGCCTACTCCGCGAGCAAGGCGGGCCTCCTCGGCCTGACGCGCGACCTCGCCCAGCAGTGGACCGGTCGCCGCGGCATCCGCGTCAACGCCATCGCCCCGGGGTTCTTCGCCAGCGAGATGACCGAGCAGTACCCGCCCGGTTATCTCGAGGCCCAGCAGGGGCGCATCCTGGCCGGGCGCCAGGGCGATCCCGACGAGCTGGCGGCCAGCGTCGTCTACCTCGCCTCCCGCGCCGCCGGCTACGTCACGGGGCAGACGCTCGTCGTCGACGGTGGTCTGACCATCACCTGAGCCGGGCGACCACGCAGCACCGGCCCTCGCCGGGCTCCAGGCAGGCCTGCACCTCGCCCCGGCCCAGACCCTCGGCGACTCCCTGCACGAAGTGCTGGTTGAGGCCGCACACCAGCTCGGTGTGGCGCTGCGCCAGGGCGTGGAAGGGGCAGTTGGCCAGGAGCAGCGAGGGCGCGTCGGCATCCTCGGGCCCCGTCCGCCGGGGCTCGTAGCCGAGCGGCTCGAGCGTCGCCGCGAGCGCCTCGAGGGCCTCGCCGGGTCCGCCGCCCACGGGGTCCTCGCCCGCAGCCTCCTCGCCCGCGACACGGCCGGCCTCTGCTGCCTCCCGCTCCAGCGACGCTTCGAGCGGTGTCCCGGCGAGAGCACGAGCGACACCGGCCGCGAGCACCTCGCCGACGAGGTCGTAGCGGCGCGGCGGGAGGGAGACGGCCACCTCCCGCGCCGCGCGGCGGTAGAGCTTGCTCGGGCGACCCGAGCCGGGGCCGGTGCGCTGCCCGAGCCGGCGGTACTCCACCTCGAGCAGCTCGTCACGCACCAGCCGGTCGAGGTGGAAGCTCACGGTGTGCAGCGGCAGGTCCAGCTCCCGCGCGGCCTGCTCGCGCCCGACCGGGCCGGGCTGCGCCACGACGTAGTCGTAGAGACGGCGGCGCGTCGGCTCCGCCAGGGCTCCGATGCCCGCGACCAGGGATGCGCGATCCATGCGACCGATTCTAAAACAGAGAACCGTTGACACAAGAGAGGCGCGGTTCTAACGTGGATCGCATCGTGCTTTAGAGAGCGTCGCCCCGAGAAGGAGGTCGGCCCTGTGAACGCCGTCGCCGCCGTCGAGCAGGCCACCCCGTTGCGGCCCCGGATCGTGGCCGAACGCCCCGTGGTCGACCTGGAGGCGGCCGAGGCCGCCGCCGCCGACCTGCTGGCCGCGCTGGGCCTGGACCTGACCCAGGAGAGCCTGGTCGACACCCCGCGCCGGATGGCGCGGGCCCTGCACGAGCTGATGGCCCCCGAGGGGTTCGAGCTGACGTCCTTCGCCAACGAGGAGGGCTACGACGAGCTGGTCCTGGTCCGCGACATCCCGGTCCGCTCCCTGTGCGAGCACCACATGCTGCCCCTCGTCGGCGTCGCCCACGTGGGCTACCTGCCGGACCGCCGCATCCTCGGGCTGTCCAAGCTGGCGCGGATGGTGGACCTGCACTCCCGCCGCCCGCAGACCCAGGAGCGCCTGACCACGGCGGTCGCCGACCACCTCCGGCGCGAGCTCGCGCCCGCCGGGGTGGGCGTCGTCGTGGAGGCCGAGCACACCTGCATGACCCTGCGCGGCGCCCGTGCCCCCGGGGCGCGCACCCTGACCTCCGCCGTCCTGGGCCGGCTGCGCGACGATCCGAGCAGCCGGGCCGAGTTCCTCTCCCTCGCCAGGAGGCTGCCATGACCGGGACCAGCAGGATCGTCGTCGTCGGGGGCGGGCTTGCGGCCGCCACCGCGGTCACCGAGCTGCGCGAGCGGGGGTTCGCCGGCTCCGTCACGGTCGTCGGGGTGGAGTCCCGGGCGCCCTACGAGCGGCCGCCCCTGTCCAAGGGGGTGCTGACCGGCGACGAGGAGCCGGACACCGCGCTCGTCCACCCTGCGGAGTGGTATGCCGAGCACGACGTCGAGCTGCTCCTCGGCGAGCCGGCGACCGCGATCGACCGCGCCGCCCGGACGGTCGAGGTGGGCGACCGACAGCTCGGCTACGACGCCCTCCTGCTCGCCACCGGCGCGACGCCCCGGCGTCTGCCGGCGGCGGACGACTCCGGTGCACCGGTGCTCTACCTGCGGACGATGGAGGACTCCCTGGCCCTGCGCGCGACGCTGGCGGGCGGGGCCCGCACCCTGGTCGTGGGCGCCGGCTGGATCGGGCTCGAGGTCGCCTCGGCCGCGCGGCGGGCGGGCGCCGACGTCGTCATGGTGGACCCGGCCGAGGCTCCCCTCGCCCGCTCGCTGGGAGCCAGGGCGGGAGCCTTCTTCGCGGACCTGCACCGGGGCCACGGGGTCGACCTGCGGCTGGGCACCGGGGTCGAGGGTTTCCGGGGCGGTCGGGACGGCGCCGTCGTCACCCTCGGTGACGGGACGCGGGTGGAGGCCGACCTGGTGGTGGTCGGGATCGGCGTCCGGCCCGAGGTGGGCCTGGCGCAGCAGGCGGGCCTGGACACCGACGACGGCATCCTCGTCGACGGCGCCCTGCGCACGGCGGACCTCCGGGTGTGGGCCGCCGGCGACGTCGCCTCCCACGACCACCCCATGCTCGGGCGGCTGCGCGTGGAGCACTGGGACACCGCGATCCAGCAGGGGAGGCACGTCGCCCGCGGCATGCTCGGTGACGTCACCCCCTATGCGGTCCAGCCCTACTTCTTCACCGACCAGTACGACTGGGGCATGGAGTACGTCGGCCACTGCCGCCCCGACGACGACGTCGTTGTGCGTGGCCGGCCGGACAGCGGGCTGGTCCTCGTGTGGACGCGCGCCGGGCGCGTCGTGGCCGGCATGCAGGTCAACGACTGGGACGCCACCGACGTGCTGCGCCGGCTGGTGGGAGCTCCGGCACCTGCCGGCCTCGACGACCCCGACGTGCCGCTGGCCGAGCTGGGAGCCGCGGCTCGGTCCTGACGCTCGCGGGCCGGGTCAAGCGTGACGCGTGTGATCTTCGGCACAAGAGTGTATGAAGTGACGCATGGGAACGTACCCTGGTGCGCGTCGGGGGCGGCGCCGCGTCCCCGCACGTCCCTGGTCGGGCCCCTCCGACCGCGTCCCGAGGAGGCCGACGATTCCGTCCCTGCACCGCATACCCGCCGCGCTGATCTCCCTGGCCGTCCTGGCCGGACCCGGGCTCGCCCCGGCCGTCGCCAGCACCTCCGAGCCACCCGCCACCACCGCTGCCGCGGAAGAGCTGGTCCTCGGTCCTGAGCACGTCGAGGCCGTCCGCGCCCGCGTCGAGCAGGTGCGGGCCGACCGCCCCGTCGGCCCGCAGCCGGACGCCGGGCTCGCCCCTGCGGCGTCGACGAACCCCGTGGTGACCCGCCACGCCGGGACCGACCGCTACGCGACGGCGGCCGCGCTCGCCGACACCTGGTACCGCGACTACTTCTGGGACGAGACGAAGAGCCCCTTCCCCAAGGAGTTCGAGAAGATCGCCTTCGTGGCCAACGGCGCGACCTTCGCCGACGCCCTCTCCGGCGGCGCCGCCGCGGCCTCGTGGGGCGGCCCGATCCTGCTGACCAAGACCGACCGGCTGCCGTCGGCGACCAAGGCCAGCCTGGCGGGGCTGCGTCCCGACGCCATCGTCGTGCTCGGCGGGCCGGACGCCGTGGACGCGACCGTCGAGCGCGCCCTCCGGGCCTACGTGCCCACCGCCGACAACGTCTACCGCGTCGGTGGCAGCAACCGCTGGGAGGTCTCCGCCGGGACCGCCGGGCTCATCGGACGGGCGCCGGTCGCCTTCGTCGCCAGCGGGGAGAACTTCCCCGACGGACTGTCGGGCGGCGCCGCCGCGGGCACCGTCACGTCGCCGCTGCTCATCACCAAGCGCGACTCGGTGCCCTCCGTCGTGATGTCCGCCCTGCAGGAGGTCCGCCCGCAGCGCGTCTACGTCGTCGGCGGCACGGACGCGGTGAGCGACACCGTGGTGTGGCGCCTGAGCTCGACGCTCAGGGTGCCGGTGACGCGCGTCTCGGGGACGGACCGTTTCGCGGTGGCCGCCGCCGTGGCCGCCGTCCACCCGACCCAGCACGGCGCCACCGTCGCCAACGGTCAGGACTGGGCCGACGCCCTGGCGGGCAGCGCGTTCGCCGGGCTCATGGGCGACAAGCTGCTGCTGCTCAAGAGCGACTCGGCACCGCTGGCCACGCAGCAGGCGATCGTGCAGCACGGCCTGACCTCGATCGACGCCCTCGGCGGCACCGCCAGCGTGCAGGAGAAGGTGCTCACCACGCTGCGCCGGCTGAAGGTGGACGGGCCCGGGGCCGGCTGACGCCCGCCCGGCCCCGGCCGGGCGCTCGGCACGTCCCTGCCAACTTCCGAGTAGCACCTCACGGTGCCATCATGCGGAGGTGAAGAAGCCCGGCCTCCTCGTCCGCATCGTCCTCGCCATCGTCCTGGGCATCGCCCTCGGACTGTTCCTGCCCGACCCGGTGGTGCGGATCTTCGTCACCTTCAACGGGCTGTTCGGCAACTTCCTGACCTTCATCATCCCGCTCATCATCGTCGGGCTGATCACGCCGGCGATCTCCGAGCTGGGCAAGGGCGCGGGCAAGTGGCTCGGTATCACCGCCGGCATCGCCTACGGCTCGACGGTGCTCGCCGGGCTGGCAGCCTTCGCGGTGTGCGCGGTGGTGCTGCCTCGGATGCTCGAGGCGGGCTCCATCGACCAGGTCGCCGATCCCGAGGCGGGGCTGCTCGAGCCGTTCTTCACGGTGGAGATGCCCCCGGTGTTCGGCGTGATGACCGCGCTGCTGGTCTCCTTCCTCGTCGGCATCGGCCTGACGCTGCTGCACACGGACACCCTGCACAAGGGCTTCGTCGAGCTGCGCTCGATCGTGGAGAAGGTCATCGCGGCGATCATCATCCCGTTCCTGCCGCTCTACGTCTTCGGCATCTTCCTCAACATGACGTCGGCCGGGCAGGTGTGGGAGGTCATCACCACCTTCATCGGGGTCATCCTGCTCGTCTTCGTGCTCACGGTCCTGCTGCTCCTGGCGCAGTACTCCGTGGCCGGTGCGGTGACCGGGCGCAACCCGCTCAAGGCCCTGCGCACCATGCTCCCGGCCTACGCCACGGCCCTCGGCACGTCGTCCTCGGCGGCGACCATCCCGGTCACGCTGCGCCAGGCCGTCGCCGCCGGCGTGAGCCGCCCGGTGGCGTCCTTCGTCATCCCGCTGTGCGCCACCATCCACCTCGCCGGCTCGACGGTGAAGATCGTGTCCTTCTCGATGGCCGTGCTGCTGCTCTCCGGGGGGCAGATCAGCCTGGGCGTCTTCATCGGCTTCGTCTTCATGCTCGGCATCACGATGGTGGCCGCGCCCGGCGTGCCGGGCGGAGCCATCGTCACGGCGGCCGGCCTGCTCACCTCCATGCTCGGCTTCTCCGAGGAGATGGTCGGGCTGATGATCGCGACCTACATCGCGATCGACTCCTTCGGCACCGCGACCAACGTCACCGGTGACGCGGCGATCGCCATGGTCGTCGACAAGCTCAGCGGCGACGAGCTGCAGCACGGCACCTTCGTCGAGACCGAGGACGGCCGCCTGATCACGGTCGGCGACGACGAGGACCCGCTCCCCGACGAGCGCTGACGGCGCCGCCGGCCGGTCGGGCCCCGTCGCAGGGGAGGAACCGGCAGAGTAGGGGCATGCACTACGTCGGCATCGACCTCGCCTGGGGCGACCGCAGCCCCACGGGCGTGGCGGTCCTCGACGCCGACGGGCGACTGGTCCACGTCTCGGTCGCGCAGACCGACGACGAGGTGGTGGCGGCGGTCACGCCATACACCTCCGAGGCCTGCCTCGTGGCCGTCGACGCCCCGCTCGTGGTGACGAACGCGACCGGCAACCGCCCGGCGGAGGCGGCCCTCAACCGCGACTTCGCGCGCTTCGACGCGGGCGCGCACCCGTCCAACACCGGCAAGGCCGAGCTGGCCGGCACCCCGCGCGGAGCGCGGCTCGTCAAGCGCCTGGGGCTGGACATGAACCCCGCCTCCGGGCGTGCCCGGCGGGCCATCGAGGTCTACCCGCACCCCGCCACCGTCGTGCTCTTCCGCCTCGGTCGGACGCTGAAGTACAAGAACAAGCAGGGCCGGTCGCTGGAGACCCTGCGCGCCGCCCTGCTCGAGCTGGCCGGACACCTGGAGGGCCTGGCGACGGCCGACCCGCCGATGACGCTGACGGGCAACCCGGCCTGGGAGGGGCTCGTCACGCGCCTCCGCGAGGCGCGCCGCAAGAGCGAGCTGCGCGTGGTGGAGGACCAGGTCGACGCCGTGGTCTGCGCCTACGTCGCGAGGTATGCCGACGCGCACCCCGGGCGCACGACCACCTACGGCGACCTCGCCACCGGCTACATCGTCACGCCCACGCTGCCCGAGGACCTGGTGCCCGAGCCGCGGGCGCGGGCGGGTCGGGCGGAGCCGTCGGAGGACGAGGCGCCCCCGACCGAGCCCGACCCCGTGCGCGCGGCCGTGCGGGCCTACGTGCGCGACCGTCCGGCCCTGGAGGAGGCCACCCGGGGCTACGTCCGACTGGTCACCGACCTCCTCGACGAGGCCGGCATCAACTACCTCGCCGTGACCGGCCGGACCAAGAGCGTGGAGTCGTTCGCGGGGAAGGTGGAGCGCCTGCTCGACCGCGGCGTCGCGCCCGAGGACCTCGAGGAGCAGATCACCGACCAGGTCGGCGTGCGGGTGGTGACCTACGTGCTGACCGACGTCGCCGCCGTGGCCGACCTGCTCGGCGACCAGCTGCGCGTGCTCGACGACCGGGACATGGGGCGGGAGACCGCCTCGGAGGGACGGTGGGGCTACGCCAGCCGGCACGTGCTCGTCCAGGTGGACGAGGACAGCGCGCGGGTGGCCGACGACCCGGCGCGGGCCGCGCTCGCGGGCCGCACGGCCTCGGTGCAGGTGCGGACCGTGCTGCAGCACGCGTGGGCCGAGTTCGAGCACGACATCCGTTACAAGGGCTCGGTGCCGGAGGAGCACGCCAACGACCTCGACCGCCGGTTCGCGCTGGCCGCGGGGCTGCTGGAGCTGGCCGACCGCGAGTTCGAGACGATCCGCGACCGGCTGCGGGTCAGCGTCGTCGAGGCGGCCGAGGAGGACACCGACCCGCGCATCGACGCGACCGACCTGGCGGCCTTCCTCGCCGGGCGCTTCCCCGACGCCGGGTGGTCACGCACCGACCACTACGCGTGGGTCTCCTCGCTGCTGCTCGAGCTCGGCATCACCTCGCTCAAGGAGCTGGGCAGCGTGCTGCAGGAGGTCGACTCGGCGGCGATCACCGAGCAGATGGCCTACAAGTACCCGCCCGGCGCGGTGCGCCGCCTCGACGACGCGCTGCTCGCGTCCTTCGGGGAGAGGTATGTCGCGCTGCACGGAAACGCGCACCGCGTGGACCTGCTGCGCGCCCGGCTGGCGCGGCTCTCCGGGGCCTGACGGCCCGCGGCCGGTCAGCCGATGGCGAGCTCGGCGTAGTCCTCCTCGAGGAGGCCACGACGCTGCAGGTAGCCCTCGGCGGCGCGCCGGCCGCTGACCATGGCGCCCTGCACGGACGCGGTGTCCATGTGGTCGCCGGCGACGATGAGGCCGTCCTCGAGCTGCATCCGGTGCCGCTCGACGAAGGGGGCGGGCTGCACGGGCACGGCATACGGGATGTCGTCGCGACGGAGCAGCTGCCAGCCGAAGGTGCTGACGCCGTAGATCGAGCCGACGTGCTGGATCACGTCCTCGTCGCGCACCGGCTCCTGGCCCGGGCGGAGCAGGCTGCTGGCCGCGACCAGGTGCATGCCCTCGGGGGCGTAGGTCGGCTGCACGTTGCTCATGACGACGGTGCTGACGACGGGGCCGCGGTCCTCGCGGACGTCGATGAGGATGGAGCCGAAGTCGGTCGGGGCGTCGGGCACGGCATACCAGTGGGTGGTCTGGCCCTTGCCCTCCGGAGCCGGGCGGCCGGTGAGGCGCTCCGCGGTCTGCGGGTCGGTGGCCACGACGACCAGGTCGGCCTCGATGCGCTCGCCGCCCTCGGTCACGACATACCTGGACCCGACCTCGGCCACCGGCGTGCCGAGCTCGACGGGGCGGTCGAGGCGGGAGGCCAGCTGCTCGGGGAGCGCCTGCATGCCCTCGGCGGGCAGCTTGGGGGTGCCGTTGACGAAGCTCATGGTCACGAGCCGGGCGAAGGCCGTCGACGTGCTGCCGTCGTCCTCGAGGAGCACGCCGGCCAGGGCGGAGTCGACGATCCGGCGCAGCGGGCCCTGGAGCCCGGCGGCGTCCATCGACTCGCGACGGGGCACGTCCATCTCGTCCTCGTCACCGCCCAGGATCGAGGCGACGGTCGGGGAGGCCCAGCGCGCCAGGGCGGCGAGGCTCGCGGGGTGCAGCTTGCCGGACATGACGGTCTGCGGGATGAACTGGGGCTCACGGCGCGGGTCGGCCACGATCTGAAGGTTGGCCGTCCGGGCGGTGCGGATCGCCAGACCGGCGGTGAACTTGCGCACCCCCAGCGCCTTGAGGTCGACGTGGTTGCGGACCATCGGATAACCCGGGTCCAGGACGTGGAAGCCACGGTCCAGGCGGAAGCCGTCCACGACGTCGGTGCGGACGCGACCGCCCACGGCGTCGCCCGCCTCGAGGACGCGGGCGGAGACGCCGCGATGCTGCAGGGCTAGGGCGCAGGTGATTCCGGCCAGGCCGGCTCCCACGATGACGACGTCACAGTCACGGGACATGCCGTCAGCCTAGGGCGCGGCCTGCAGTTCTTCCTGTTGGAGCCCGAATCACAGGTCAGGTGCACCGGCGCCGCGAGCCGCGGTGGCACGATGACCTCGTGGAGTCCCTGCCCGAGGTCGCCGTGCCGCTCGCCGTGCGCATGGAGATGTGCCACGCCGCGCTGCAGCACCTGGCCGACCGCGCCGGGGCCGACCTCCTCCACCTCAAGGGCGTCGCGGCCGAGCCGCGGTGGCGCTCCAGCAGCGGCGGCACCGACGCCGACGTGCTCGTGCGGCCGTCGCAGGTGCGGCGGTTCGTCGCCGCGGTCGAGGCCGCGGGCTGGCAGCGGCGCTCCCGCTTCCAGACCGGTTCGCCGTTCGGTCACGCGCAGACCTACTGGCACGACCACCTGGGCTATGCCGACGTGCACCGCTTCTTCCCGGGGATGGGTGCCGACGACGCGACCTTCGACGTGCTGTGGGCCGACCGGGGCGGCGTGGAGCTGGCGTCGGTGCCCTGCGCGGTGCCGTCCCGGGCGGGGCAGGCGCTGGTGATGGTGCTCAACGCGACCCGCAACCGGTCCGTCGAGCCGTGGCCGGCGTCGCTCGCGGAGGACCCGCTCGCGGACGAGGTGCGTGCCCTCGTGCCCAGGGTGGGGGCGGAGGTGGCCTTCGCGGCAGCCCTGGGTGAGCTGGACCGGATGCGCGACCACCGCGAGCACGACCTGTGGCGGGCGATCACGACCGGCTCCGGGCGCGTCGAGGAGTGGCGGGCGCGGGTCAAGGCACAGCCGACGCTCGCCGGGAAGGTCGCCACCGTGCTGCGCGCTCCCCTCGTCAACACCGAGCACCTGGCCAACACGCGGGGCCGGCCACCCTCGACCCGTGAGGTGGCCCAGGAGTTCGTCGACCGGCTGCGCCGCGGAGCGGTCGAGATCTGGGGCGCGCGCACCGGACGGCGGGGCGGCTCGTGACCGCGATGTGGGCTCGCAGTCCGGGCTGGGGCGTCGTCGACCGTCCCGAGGAGGGGCCGCACGGCGGCAGCCTCTACGCCGCAGCGCTCGACGCCGGCGTGATCCACGTGCTGCAGGGCCCGGCGGCCGCGACCTGCCGCGCGGCCCTGCCCGGACGTGCCCTGACCGAGGTGCGCGACGCCGTCGCCCACGAGCTCGGCGCCGACCCGTCGAGCGTCGACGAGGAGGCGCTGGAGGAGCTCCTCGTGGAGCTGGTCGAGGTGGGCGTGCTGCGGCGCGAGGGGGCGCCGGTCTCAGCCTGAGCGGCGGGCCGAGCGTTCGCCGCGGGGGCGGCCCTGGCTGTCGGCCCGGGACTCGGCCCGTGCTTCTGCTCGCGACTCCGCACGGGTCTCGGTCCGGCGGGCGCGCTCGGCGGCAGCGGCCTCGGCGTGCGGGTAGGCCTTGGCCATCTTCTTGTCGCGGCCGCTGGCCCGACGACGCCCGCCACTGTCCTGGGTGGAGTAGTAGGTGTAGTAGGAGGTGGGCTGCGACGGGGTCTTGGTCAGCACGAAACCGGCGATCGTGCTGTCGCTCGTGCCGAGCACGCGCATCGCCTCCGAGAGGTGGCGCTTGCGGGTCTCGCCGCTGGCGACGACCATCAGCACGCCGCCGGTGAGCTTCTCGACGACGAGCGCGTCGGTGACCGGGAGGACGGGCGGGCTGTCGACGAGGATGAAGTCGTAGTCGTCGCTGAGGCTCTCGAAGAGCTCGCGCATCTTGGTCGACCCCAGCAGCTCGCTCGGGTTCGGCGGGATGTCACCGGACGTGAGCACGTGCATGCTGGTGCCGCCCCAGCGCTGGATGACGTCCTGGACGTCGGCCTCGCCGAGCAGGACGGTGGTCAGGCCGACGGCACCCTCCAGGCCGAGGTTGGTCGCGACCGAGGGGTGGCGCAGGTCGGCGTCGATGAGGAGCACCTTGCTGCCGGCGTCGGACATGGCCAGGGCCAGGTTGATGGCCGTGGTGGTCTTGCCCTCGCCCGGGAGCGTGGAGCTGATCACGAAGGAGTGCCGCCCCGTCGTCACGTCGACGAACATCATGTTCGTGCGCAGACGACGGATCGCCTCGGCGTGCGGGCCGAAGGGGTCGATCTCCAGGTAGAGCGCGTGGCGGTCGCTGCCCCTGCGCACGGGGATGCTGCCGAGGACCGGACGGTCGGCGAGCGCCTCGAGGTCCCGGGGGTCGCGCACCCGCTGGTCGAGGGCCTGCCGGGCCAGCGCGAAGGCGATGCCGAGCAGCAGACCCGCGAGGGCGCCGAGGGCGAGGTTCTGGACCGGCTTCGGCTCCACCGGTGAGCTCGCCACGGTGGAGGGGACGACGGTCTGTGCGGACACCGTGGTGCCGCTGAGCTGCAGCATCGGGGAGAAGTCGCGGGCGACCGCGGCCAGGTGCTGGGGCACGGCCGTGGCGGCGGCCGCGGCCACGCGGGCGTCGTGCGCGCGGACGACGACGTCGAGCAGCGGGGTGTCGCCGGACCGCTCCGCCGACACGGCCAGCATCGTGCTCTCGTCGATCCCGAGCTCCTCGCGGACCGGGTCGAGCACGATCGGGGAGGTCGCGACCTGGATGATCGTCTCCAGCTCGGCCGCGGGCATGTTGTAGACGTTGGCCGAGTCGGTCTGGTTGTTGGCCAGCAGGTAGACCCGCGTCGACGACTGGTAGACCGGGGTGATCTGGAGGGTCAGCCAGGCGGTCGCGGCGACGACGACGAGCAGCGTGGCGACGATGATGCGCCAGCGTGTCTTCAAGGTCAGGAGCAGGTCACGGACCGTCACCGGGCCCTCCTCCCGCCACGACGTTGTTGTACGGAGACGTATGGTACAGCCATGCGCGTGCTCCGCATCTTTCACAGCGGGGTGATGACGGCATGGAGGGCGCGCGAGCGTGAGCTGAGGGGGCTCGGCCACGACGTGGACCTGCTCTCCGCCTCCCGGTGGAACGAGGGGGGTGCGGTCGTCACCCTCCGAGCCGACCCCGCCGAGCCCGCCGGCTCGGTCCAGGGGGTGGCCACGGTGGGCCGCCACCCGGCCCTCTTCTCCTACGACCCGCGGCCGCTGTGGCGCGCGCTCGGGAAACGGCGTGACGTCCTGGACGTGCACGAGGAGCCGTTCGCGGTGAGCACCCTCGAGACGCTCCTGGTCCGGGCCCTGCGCCAGCCGTCGGTCCCCTACGCCCTCTACTCGGCGCAGAACCTCGACAAGCGCTATCCCGTGCCCTTCCGGTGGTGGCAGCGCTGGGCGCTGCGGCACGCCCGCGCGGTGGTGGTGTGCAACAGCGAGGCCGGTCGCATCTGCCAGGACCGGGGCTTTCCCGGGGTGCCCGACGTCGTGCCGCTCGGCGTCGACGTCTCCCTCTACTCCCCTGCCGACCGGCCGCCGCCGCGCCAGGACGCCCCCGTCGAGGTCGGCTACGTCGGTCGCCTGGCCCCGCACAAGGGGGTGACGGTCCTGCTCGAGGCGGTGGCGGCATACCCCGACCTGAGGTTGACGGTCGTCGGTGCCGGGCCGCAGGAGGCGGAGCTGCGCGCACGAGCCGCCGCGCCCGACCTGGCCGGCCGCGTGACCTTCGTCGGGTCGGCCACCCCGGAGGAGCTGCCGGAGCTGCTGCGCCGGCTCGACGTGCTCGCCGTGCCCTCGCTGACCACCCCGGGCTGGGTGGAGCAGTTCGGCCGCGTGGTCGTCGAGGCGATGGCGGCCGGGGTGCCCGTGGTGTCGAGCGACAGCGGTGCGCTGCCCGACGTCGTCGGCGACGCGGGACTGCTCGTGCCCGAGGCCGACGCGAGGGCGCTGGGCGCAGCCCTGCTGCGGGTATGCCGTGAGCCGGGCCTGTGGGAGCAGTTGCGGGAGCGCGGGCTCGAGCGGGCGCAGGAGTGCTCCTGGCAGCGGGTGGCCGCCCGCTACGACGAGATCTACCGGCGGATGACCAAGGCGGTGCGCAGCGCCGCGGCCGACGAGCAGGACCCCGAGGTGGTCGTGGTCGCCTACGGCTCGGCCGACCTGCTGCGCGACGCGCTGGAGCCGGTCCGTTCCCTCGCGGTCACGGTCGTCGACAACTCGTCGTTGCCGGAGATCCGTGAGCTGTGCGACGAGCTCGGCGTGCGCTATCTCGACCCGGGGTGGAACGGCGGCTTCGGCGCAGGGGTCAACCACGCCCTGCGGCACCGGCTCACGCCTGGCACCGACGTGCTGCTGCTCAACCCCGACGCGGTCGTCTCGGTCGAGACCGTGCGGGCGCTGCACGCCGCCCTGCGCGCCGAGGACGACCTCGCCAGCGTGGCGCCGGCGCAGACCGACGCCGAGGGGCACCGCTCCCGGGTGGCCTGGCCCTTCCCGACACCGCTGCGGTCGTGGGTCGAGGCCGTGGGGCTGGGCCGGCTCAACGACCGGCACGAGGACTACGTCATCGGGTCGGTCCTGCTGCTGCGGGCCGAGGCGCTCGAGCAGGTCGGCCTCTTCGACGAGGACTTCTTCCTCTACGCCGAGGAGACCGACTGGGCCCGGCGGGCAGCCCTGATGGGCTGGCGCCACCGCCTGGTGCCGGAGGTGACCGCTGTCCACGTCGGGGCGGCGACCTCGAGCGATCCGGTGCGCCGGGAGACCTACTTCCACGCCGGACGTGAGCGCTACCTGCGCAAGCACCACGGCGCCGCGGGCTGGCAGGTCGCCCGCGTGGGTGAGTGGCTCGGTGCCGCCGCGCGCTCCGTGGTGCTGCCCGGTGCCCGGGGTGAGGCCGCCCGGGCCCGCGCCGCGCTGCTGCGCGCCGGCCCCTGGCGCACCGAGCGCCAGCGTTTCCCTCGACCTGCCAGGCCCGTCCGGGAGAAGGTGTCCCCATGACGATGGCGTGGCGCGACCTGGCGACCAGGGCGGGGGCGGGAGCCCTCGTGCTCCTGGCCGTCGCCCTGACGCTCGCGGTCGCCTACCTGGTGCCCGAGCGGCCCGAGGTCGCGCTCGGCCTCGCCGGCACGGTGCTCGTCGCCGTCGCCGCGCTCGTCCACCCCGTGACCCTCCCGCTGCTGGCCATGCCGCTCATCGTCGTGGTGGCACGCGTCGGCGGTGGCGGCGTGGACCTCACGGTCTCCGACGTGGCGCTCGGGCTGGCCTTCGCCCCGGCCGTGGTGCTGGCGCCACGGCCCTTCAGCCCGCAGCTGCGGACCCTCCTCTGGCTCAACGTCGTCTACCAGGCAGCCACCCTCTTCACCCTGGTCGCCAACCCGTTCCTGGCCAACACCGTGGAGTGGTTCCACGCCTGGATGCTCGTGTCCGGGGCGCTGCTCGTGGGTTGGGCCGTCGGCGCCGCGGGTCATGCCCGGGCCGGCCTCACGCTCTTCCTCCTGGCCTGCCTCGGCCTCGCCATCCCGACGATCGTGCAGGGTGCTCTGCAGGTGGCCTCCGGCGACTTCGGCGCGGTCTATCCGTCCTGGCCCTGGTCGATGCACAAGAACTTCATCGGGACCTTGCTGGGCTCGGCGGCTCTGGTCGTGTATGCCCGACCCACGTGGCTGGGGTGGAGCCGACTGTGGGCAAGGTCGGCCTTCTGGGTGATGGTCGCGGCGATCGCGGCCTCGCAGTCGCGTCAGGCGCTCATCGGACTGGCGATCGGTCTGCTCGTGA
Organism: Ornithinimicrobium humiphilum; assembly: GCF_006716885.1. Classification (NCBI taxonomy): domain Bacteria; kingdom Bacillati; phylum Actinomycetota; class Actinomycetes; order Micrococcales; family Ornithinimicrobiaceae; genus Ornithinimicrobium; species Ornithinimicrobium humiphilum. Next base: position 138,869 of record NZ_VFPU01000001.1, read on the forward strand.
TCTCGCTGCGGCAGCGCGAGCGCGCGGGCCGGGTCTGGCTGCTGCTGGTCGGGCTCGTCCCGGTGGGTTACCTGGTCCTGACGATGGTGCGCGACCAGATCGCCAGTGGTAACCAGCACAACTCCTGGTTCCAGCGCCTGGAGTGGTACGCCGAGTCCGTCCGGATCTGGGCCGACGCCCCGCTCGTCGGTCACGGGCTGCGCTACTGGACTCAGCCTGACGCACCGGGGGTCTTCCAGCCGCCCAACGCCTTCCTCGAGGTCGCGGCCTCTGCCGGGCTCGTGGGCCTGGTGGGCTTCCTGGTCTTGTGGGTGGGCGTGGTCGTCGTCCTCATGCGGATGAATCCCGTCTACGGGACCTTGGCCCTGGCCGTTGCGCTGTCCCGCTTGGGTCAGTCCCAGCTCGACCTGTTCTGGGTGAGCGTGTCGGTCTCCGTCCCGTTCATGCTCATCGGGGTCTGTCTCGGGGGTGAGCAGCGGGCCTTGGATCGCACGTCCACGGAGGCAAGGCCTCGTCGCGACGCGAGGCCGGTGCTGGCGTGATCATCCTCCAGATCTCCCCGGAGTTCAGTCCCGGCACCGGGGTGGGAGCCGTCGCCTGGGCCCTCGAGCAAGAGTGGATTCGGATGGGCCACGACGTCAGACGCTTCGATCTCCGGTCTGCTGGTTGCGGCTGGTTGGAGGGTCGCTCAGGAGGTCTTGGAGGCCGCCTGCGCCACGCTGCTCGGGTGCTCTGCTTCTCGACCATGGGCACCGTGCGAGCCCGGGCCGCGGTCCGGGCGCTACCAGCGGGCGCGATCGCGATCTGCCACAACGACGCGCTCGCGGGCCACGTCTACGTCAACCACGGCGTGCTTCGGGCGGCCATGCGTGCCCGGGGCCACTACGCCTGGCGCATGGTGCGCAACCCGCTCCACCTCCTGACGGAGGCCCGGGACGCCCTGCGATACCGGTCCGGCGTGCACCGCGTGGTCGTCAACCTGACGCAGGAGGACGACCGAACCTTGTGCACCCTGAACCCGCACCTGCGCTCGAGGACCGTCGTGATCGGCAACGGCGTGGACCTGGAACGCTTCACGGTGCCCACCGAGACCGAACGGCTCTCGGCCAGAGAAGAGCTGGACCTTCGGGAGGAGGACATCCTCACCGTCTTCGTGGGGCACGAGTTCGAGCGCAAGGGGCTCTTCCAGCTCTTGGAGGCGATGGCCGGCATCGGGGACCGTCATCACCTCGCCGTCGTCGGCGGCACCGAGTCGATGATTTCTGATCTACATCGACGGGTCGCGGCGTTGGGCCTGGGCGCCCGGACGCACCTGCTCGGGGTGCAAGATCCCCGACCTGTCCTGGCCGGGGCGGACCTGCTTGCGCAGCCGAGCCGATACGAGTCCTACGGTCTGGTGGTGGTCGAGGCACTCGCGACCGGCGTCCCGGTCATGTCCACGCCCGTGGGGATCGCTCCCGAGGTGCTGGAGGAGGGCGTGACCGGATACCTGACCGACGGCACGCCGGCCGACATGGCACGGATCCTCGCCCTGCACGAGCGACAGGACAGGAAGGCGATGCGAGGGCGGGCGCGAGGTGCGGTCGCCGACCACTCGTGGTCCGAGGTGGCACGCCAGTACCTCGAGCTGTTCAGGACCCTGGATCAGAAGAGTGGTCCATGAGGATTGTGCACGCCGTCCGTTCCGACGGCTTCGCAGGCGTGGAGAGGCATATCGCCACGCTGGCGGCCGCGCAGGCGAACGCCGGCCACGATGTGGTGGTCGTAGGAGGCGACCCCGATCGGATGGCAGCAGAGCTGTCGCCTAGCGGCGTGCGAACCATCGCGGCCCGGAGCACCGCAGACGTGCTGTTGGCGATTCGTCGTGAGGGCGCTGAGGCCGAGATCGTTCATGCGCACATGACCGCGGCTGAGGTGGCGGCCTCCGTCTCCGCCCAATCCCCACTGGTCGTCACACGTCATTTCGCACGCGCCCGCGGGATGACGTCCACCGGTCGGTTGGCCGGCGTTCTCGTGCGGCGCCGGGTGCGGGCCCAGATCGCCATCAGTCGATACGTCGCCAAGGCCGTCGACGGCGAGGCGACGGTCATCTACCCGGGGGTCCCGGTCGTGGACGTGGCCCCCGGCCCTCGACGCCCGGCGGTGCTCGTCGTGCAACGGCTCCAGCCGGAGAAGCGGACCGATATCGCCCTGCGTGCGTTCGCGGCGGCGGATCCTGCGGGCTGGACGCTCGACATCATCGGGCGGGGGCCGGAGGAACCGGCCCTGCGTGCCCTGGCAAGGCGCCTCGGTGTGGCGGACCGCGTCCGGTTCCTCGGGTTCCGCGACGACGTGTCCGAGCAGATGTCCGGCGCAGGCGTCCTGCTCGCCCCGTGCGACGTGGAGGGGCTGGGCCTCAGCGTCCTGGAGGCGATGGCGCACGCTCTCCCGGTGGTGGCCAGTCGTGCCGGTGCGCACGGCGAGACCGTCGGCAGCGTCGCCGGCGCCCGACTCCACGACCCCGAGGACTGGGAGATGGCAGGTCGACTGCTGGCCGAACTCGTGGCGGACGCCGGCGAGCGTGAGGATTACGGTGCCCGTCTCGCGGATGCGCAGCGCGCTAGGTTCACCCCGGAGGCGCAGGTCGCCGGGACGGACGCGGTGTACCGGAAGGTGATGGGATGACCGACCTGGTGGTCATGTCCCTCGAGGTGTGGGACGACGTGTGGAGACGCAACCAGCACCTCGTGGCGGGACTTCTGCGCGGCGGCCGGGTGGACCGCGTCCTGTTCGTCGAGCCGCCCGTGGACGCTCTGCACCAGGTCCGCAGCGGACGTCGTCCCGACCTGCGGAGGGTTGGCCTGCGAACGATCGAGCTTTCTGGGGCTCCACGCACCGGCCAACTGTGGGGTCTGCGTCCCGTCAAGGTTCTCCCTCGTCGCATCGACGGACGAGGCGATCGACGACGGGCGGAAGGGGTGGCCAGGGCCGCCAGGAAGGTCGGGATGGAGGACCCGGTGCTGTGGGTGAACGACCCAGGCGGTGCCGAGGTGCTTGCCGCGACAGGATGGAACGCTTTCTACGACATGACGGACGACTGGCTCGCGGCTGACAGGTCGGACGCCGAGCTGGAGAGGCTCCGACGGCAGGAGGACCGGCTGATGAGTGAATGTCGCGAGGTCGTCGTGTGCTCCGTCGGTCTCGAACGCACCCGGTCGGAACTGCGCGACGTGGTGCTGGTCCCCAACGGTGTGGACCTCGAGCCCTACCGCGTCCGGCAGCCGCGACCCTCGGACCTGGGTGAGGGACGGATCGCGCTCTACCTGGGCACCGCGCATCGCGATCGACTCGACGTGGAGCTGGTCGTTCGCACCGCCGAGGTCTTGCGCGCCCTCCCTGAAGGTGGTCGGGTCCTCCTGGTGGGCCCCGCACCGCTTCCCCGACGTGATCTGGACCGGCTGGAACGGGCGGGCGTCGCGTTGCTCGGGCCGCGGCCGAGCGACTCGGTGCCTGCTTACCTCCAGCACGCGGACGTGCTGCTGGTCCCGCACGTCCTGAGCGAGTTCACGGCATCGCTCGACCCGATCAAGGCGTACGAGTACCGCGCGGCCCGCCGACCGGTGATCGCCACGCCGGTCCCCGGGTTCGTCGACGTGGCCGATCCGCTTGTCCGGGCCGTCGGCACCGAGGACTTTCCCGCGGCGGTGGCCGAGGCGTTCGAGTCCCCCGTTCCGTGGAGCCCGACCTTGCCGCGGGATCTGCCCTCCTGGCTCGATCGTGTCGCCCAGCTGTCCGCGGTCCTGGACCGAGTGGAAGCCGTTGGCGGATGACCCGACCGCGCATCACCTTCCTCTCCCACACGGGCGCTCCCGGTGGCGGAGAGCTGGCGCTGCGCCGTTACCTGCGGGCAACGTCGCTCGACGTGGAGCTGGTGACGATGGAGGCCGGGGACGTGTGGGACGGCCTTCCCTGCCCGGTCGCCGTGGCCCCCTCCGTGCGGCAGGTTCGACGTGCGCTGCGTAGTGGGAGCGGTCCAGTGGTGGCCAACTCCATGCGGGCGGCCTTCTACGCCGCGCTCCTGTCTCCCCGTCGCCGCGCCCTTGCGTACTGGGTTCGCGACGGGCTGACGGAGAGCGCGATGTCGCCTGTGGCTCTCGCGCTGACAAGGCACATCACCGCCCGCAGGACGTCGCACTACCTCGCCAACTCCGTGTGGACCGCCCAGACCGTGCGAACGGCGCTCGGTCGGGCAGCGGAGCAGATCGAGGTCGTTCCCAGTCCCAGCGGGATCGGGGAGGTTCCAGGCCCGCCTCGGCGCGTGCCTGCGGCACCACTGCGCCTCCTCTACCTGGGCCGGATCGCCGCGTGGAAGGCACCGCACGTGGCGGTGCGCGCGGTCGACGTGCTCCGCGAGCGGGGGATCTCGGCCAGTCTGACCGTGGCCGGTGGGTCGCACTTCGGTGAAGACCACTACGCGGGCGAGCTCGCTGATCTCGCGTCGTCCGTGGCGGGTGTGACGATGACAGGTCACGTTTCCGACGTCGAAGCACTCCTCGCGTCCCATGACCTACTCGTGCACTGCTCGACCACACCCGAGCCCTTCGGGCAGGTCGTGGTGCAGGGTCTGGCAGCGGGGATCCCGGTCCTGGCGAGCGCGCACGGGGGACCGACCGAGATCCTCGAGCACGCCCCGGTGCCCCTCCTGTACCCGCCCGGGAGTCCTGACGGTCTCGCGGGGGCGATCGCGAAGGTTCTTCCGCGTTATCAGGAGGTGACCGCCTGGGGGGTGCGTCGGGCGCAGGACTACACCGACAGGGCAACGATCGCCCGTCTGGACGCCGTCCTGACGAGCTGGTTCACAGAAGCCGGGCCCAGACCTCGGCGTGAGCTGCCGCCGACCTCTCCCAGGTGAACTCCCGGGAGCGATGCGACCCCCGGGCCACCATCGCCTCGATGGCTGACCCCCCCTGCGCCGCGGCGAGGATCCCGTCTGCGAGGCCGTCCGGGGTGGGATCGACGAGGAGTCCGCACCCGCCCACCACCTCCGGCAGGGACGACCGGTTGCTGGAGACGAGAGGGACACCCGCAGCCATGGCCTCGAGGGCGGGCAGCCCGAAGCCCTCGTAGGTCGAGGGGACGACGACCATCCCGGCCCCCCCGACCAGTCCGGGCATGGTCTCGTCGGGGAGCCGGCCGAGATGGGTCACCCGGGGCGCCCCTGCGAAGAGCTCCGTGCGCGCCAGCGAGGTGGGACCCGCGAGCACGAGGCCCCACTCGGGGAGGGATGGGGCGACGGCCCTCCATGCGGCGGCGAGCGCGGGAAGGTTCTTGCGTGCGGCCGATCCCCCGGCGTAGAGGGCGTAGAGCTCCGGCAGCCCAAGCTCGCGGCGGCGCGCCCGGTCGAGCGGCGTCGGATCGAAGTAGCGCTGGTCGACCCCGTTGTGGACGACCACGGTGTTGCGCAGCCCGAGCATCTCTGCCGCCTGGTCGGCCGTGAACTGCGAGACGCAGACGACGGCGTCAGCGGCCCGGAGCTCGGCCGGGGCGCTGGTCGCCGGTGGCGCCTCGTCGGGAAAGGTCCACGCGACGACGTCGTGCAGGGTCACGACGTCGGGTCCGGGGGGCGGCGGAAGGATCAGGTCCATCCGATGGACGAGGCTTCCCCTGGGGTAGGCGAGGGCTCCCACGGCCCGCCGCGCGCCCGGGCCCGCCGTCCGCAGCAGGCCCATCGGCAGCCGGACCGTCCCGGGGAGCGGGGAACGCAGCGAGCGTGCCACGCTCCGGGCGACCGTGGCACCGGGGCGCAGCGCTTCAAGTGCGGCGGGTGCTCGCGCCGCGACGGCCTCCTCGTAGGCCTGTGCCCCCATCGGGGTCTCCACCGCCGTGGTGGCGACGACGACCGACGCGGCCATGCCCACCTCCCTGATCGACGTGCAGCGCACAGTACCGTTGTCAGCCAGCGTGCGGTGAAGGGCGGTGACGGATGGACGGGTCGGGGCCGCGGGTGGCGCTCGTGTCGAGCTCCTACTTCCCGGACATCGGTGGCGTGGAGCAGCACACGGCCCAGGTGGCGCGCGAGCTCTTGGGTCGCGGGTATGCCGTGGAGGTCTGGACCGTGGACCGTGGCAGGGCGTCGGTGAGGACCCAGGTGCAGGGGGTCACCGTCCGCTATCTCCCGACGCCACTCCCGACGCTCTCCCCTCGCGGCGTCGTGTCCTTCCTGCGGAAGGTCCCGTCCGCGTTCCGGGAGTGGGCTTGGGCCCGCAGGGACTTCCACCCCGACGTGCTCCACGTCCACTGCTTCGGACCCAACGGGGTGTACGCCGAGGCCCTCGGGCGCCTGTCCCGTATCCCGCGGGTGGTCAGCAGCCACGGCGAGACCTACATGGACGACCACGACGTCTACGGACGGTCGCTCGTGCTGCGCACCGCCCTCCGTGCCGCCCTGCGAGGGGCGCGAGCGGTGACGGCGTGCTCCCCCGAGGTCGCTGCGGACCTCCGCGCGCGTTTCGATGCCGGCGAGGTGCGGATCGTGCCCAACGGCGTCACCACCCCGGCGTCGGGGCCGCGGGAGCCGCGCGCGGAGCGACGCGTGATCCTGGCCGCCGGTCGGCTGGAGCACAACAAGGGATTCGACCTCCTGATCGAGGCGCTGCCCCTCCTCTCGGAGCACGTAGGTCTGGACATCGTGGGCAGCGGTAGTCAGGAGGAGGCCCTGCGCTCACGCGCACGCGAGCTGGGGCTGGAGGAGCGGGTCCGGTTCCTCGGGCCGACGAGCCCATCGGGCGTGCTGCAGGCCATGGCTGACGCGGACGTGGTGGTGGTGCCGAGCCGTAAGGAGCCCTTCGGCATCGTGGTGCTGGAGGCGTGGGCAGCGGGGACACCGGTCGTCGCGACCTCCGTGGCCGGTCCAGCGAGCTTCGTCACCGACGGCCAGGACGGGCTGCTCGTCGACCCTCGCGACCCCCGGGCGCTCGCCGGTGCTCTGCAGCGGGTGCTGGAGGACGACGGGCTGTGGCGGTCACTGGCGAGCGGGGGGCGACGGACGGTGCGCCGCTACACGTGGAGCGCGGTGGTCGACGAGTACGTCACGACCTATCCGGGGCCCGATCGGCCAACGCCCGTCTGATCCGATCTGCCTCGGCATCCCGCCTGACGGGATCGGTGGGGCTCAGACGGGCCTGGCGGAGCATCGCCACCGCCCCGAACCCGAGCCCCAGCGCCACCACGCCGGCCCGTTGGAGCCGGGCACGTGCCCCTGAGGGCTCGCCGATGTCCCTGACCTGCTGCACCGCCCACCGGCGCAACGCCGGGGAAGCCAGCCCGCCGTCCCTGGCGAGCAGCACCATGTGGTTGCGCCGGCCGTACAACTTGTAGCGGGTGTCGAAGCGGGCTCCCTTGACGTGTGGTGCCGGGAGGTGGTCCACGACGACCGCGGGGTCGAAGTAGGCGGGCAGCCCGAGCCGGCGGACGCGCAGGAAGATGTCGGTGTCCTCCCGAAGGGCCGTTCCGGGATAGTCGTCGCGGAAGCCCCCGAGGTGGGCCAGGACCGACCTGCGAAAGCTCATGTTGGCACCGATGCCGTGATCGACGCGCTCGCGCTGCGGCCGATCGGCGGCGAATCCCTCGGTCAGCCGCCCGTCGGGAAGCAGACGCCCGACGGGTGCGTCGTAGGTCTCCTCACCAGGTCGGCCGTTGAGCGTTCGCCCGGCGATCGCTGCGGCGTCCGTCCTCCTGAACGCCTCGCGGAGTCGCCAGGCCCATCCTGGGTGGACGACGACGTCGTCGTCGAGGAAGGCGATGACCGCCCCACGCGCATGGAGGAGGGCACGGTTGCGTGAGCGCGTCATCCACCCGGCCAGCTCTGGAGCATGGACGTAGGTGTCGTTCTCCAGTAGAGCCTCTGGCCGGCATGCCTGCGCAGAGGCGTCGACGACGACCACATCGAGAATCTCGGCGCGTTCCCCCCGCAGCGATTCGAGGCAGCGGTCGACGAAGGCCGGCCGTTCGTACGTCACCACGCACACGCTCAGCGTGGTGTCCTCAGCGTGCTCGTCCATCAGGCACCTCTCACTGCCGGGCTCCGCGGAAGACGGCGCCGGAGGGCGGCAGCATACTCACGGACCAGGCTCGCTGCCGGGATGCGGCGGGGAACCGGTCGGGCCCCCGCGAGATGCTTCCACCACACCGAAGCCACGGCGTCGGTCTCGTAGCGCCGTCCCGCCTCTGCGGAACTGCGGAACAGGTTGGTCGCGAAGCTCGTATCAATACGGAGTCGGCCCAGCACGGCCAGCACCTGCTCGGGTGTCTCCGCGGTGAGCATGTCCACCCCGTTGCGACCGATGTCCGCGTAGGGGAGGGTGGGCACCACCAGCGGGATCGACCACGCGCGCCACGCCTTGACGAGCTTGGTCGCGGGCTTGCGGGCGGGATCTCCGAGGGTGTCCGACGGCTGGCTGCAGAGTGAGACGTCGACCGCCCTGAAGTCCTCCCAGCCAGCGGTGCCGGACTCCTCGGTATGCAGCTCGAACGTCATGCCCAGGGCACGGACCTCGGCCACGAACGAGTTGCTCACCCACTCGGGCACGTTCTTGCGGTAGGCCTTCAGGACGAGGGTCTCCACCCGGGTGCCGCGCCCCGGGTCTCTGGGGACCAGTCCGCGCTGCGGGAGGAGCGGCAGATGGGCCTCTCGGGTGGGGTCGACCACCGCGGCCTGGGTCGGCCTGACCTCCAGCGCCGTGAAGGGTGGCGCGGGGATGTGGGGATGCACGTCCGCGCGGACGACCACGAGCGGCGCCCCCGTCCGGAGGACGCTCCGGGCCAGGGCGCGCACCAGGGAGGGCTCGCACCGGGGCAGCCAGCTCGTCAGCTCCTCGAGCGAGGCGAGCAGCACGGTCGTCGCCCGTGGTGCGCGTGGGCCGATGGACACGGCACGCCCCTGAGACCGCAGGCGGGCGTAGAGCTCGAGGAAGGTGTGGCCGTAACCCGAGGGATGGAGCTCCGGAGCCGCGTCGGGGTTCCAGTCATCGACGCCGGTGACGTCACGATCGGTCCAGAAGTGCACCGAGACGGGGCGCTCGGTCATCGGTAGGGCGTCTCCTCGTCCCAGGCCAGGGTGGCGTCGATCACAAGGTGGTCCTGGTACTTCAGGCATAGCGGCTGGAGGATGTTGCCCTGCAGATCCATCCATTCGAAGCAGTACCGAGGATCCTCGCCCCAGGTGTCACCGGGACATTCCTGGAGCGCCGGGAGACCGTAGTCCAGCCGGCGGTCGATCTCCCGCAGCCACTCGGCGAGCAGCGGGTTGCCGGCTCGGGCCATGAGCGTGCCGCCCGACAGGATCGTCTGGTAATAGCGCCGGACGTGGCTGCCCAGGCGGCCCGGGGGATTGCCGGCCCACTTGGGGTCGGTGAGGGCGGTGGCAAGAACCCAAGCGTCAGGTCTTCCCCGCAGACGCGCGAAGGCGGGTGCCCAGGACGTGCGTAGCGTCTTGATGTCGGTGTAGGCGCCCCCGTGGTGGTACAGGAGGTAGGCGCGCAGGTAGTCGGACCGGTGGTTGAGCGACAGGAACTCGTAGGCCGGGTGGAGCGGATGCTCGGGTAGGACGACCTCGTGCAGGTTGGCGGGCGTGACCAGCCGGACCGGGATGTCCGGGTGCAGGGCTCGGATGGATTCGAGACCCGCTTTCCTCGCGGGGGTCAGCGGGTTGTCTCCCGTCCAGCAGCACCAGATGACGTCAGGGACGTCCCCGTCGGTACGGGCGTCCGCGGGGGGCTGGCGCTCGAGAAACGTGTGGGGATACCGTCCCGGCCAGTACGTGCTCGGCGAGATGCGAGCGGCCAGGCGTGCGCCCGCCGCATGAGCGGCGATGACGGGTCCGGAGTCCTGCAACCAATCGGCCGTCCGTCCCACACGGGTCTTGATCCACGCAGCGCTCTGCATGTCCGAATCGTAGGGCCGTGCGTCGCGGTGGCTGGGTATGCTGCGACCGCAGGCAGGCCCGATCCGGCCGGCCGCGGTCCGCTGATCGTGCGACAGGGCGGCCTGGTCGGTATCTGGGAAAGGACGGGGATGCGCGCCACGATCGAGAAGTTGCGCACCGTGCTGGACGGCCGCGCCAAGCGAGGCATGGTCCTGGGCACGGTGGCGTCCACCGTGATCGCTGTGTTCGACATGGTGGCGATCGCGCTCGTCCTGCCTCTGGTGAACCTTGCCGGGGGCGAGCGGCCGGACCATCCGGCGCTCGAGGTCCTCGCCCGGCTCCTGGGGATCTCCGACCAGCGGTCCCTCACCCTGGTGGTCGCGGCCCTGGTCGTCGGCCTCTTCATCGTCAAGGACCTGCTGTCCATGGCCTTCGCCTGGTGGTTGGCCGGGTTCAAGGCGTTCAACCGGGCACGGCTGTCGGCACGCCTCCTGCGTTACTACCTCAGGGCCCCCTACCTCGAGACCGCCCGCCGGAGCACCGGCGACCTCATCCGCACGATGAGCGAGGGGGTCATCCAGGTCTACGGTTCCGTGGTCTATAGCCTGATGAACCTGGTCAACGCGTCGCTGGCGGTGGTGGCCATCGTCCTCGCCCTGCTGTGGTCGGCTCCGGTCCCGACGGTGGCGCTCATCATCTACCTCGGGATCGCCTCGCTGCTGTATCTCCTCGTGATGCGACCGAGGGTCGAGCGGGCCGGCTCGATGTCTGCCGAGGCGACCGCCGCCTCCTGGCGAGGTGCCCTGGCTGCTCTCGGCGCCAAGAAGGAGACGAAGCTGCGCTCCAGCGAGGACTTCTTCGTCAAGACCTTTCGTGACGCCTCGATGCGTGGTGCGCGAGCGACCCGTCTCGCGGAGTTCATCGGCGCCGTGCCGCGGTTCGTCCTCGAGATCCTCTTCATCGTGGCCGTCGGGGTGATCCTGGCGACCAGCACATCAACCTCCGCCGTTGGCGACGTGGGCATCGTCGCGCTGTTCGTCGCGGCCGGTTTCCGCATCCTCCCCAACATCACCCTCATCGTCGGGTCGATCAACAGCCTGCGCTTCGGGATGCCGTTCCTGGACCTCGTCCACGCAGACATGGCCTCCATGCGCGATCTGCCGGCGGCTTCCGAATCTCCCTCGAAGCCCAGACATCTCCGCCAGGAGATACGGGTCCAGGACGTGAACTTCACCTACCCCGGCTCCGCCCGTCCCGCCCTCGATGACGTGACTCTGGTGGTGCCCAAGGGTTCGTCCGTGGCGCTGGTGGGGGGCAGCGGGGCCGGCAAGAGCACACTCGTCGACGTCGTCCTCGGCCTCTTCGAGCCTCAGAGCGGCGCGGTGGTCGTGGACGGCACCGACATCCGAGAGGACCTTCCCGCCTGGCAGGCCGGCATCGGTTACGTTCCTCAGGAGGTCTTCCTCCTTGACGGCACCCTGGCCGAGAACATCGCCTTCGACCGGCACCGCGTGGACATCGACCACGATCTTCTCTCGGAGTGCATCGCGCGGGCCCAGCTCGACGATGTCGTGGCATCGCTGCCCGACGGCGTCAGCACCCAGCTGGGAGAAGGGGGATCGCGGCTGTCCGGCGGGCAGCGCCAGCGAGTGGGCATCGCCAGGGCGCTGTACCGCAGACCGTCACTCCTGGTGCTCGACGAGGCCACCTCTGCCCTGGACAACGAGACGGAGCACCGTGTCGCGCAGGCTGTCTACGGGTTGTCGGGAGACGTGACGGTCATCGTTGTCGCGCACCGGCTGTCGACCGTCAAGAACGTCGACCAGGTCGTCCTCCTCGAGGACGGCCGGGTGCAGGCAACGGGCGCGTTCAAGGAGGTTCGTGCCCAGAGCGACGCCTTCGACCGACTCGTCCGCCTTGGGTCGTTGGATGACTGAGCGGCCGGTCGTCGCCTACGTCGTGCTGTCGCACGGTCGTGGGAACGGGGTGCTCCGCCTCGCCACGGCCATCCGCCGGTCGAGCCCCGAGGCTCGTGTCGTCATCCACCACGACGCCCGCCAAGGCTCCGCTCCCGAAGCGCTGGGGAACTGGATGGCGGTCCATGAGCACCGACGGGCGACCGACTGGGGGTCATGGCCCTTGGCGGTCGAGGGGCTGCGGGCGCTCGAGGAGGCCAGCGAGGCGACGGGTGCCGATGTGCTTGCGCTCGTCTCGGGCCAGGACTACCCGGCGCGGCGCCTGCGGGAGTGGGAAGATGAGTTCGCAGCGCAGGGCGGAGGTTGGCAGTGTGCCGTCGAGCGGCTGTCCTACCGACCGCGATGGGGCCGATCATCCGGCGTGGGGCAGGACGACTGGACTCGCTACAACTACCTCTGGTGGCGAGTGCCGGGCGGACAGTCGTTGTCTCGCTCCACCCGTTCCGCGGCTTGCCGCGTGCGGAACGTCGCCTTCCGAGCGGCACATCGTGTCGAGCCCGTCCTCGACCTCCGTGATCTCGCCCGCGGCGACGGCTTGCGGGTCGGTATCCGCAACCCCGTCAGCCTGGTGCCCGGAAGGGCGAACGAGATCAAGGCCTCGCAGTGGCTGGCGCTCGACGGTGACGCGCTCGCGCTGCTGGGACGGGCGCACCGGTCCCGGCGCATGCTGCGGTGGATCTTCTCCCGGAGCGTGATCCCGGATGAGGCCTATCTGCAGACCCTGCTCCGTCAGGAGGGTGTGCCACTGGTCGCGCAGCCCGTGTCCTTCATGGAGTGGGATGCCGAGCGCGATCGTCCCCGCGTCCTGACCGCGGCGGACGTGCCGAGGATCCGGGCCAGCGGTGCGCCCTTCTGCCGGAAGGTCGACGCGGCCGACGCCGGGAGCGCCGCGCTCATGGACATCCTGGACGAGCTGACCGCCGAAGAGCCGCGCCAGCCCGGCGCCCGACCGTAGATACAGTTCGCCCATGCGACGCCTTCTCGTGACCGGTGGTGCGGGGTTCATCGGGTCGAACTTCGTGCATCACGTGGTGGGGGCCACGGACGCGCAGGTGGTGGTGCTGGACGCGTTCACCTATGCCGCGTCTCCGGAGGCGTTGGAGGGGTTGCCTGCGGATCGGGTGCGGGTGGTGCGTGGTGATGTGTGCGACGCGGCCCTGGCCGACTCCTTGGTGGCTGAGCTCGCGGAGTCCGGCGATGGTGCGGTGGTGCACTTCGCGGCGGAGTCGCACAACGACAACTCGTTGCACGACCCCTCGCCGTTCGTGACGACGAACATCGTGGGCACGTTCACGTTGCTGGAGGCGGTGCGCCGCCACGGGGTGCGGTTGCACCACGTGTCGACGGACGAGGTGTACGGGGACCTGGAGCTGGATGACCCGGAGCGGTTCACCGAGACCACCGCCTACCGGCCCTCCTCGCCGTACTCGGCGTCGAAGGCGGGGGCGGACCACCTGGTGCGGGCGTGGGTGCGTTCGTTCGGGGTGGCGGCGACGTTGTCGAACTGCTCGAACAACTACGGCCCGTGGCAGCACGTGGAGAAGTTCATCCCGCGCCAGGTCACGAACCTGCTCGACGGGGGCCGGGTCAAGCTCTACGGGTCCGGCGCGAACGTGCGGGACTGGATCCATGCCGAGGACCACTCCAGCGCGGTCCTGCGGATCCTGCAGGACGGGGCGGTCGGGGAGACGTACCTGATCGGCGCGGACGGGGAGAGGTCGAACCTGGAGGTGGTGCGGTTGATCCTGGAGCTGATGGGCCGCGACCCGGGCGACTTCGACCACGTGACCGACCGGGCCGGGCACGACCTGCGGTATGCGATCGACTCGACGAAGCTGCGGACCGAGCTGGGCTGGGAGCCGCGGTACACCTCCTTCGAGGAGGGCCTGGAGCGCACGATCGCCTGGTACGCCGACCACCGGGACTGGTGGGGGCCGAAGAAGGCCGCGATCGAGGCGGCCTACGCGGCCAAGGGCCAGTGACCGTGACGGGCGGTCAGGGGGTGCGGGGCACGTCGATCCCGGGGTTGGTCGTGGTGGACCTGACGGTCCATGCCGACGCGCGGGGCTGGTTCAAGGAGAACTGGCAGCGCGCTCGTATGACGGCGGCGGGGTTGCCGGACTTCGGGCCGGTGCAGCACTCGGTCGCGCACAACACCGCGGTGGGCACGACCCGCGGGATCCATGCCGAGCCGTGGGACAAGTTCGTCTCGGTCGTGCACGGCCGCGCGTTCGGCGCCTGGGTCGACCTGCGTGAAGGTCCGACGTTCGGGACCGTCCACACCGAGGTGCTGGATCCGGCCACGGCGGTGTTCGTGCCCCGCGGTGTCGGCAACTCCTACCAGACCCTGGAGGCGGAGACGGTCTACTCCTACCTCGTCAACGACCACTGGTCGCCGCACGCCGAGTACACGATGCTCAACCTCGCCGACGAGACCGTCGCCATCGACTGGCCCATCCCGTTGAGCCAGGCCGTGGTCTCGGAGAAGGACCTGACCCACCCGCGCCTGGCCGACGTGACCCCCGTCGCGCCGCCGGCAACACTGGTCCTGGGTGCGGACGGGCAGGTCGGCAGGGCCCTCCTTCAGGTGCTGCCGGGCGCGCAGGGCGTGACCCGGGCCGAGCTGGACCTGGCGGTCCCGGGCGCGGTCGAGGGCTTCGACTTCACCGGTGTCGGCACGGTGGTCAACGCCGCCGCCTACACCGCGGTCGACGCCGCGCAGACTGTCGAGGGTCGGGCGGTGGCGTGGGCGACCAACGCCACCGGTGTCGCCGCGCTGGCGCGGGCTGCGACCCGGTACCGGTTCACCCTCGTGCACTACTCCAGCGACTACGTCTTCGACGGCACCGCCGGGGCGTACGACGAGGACGCGCCCCTGGCGCCGCTGGGGGTGTACGGGCAGTCCAAGGCCGCCGGTGACCTCGCCGTCGTGGCCACACCGCGGCACTACGTGATCCGCACGTCCTGGGTCGTCGGGGACGGCCGCAACTTCGTGGCGACCATGGCCGCCCTGGCCGACCAGGGCAGGCCGGTGACGGTGGTGGACGACCAGGTCGGGCGGCTCTCGTTCGCGACCGACCTCGGCGCCGGCACCCTGCACCTGCTCACCACCGGTGCGCCGTACGGGACCTACAACCTCACCGGCAGCGGCGAACCGGCCAGCTGGGCCGACCTCGCCCGTGCCGTCTACACCTCCCGCGGGGCCGACCCGGCCCTGGTCACCCCCACCACCACCGACGCGTGGGCCGCCGAGAAGCCGGGCCCGGTCGCGCCCCGCCCGCCCCGCTCGGTCCTGTCCCTGGACAAGATCACCGCCACCGGGTTCACCCCGACCGACCAGCACCGGGGCCTGGCCACCTACCTGAGGTCGTTCCCGCCCGGGACCGGAGCCTGACCCACGGCACCCGGCCGCCTGGTCGGGCTGGGGAACAGCCGCCGCCCGAGCCGGTGGGTCGGAGCCTCGACCGTCCGGTACATCAGGTACGCGAGCACGGTGGTCACGGCGAGCGAGACCAGCCCCCCGAGCAGCAGCTGCACCGTCCATCCCCCCGGGAACCGGGCGACGACCGGCGCCAGGAGGAAGAGCACCGGCTGGTGGAGGAGGTAGAAGCTGTAGGCGCGTTCGCCGAAGGACTCGGTGATCGCCAGACGCTCGGGCCGCGGTCGCGCGCTGCACATGAGCATGACGAGGGAAACCCCGAGCGCGGCCCACACCACGTGCTTGACGACCTCGTGCTGGTCGGTCGAGGTGGCGACGACAGCCAGCACGCCGGTGCCCACGGATGCCACCGCCCAGGCGGCCCCGCGCCCCTCCCGGCCGGGCACCACGCGGGTGGCGCACCACATACCCGCGACGAACTGGAGCAGACGGGACGGTAGGGCATGGCCGTCACCCAGGCCGAACCCGACCGGCCCGGTGACCCCCCATCCGTCGGTGGCGCTCCAGGCGGCAGCCAGGACCACGGACCCCAGGAGCAGGGGCGTCATCCCCCACCGGCGCCAGACCAGGACGAGGAGGGGGAACACCAGGTAGAGGTGCAGCTCGAGGGACACGCTCCAGAGCGATCCGTTGATCGTCCCGAGCGCACCCGGGAACCAGGTCTGGACGCCCAGGGCGTGCAGCACCAGCTCGGGCCAGGACGCCTGCTGGGCCACCACGAGGTCCCAGGTCGCCGGGGACATGGCGAGGACGGCGGCGATGGCCAGCGCCAGATAGTAGGCGGGCAGGATCCGCAGCGCCCGGCGCCCGTAGAACTGCCGCGCGTCCAGCCGGCCGGAGGCCCGGACGACCGGCACGAAGAGCACGAAGCCGGAGATCACGATGAAGACGTCCACACCGTGGGCCCCGAGCGCCATGAGCTGGGGCAGCTTGCCGGGCAGCGTCAGGAAGGCCCAGTAGCCGGCGATGTGGCACACGAGCACCGCCACGGCGGACAGACCCCGCAGCGTGTCGATCCCCGCCAGTCGTCCTGCCGGGGGCGAGGGCGACGTCATCGTGCTGTGCTCCCGGTTCCCTGCGCGGGGCGGTCGGACGGCCCCGTCGGACAGAAACTGTAGCGGCCCCCTAGGCTCTGCGACATGCGCGGCATCATCCTGGCCGGGGGGACCGGTTCGCGGCTGCACCCGATCACCCTCGCGGTGTCCAAGCAGCTCGTGCCGGTCTACGACAAGCCGATGATTTACTACCCGCTGTCCACGCTCATGCTGGCCGGGATCCGGGACGTGCTGGTCATCACCACCCCGCACGAGGCCGACCAGTTCACCCGCCTCCTGGGCGACGGGTCGCAGTTCGGCATCTCGATCAGCTACGCCGTCCAGCCCTCCCCCGACGGGCTGGCCCAGGCGTTCCTCCTCGGCGCCGACCACGTCGCCGGGCACCGCTCGGCCCTCGTGCTGGGCGACAACATCTTTTACGGGCCCGGCATGGGCACCCAGCTGCGCCGCTTCACCGACCTCGTCGGCGCCGCCGTCTTCGGCTACCGCGTCGCCGACCCCACCGCCTACGGCGTCGTCGAGTTCGACGAGCAGGGCCGCGCCGTCTCCCTGGAGGAGAAGCCCGAGCATCCGAAGAGCTCCTACGCCGTGCCCGGGCTCTACTTCTACGACGAGCGCGTGGTCGACTACGCCCGCGAGCTCACCCCCTCGGCCCGCGGCGAGCTGGAGATCACCGACCTCAACCGCCGCTACCTGCGCGACGGCGAGCTCCACGTCGAGGTCCTGCCCCGCGGCACCGCCTGGCTCGACACCGGCACCTTCGACTCCCTCAACGACGCCTCCTCCTTCGTCCGCACCCTCGAGGCCCGCCAGGGCTACAAGATCGGCGCGCCCGAGGAGGTCGCCTGGCGCATGGGCTTCCTCACCGACGACCAGCTCGCCGAACGCGCCGAACCCCTGCGGAAGTCCGGCTACGGCGACTACCTCCTCGGTCTCCTCGACCGCGCCTGAGGCATGGGTATGACGAACCGTCCCCGGGTGGCGATCGCCCACGACTACCTGACCCAGCGCGGCGGGGCGGAGCGGGTGGTGCTGGCGCTCAGCCGGGCCTTCCCCGAGGCGCCGATCTACACGACGATCTACGACCCGGAGGGGACCTTCCCCGACTTCGCCGACCGCGAGATCGTCACCAGCCCGCTGAGCCGCATACCCGCCCTGCGCCACGACCACCGCCGCGCGCTGCCGCTCCTCGCGCCGGTCTCCAGCCGGCTGCGGGTCGACGCCGACGTCACGGTCGCCTCCAGCAGCGGCTGGGCGCACGGCTTCGCCACGACCGGTCGCACGCTCGTCTACTGCCACAACCCTGCCCGCTGGCTCTACCAGGCCGACGAGTACCTCGGCGACGCCGGACGCCGCTCGCCCACGCGCCTGGCCCTCGGGGTCCTCACGACCCCCCTCCGCCGCTGGGACCGCCGCGCCGCCGCCCGCGCCGACCGCTACCTGGCCAACTCCGGCGTGGTCCGGGAGCGCGTCGCCCGTGCCTACGGCATCGAGGCCGACGTGGTCCCGCCCCCGCCCGGGCTCGACTCGTCCGGCCCGCAGGAGGCGCACCCCGAGCTGGCCGCCTGGGCCGACCGACCCTTCTGGCTCGTGGTCTCGCGGCTGCTGCCCTACAAGAACGTCGACGTCGCGCTCGAGGCCTTCCGCGGACGCCCCGGCGAGCGTCTGGTCGTCGTCGGGGCCGGTCCCGAGCGCGACCGCCTCGTCGCCGCCGCGCCCGACAACGTCCGCATCGTCTCCGGGGTCAGCGACGCCGAGCTGCGCTGGATCTACGCGCACGCGGGCGGGCTGGTCGCTCCAAGCTTCGAGGACTTCGGCCTGACCCCGCTCGAGGCCAACGCTTGGGGCGTGCCGGTCGTCGCGCTGCGGGCCGGCGGCTACCTCGACACGGTGGTGGAGGGCCGCAGCGGCGTCTTCTTCGACGAGCCCACCCCGGCCGCCGTCGGCGCGGCGCTCGACCGAGCCCAGCAGCACACCTGGTCGGAGGGGGCCCTGCGCCGGCACGCCGACGGCTTCGGCGAGGTCGGCTTCGCGGCCCGCATCCGCGCCGAGGTCGACGCCCTCCTCGAGGGGCGGGACGTCAGCAGTCCCGGACCAGCTGCGTCTTGACCCACGCGGCCGACTGGTAGACGAACGCCTTCGCCCAGTCACCGAGGCCGTCGGGCTCGTCGCCCACGGTCCACACCAGCACCTCGGCGTCGGTGCACCGCTCCATCAGCATCCGCGCCCGCGCCGCGTGCGGGGTGCTCGTGAGGACAGCCACCCGCTCCCACCCGTGCTCCTGCACCTCCGCTGCGAGGGTCCGCGCTTCCCCCTGGGTCGTGTACGGATCGGGCAGCACGCAGCGCACCTCGTAGAGCTCGGTCCGGGTGCCGCAGTGGTCCGTGGCGTAGGCCTCGCCGGTGTCCTCGTCGACCGACAGCGTGGCGAGCAGCACGGGGGCGACGCCTCGGTCGAGCACCGCGCGGGTGTCCTCGATCCGCGTCTCCACCGGCCCCAGCACGTATGCGGCATCGACCGGCACCACCTCGTCCACCTCGGGGTGCACGAGGACGTCCACGCACAGGACCACCCACGCGGCCAGCGCCACCGCCAGCGCGGCGGCGACCGCGATCAGGACCCCCCGGCGCCGGCGAGGACGGCGCGCCGTCACGCGCCCCGCAGGCCGTTGAGGAGGAACCAGAAGAGCAGCACGCCGACGAGCGCGGCGAGCAGCCCCCAGCCGACGCCGACCAGGGCGCGCCGACCCCGCGCGGCTCCCGCCGGCGCCAGTGCGGGCAGCCCGACGGCGCAGCCGGCCCCGATCGCGGCCATCAGCACCAGCTGCACCGGCAGGATCCAGTCCTCCGTCCCCGGCCCGTCGAGGAAGTAGGCCACGACGGGCAGCGAGAAGATCCCGGTGACCAGCAGGATCGCGGTGCCGAGGAGCCGCTGGACGAGCGGGGTCACGGTGCCTCCTTGCGGTGCGGCGGGTGCCGGCGGGCACGCCGCTGTGGTGTTCTCATCCTTCCACCGCCGGGGAGTCCTCGGCGACCACCAGCTGCCGCGTCGCCCGCGTCATGGCGACGTAGCGGTCGACGGCCCCGCGGGTGCCCGCGCCCCAGCTCTGCGGACGCACCAGGACGACCAGGTCGAACTCCATACCCTTGGCCGTCACCGGTGTCAGGGAGCGGACCCGGGGGCCCTCCGGGAAGGCCGGGTCGCCCAGCACGCACACGGTGCCCTCGGCGTGCTCGGCCAGCCAGCGGTCCACGAGGGAGGGCACCTCCTCGACGGCGACCTGCAGGACGGGCAGCCCGGTGGACCGCACCGAGACCGGCACGTTGGCGTCCGGCAGGACGGCGCGGACCACCGGCTCCGCCGCCTCCATCACCTCGACCGGCGTGCGGTAGTTGACGGTCAGCGAGCGCACCTCGACCCGGTCCAGACCGACCCGCGCGAGCCGCTCCTCCCACGTCTCCGGGAAGCCCTCGCGCGCCTGCGCCCGGTCGCCGACCACGGTGAAGCTGCGCGAGGGGCACCGGCGCAGCAGCATCTGCCACTGCGCGTCGGTGAGCTCCTGCGCCTCGTCGACGACCACGTGCAGGAACGGCCCCGCCAGACGGTCGGCGACCTCCGCCGGAGCCGCGTCCGCGTCGACGAGCGCGGCCTGCAGGTCGCGGCCCCGCAGCATCGACATGACCTGCATCTCGGAGTCGTCCGTGGCCACCAGGTGCTCGACGACGTCGTCCATCCGGGCCCGCTCGGCCGCCTGCAGCGCCGCGCGCCGCTGCCGCCGGCGCCCGGCAGTGACGTCGCCCAGCCGCAGCCGGGCCGCGTCGAGCAGCGGCAGGTCGGCGGTGGTCCAGGCCTGCGGGTCCTCGCGCTGCAGCGCCCGCACCTCCTCCAGGGTGAGGCCCGGGGCGCAGCGGCGCAGGTAGGCCGGCACCGTCCACAGGTCGCCCACCAGGTCGGTCGGTTCGATGAGCGGCCAGGCGCGCGCCACGGCGTGCCGCAGCTCGGGGCTGCGCAGGAGGGAGGCCCGCAGCCGGTCGGGGTCGGTGTCGTCGTCCGCGTCGACGAGCCGGTCCACGAGGATGGCCACGAGCTCCTCGAGGATCTCCTCGCGCGCCTCGTTGTGCGGCACCGCGGCTTCGCGGGCCCCGAAGGCCTCCGCCCACTCCTCCGGGGAGATGACGACGTCGACGAGCTCGGTCGTCACCGAGGTCGGTTCGGTCGGCGGCTCCTCGTAGAGCTGCACCGCGGGCTCGACCGCCCGCACCAGCTCGGCCGACGCCTTGAGGAGGGCCACGCGAGGGTCGTCCTCCTCCCGGGCGACGGCACCCTCCGGCACGAGGTCGCGCAGCGTGCAGGTCTGCACGCCCTCCTCGCCCAGGCCCGGCAGCACGTCGGCGACCCACGACAGGTAGGGCTCGTGCGGCCCGACGAAGAGCACCCCGCCCCGGTGGTGGCCCAGGCGAGGATCGGCGTAGAGCAGGTAGGCCGCCCGGTGCAGGGCCACGACCGTCTTGCCCGTGCCGGGGCCACCGTCGACGACGAGGGTGCCACGCGAGCCCGCGCGGATGATCGCGTCCTGGTCGGCCTGGAGGGTGGCGAGCACGTCGCGCATCCGCGAGGTCCGGGCGGTGCCGAGGCTGAGCAGGAAGGACGACTCCTCGTCGGGCACCACCCCCTCGACCGGGTCGGTGGTGAAGACCTCGTCCCAGAAGTCCGTCACCCGGCCGCCGGTCCAGCGGTAGCGGCGTCGGCTGACGAGCCCCATCGGGTCGGCCCAGGTCGCGCCGAAGAACGGCTCGGCGGCCGGGGAGCGCCAGTCGACGAGCAGCCGCCGCCCCTCACGGTCCGTCAGCCCCAGCCGCCCGACGTAGACCGGCTCGTCCTGCCCGGCGAGCACCATGCGGCCCAGGCACAGGTCGGCCCCGAAGCGCTGCAGGGTGCGCAGCCGGGCGCTGAGCCGGTGCACCTGCTGGTCCCGCTCCAACGCCTGCTGACCCAGCCCCGCCGGCGCCCGGCGCTCCTGCGCCAGCCGCTCCTCCAGCTCGGCGACGGTGGCCCCCACGGCGTCCGCGACGGCCGCCAGGTGGGCCTCGTCCGCCGCCACCAGCCCGTGGTCCCGCACTGCGTCCCGACCGCCCCTGGTCAGGTCGAACACCGTGGTCGTCGTCATGCGCACCCACCCCTCTCCGCCCGGGCCCGCCCCGGGAGGAGAGCGATTGTGCGGCCTGACGGGGGCCTTGCCGCAAGCCCCCCTCTGCGCTATAGATTGAGAGTGGAGAGGACGCATGGCGCCCTCTCCTTCGTCGTCCCGTGGGTCGAGGGGCGGGGCCAAGGGGGCGACGTCCGGCTCGCGGACCTACCGTCGCTCGAGCCGGTCCATCACCCGCAGCACCCCGAGGTCGTCGAACGCCCGCCCCACGACCTGCACCCCGACGGGCCGCCCGTCGGGCATCGCGCCCCACGGCACCGTCCCGGCCGGCTGACCGGTCATGTTCCAGGGCATCGTGAAGTTGATGTGCCACATCCCGCGCCCGCCGTCCGGATAGGGCATCGGCTGCTCCGCGGGGAAGGCCGCGCACGGGGCCACGGGCGAGACCATCACGTCCAGCCCCAGGGCGTCCCACGCCGCGACCGTGTCGGCCTGCACCCTGCCGAAGGCGTGGTAGGCGTCGACGACCTCGGTGCCGCCGAGGCCGCTCGCGGCCCGCACCCAGTCGGCGACGTAGGGCAGCACCCGCTCCTGCCGCTCCGGCGACAGCCGCGCGAAGTCGGCCCACGAGCGCGCCTGCCAGAACTGGTTGACCCCGTCGAGGTGCGCCTGGGTCAGCCACGGCCCCACCTCCACGACCTCGGCGCCCGCGTCCGCCAGGGCGTCGGCGGCCTCGCGCACGGCGGCGGCCACCTCGGGCTCCGGCTCCACGCCATACCCCGCGGTGGTCCAGACCCCCACCCGCAGCCCGGCCACGTCCGTGCCGGTGCCGACGGAGGTCCAGTCGAGGTCCTGCCCGGGCAGGCTGGTCCAGTCGAGGGGGTCCGGCCCGGAGAGCACGGCCATGAACGCGGCGCAGTCGGCGGCGGTCGTCGCCATCGGGCCCGCCACCCGGCCGAGGTATGGCGCGTGCAGGGGGATGCGTCCGGCGCTCGGCTTGAGCGTGGCCAGGCCCAGCCAGGTGCCGGGCAGCCGGATCGAGCCGCCGATGTCGGTGCCGACGGCCAGCGGCGCGTAGCCGGCAGCCACGCTGGCGCCGGCGCCCGAGCTCGAGCCGCCGGTGGTCCACGACGGGTCGAGCGGTGAACGGGTGATGCCGTGCAGGCTGGAGACGCCGGAGGAGAGCATCCCCCAGTCGGGCATGACGGTGGAGCCGAGCACCACCATCCCGGCCCCGTCGACGCGTCGCGCGACCGGGGAGTCGACGTCGGGCACGACCGGCTCGACCCCGGCGCAGCCCGCGGGCATCGGCACCCCGGCCCGGGCGACGTTCTCCTTGATCGTCACCGGCACGCCGTCGAGCGGCCCGAGCTGACGACCCTCGGCCCAGCGCCGGGTCGCCGCCTCGGCCCGCCCCAGGACGTCCTCCACCGGGTCGCGCACCCACATCGCGTTGACCACGGGCTCACGCTCGTCCATGAGCCGCAGGGCCTCCTGGGCGACCTCCAGCGGGGTCGTCGTCCCCGCCGCGAAGGCCGCGCCGAGCGCCGCGGCGTCAGGACGGTCGGGGCCGGGTGCGACGTCGAGGGCTGCCACGTCTGGCACTGTAGCGTCAGCCTGCACGGCCGTCGTGGACCCCAATTCACCGAGCGGGCCGCGATCCCCCGACCTAGCGTGGCTGCATGAGAGCACTCACCTGGCAGGGCCTGAAGGACGTCTCGGTCCAGGAGGTCCCGGACCCGCGCATCGAGCAGCCGACCGACGCGGTGGTGCGGGTGACCTCGACCGCCATCTGCGGCTCAGACCTGCACCTCTACAACGTCCTGGGCGCCTACCTGACGCCCGGCGACGTGCTCGGCCACGAGTTCATGGGCATCGTCGAGGAGGTCGGCCCCGCGGTCGAGAACCTCGCCGTCGGCGACCGCGTGGTCGTGCCCTTCACGATCTGCTGCGGGTCGTGCTTCATGTGCGACCGCGAGCTCTACTCCCAGTGCGAGACGACCCAGAACCGGCAGACCGGCAAGGGCGCGAGCCTCTACGGCTACACCAGCCTCTACGGCTCGGTCCCCGGCGGCCAGGCCGAGCGGGTGCGGGTGCCCCACGCCGACTTCGGCCCGGTGAAGATCGACTCCGACCTGCCGGACGAGCGCTTCCTCTACCTCTCCGACATCCTCCCGACCGCCTGGCAGGCCGTCGCCTACGCCGACGTCGAGGAGGGCGGCACGCTCGCCGTCCTCGGGCTCGGCCCCGTCGGTCAGCTCTCCGTCCGCTCCGCGTTCCAGCAGGGCGTGCAGCGCGTCATCGCGGTCGACCTCGTGCCCGAGCGCCTCGAGCTGGCGCGGCAGCACGGCGCCGAGGTCGTCGACCTCTCGCAGGTCGACGACGTCGCCGAGACCCTGCGCGAGATGACCGACGGGCGCGGCCCGGACAGCGTCATCGACGCCGTCGGCATGGAGGCGCACGGCAGCCCCGTGCTCGGCGCCGCCGTCTCGGCCGCCAAGCGGCTGCCCAAGCCGATCGCCCGCAAGGCCATCGAGACCGCCGGCGTCGACCGGCTCGCGGCCCTGCACACCGCCATCGACGCGGTCCGACGCGGTGGCACCGTCTCGCTCAGCGGCGTCTACGGCGGCATGGCCGACCCGATGCCGATGATGGAGCTCTTCGACAAGCAGGTGCAGCTGCGCATGGGACAGTGCAACGTCCGCCGCTGGACCGACGAGCTCTACGCGCTCGTCAGCGGCGCCGAGGACGTCCTCGGCCTCGAGGGCCTGGCCACCCACCGCGTGCCCCTCGAGGAGGCCGCGGAGATGTACCAGACCTTCAACGACAAGGCGGACGGCTGCGTCAAGGTCGTCCTCACGCCGTGAGCCTCGCCGAGCCGCTCGCCAGCGCCGGCGGCGCCCTCCTCGCAGGCGTCTTCGGGCAGGTGGCCCGCCTGCGCGGCACCCGGGCGCTCCACGCCGTCGGGGTATGCGGTGCCGGCTCGCTGACCGTGGAGCCCGGCCCGCCCAGCGGGGTCGTGCTGCTCGACGACCCCGGCCCGCACCCCTGCCTGCTGCGCTGGTCGCGCTCGGTCGGGCGCGAGCGCGGCCGTGACGTCGAGGGCCTGGCGCTGCGCGTCGAGGGACCGGCCGCCGGTGACGTGCTGCTGTCGTCGACCGGCACCGGCGTCGTCGGGCGGCACCTCCTCGTCGCGCGCCGCCACGACCACCACGGGCCGCTGACGACGCTGCTGCCCCTCTCGACGGCCCGCGGGCCCCTGCTGCTGCGGCTCGACCCCACGACGCCGGGCGGGGACGCGCCCGACGAGCCGCCCACGGCATACCGGCTGATGGTCGCGGCCCCCGGCCGCCCGTGGCACGAGCGGGGCGCGCTGACGATCACCTGGACCCGTCGGGACTGCACCCGCCGGCACGACCCCGTCGGGCACCCGCCCGCCGGAGCCTGGACGCACCCCCTGCTGGCGCGTCTGCGCGACCCCTCCTACGCCGCGTCCCAGCAGGTCGCGGCCACCCCCGAGACCCCCGAGGAGACCCCATGACCGAGGTCCACGACACCCACCCGAACGACCCCGTGACCGTGACCGACGACCCCGCCGAGGTCGCCAAGGTCACCGAGCTCATCGACAGCATGGACGTCGCGATGGTGACGACCGAGGACGCCACCTCGCCGGGCCGGCTGACCAGCCGGCCGCTGTCTACCCAGCGGGCCGAGGAGGGCGGTGACGTGCTCTTCCTCGTCCGCGACGGCAGCCCCCTCGTGCGCGACGTCGAGGCCAACCCCTCGGTCAACGTCGCCTATGCCTCCACGAAGGCCTGGGTCTCCCTGGCCGGCACGGCGACCGTCGTGCGCGACCGCACCCTCGTCGAGCAGCTGTGGAGCAAGGGCGCCAGCGCCTTCATGGAGGGCGGCCCGGACAACCCCGACAACGTCGTGCTCCGCGTCAGCGGCGACACCGCGGAGTACTGGGGCGGAGGCTCGCTCGTCGGGACCGTGGTGAGCACGGTCAGGGCGATCGCCGGTCGTCAGGACGACGAGGACGCGGGCCCCACGGTGGTCGAGCTGCCCTGAGACGACCGCTGGTTGAGCCGCCGCGCGGCGCGCCGGCCGAGCACGGTCAGCGCACCCACGACCCCCGTGTCGAGCCCCGCGGCGGCCTCCCGGCCGGGCCGCGCCTCGCTCTGGTCGGGGGTCCCCGGGGCCGAGGGCAGCAGGCGGTTCATCACCCCGACCAGGCGCACCGTGGTGGCGGGCATCAGCCCGTGCACCCGGGTGCCGACCAGCGTCATCGGGCTCAGCTGCAGCACCGGGCGGCCGGCGAGCGTGGCGCGGACCATCTTGCGCGCCGCGCGACGCGCGTCCATCGAGACGAGGGGGATCGAGGCGCCCGGCGCGAACCAGGCGTACTCCGCCTCGCGGTCGCCGGTGAAGAGCGCCTGCTCCGGTGAGCCGGTCCGCATCAGGCCGGGGACGAGAGTGGTCGCCGTGACCCCGGTGCCGGCCAGCTCGGCCGCCAGCGCCTCGGTGAAGCCGACGGCGCCGAACTTGGCGGTGACGTAGGGCAGCAGGTGCGGTGAGGGCACCTTGCCGCCGATGCTCGTCACGACGCCGATGCGGCCGTGCCCGCGCTCGCGCATGCCCGGCAGCACCGCCCACGCCGTGTTGACCGGGCCCATGAGCATGACGCCGACCGCCCTGTCGAAGTGCTCCAGCGTCATCGTCTCGGCCGGGCCGACCTGGATGATGCCGGCGACGTGGACGA
This sequence comes from Ornithinimicrobium humiphilum, assembly GCF_006716885.1. Taxonomy (NCBI): domain Bacteria; kingdom Bacillati; phylum Actinomycetota; class Actinomycetes; order Micrococcales; family Ornithinimicrobiaceae; genus Ornithinimicrobium; species Ornithinimicrobium humiphilum. Next base: position 165,148 of record NZ_VFPU01000001.1, read on the forward strand.
GCACCTCGATCGGCCCCAGGTCGCGCTCGACGTCCGCCACGACGGCGTCCACGGAGTCGCGGTCCGTGACGTCGCCACGGTAGGGGCGCACCCGACCGGCCCGGACCCCGCTCGCCTCTCGGGCGCGCTCCTCGGCCAGGCGGGCACCCTCGGTCGTCTCCTCGAGGTCCCGGGCGAAGATCGCGACGTCGTGGCCGAGCTCGGCGAGCTCGGTGGCGACGAGGAGGCCGAGGCCGCGGGAGCCTCCGGCGACGAGGGCGACGGGGCGTGCGCTGAAGTCCATGGGCCGAACCTAGGAGGTCGAGCGCCGCGGCGCGACCGCAGCGCGTTCCAGCCAGCGCACGTCGACGGCGAAGGACCAGGTGACGAGGGCGACCGCGAGGGCGACTGCGACCTGCACCGCGGCCTCGGGCCAGAAGGGCGCGCCCGCGATGGCCAGCGTGCCCGTCAGGGTGCCGCCCGCGAGCTTGCGGCGCACGCTGTGCGGCAGGGTGCGCCGCCAGGCCGGCCGGACGGTCTGCACGAGCACGAAGAGCGGCCAGAGCAGGCCGCCCAGCAGCGCCCAGGGAGCGCCGGGGACGTGGACGAGCGACAGGACCAGCACGAGCACCCCGTCCGCGCCGGAGTCGAAGAGCGCGCCGCGCTCGCTGACGGTGCCGGTGCGCCGGGCCACCCAGCCGTCCACGCCGTCCAGCGCCCAGCCGGCGATGCACAGCCAGACGACCGGCCAGGTGCGTGCGGGCTCGCCGGCGACGAGGGCCGCCACCACCAGCCCGCCGGCGACGAGGATCAGCAGGCCCCGGAAGCCGGTGACGAGGTCGGCCGGCGTCGGCGGTGCGAACCACGTGGTGGTCGAAGCGGTCACGGCAGGGGCGGCGGCGCGGGCCATACCGGTGCTACGTCCGGCGCGGCCCTCCGGGATGGCGGTCACGCGCGGCGACCGCCGGGGGGAGCCGGGCCGGGTCGTCACGCCTGGCGCTGCTCCAGCTCGGTCAGCTGCTCGCGCAGCCACGGGCTCAGCGCCCACGGAGCGGCCGTGGCCGCGTCGCGCAGCTGCTCGGGGGTGACCCAGACCAGCTCCATCACCTCGTCCGGGTCCGGCACCGGGAGCTGCGAGGTCCGCGCGGTGAAGACCGGGCAGACCTCGTTCTCGACCACCCCGGCGGCGTCGACCGCGCGATAGCGGAAGTCCGGCAGCAGCGGCTGCACGTCGGTGATCTCCACCCCCAGCTCGGTGCGCGCGTGCCGGCGGATCGCGTCGAGCACGTCCTCGCCCGGTCGCGGGTGGCCGCAGAAGGCGTTGGTCCACACCCCCGGCCAGGTGCGCTTGGCCAGCGCCCGGCGCGTCAGCAGGACCCGGCCCTCCTCGTCGGAGAGATGGCAGGAGAACGCCAGGTGCAGCGGGGTGTCGGTGGAGTGGACGGTGGCCCGGGGGGCGGTGCCGATCGGCATGCCCTGCTCGTCGAGCAGGACGACCTCGTCGGGCACCTCGGTGGCGGTGTCGGCTGTGGGCGGGTGGAAGCTCGCGGTGGTCATGTCGTCTCTCGTTCAGGGGTATGGCGTGCGGCGGGAGCCAGGCGCGCGGCCCAGCGCTCCCAGGGAGGGGCGTCCGCCCAGTTGACGGACAAGGTGCGGAAGGCCCGGCGCATCCGGCGGCGCCACTGGCGTCCGCCGCGGAGCGAGCGGGCGGAGACGCCGACGGACAGCCCGGGGACGAGCGCGATCCGCGCCCGGGGCCCGAGCACGAGGGCCAGGTCCATGTCGTCGTGCAGCTCGGGGTCGTCACGGTGCACCCGCGGCGAGGCCAGCTCCCAGGCCGAGCGGCGCAGCGCCATCGAGGAGCCCCACAGGACGTGGTGGCCGGCGGCGAGGAAGCCGAGGGCGTAGTAGCTGCCGAGGTAGAGCAGCGCCAGGAGCGTGCGCGCCACGGGCGGGCTGTCGGCGAACGTGCCGGCCCCGGTGACGGCCACGGCGTCCGGCCGCTCGTCGAGGGCCCGGACGACCCGCTCCACCCAGTCCGTGGGCGGCAGGGAGTCGGCGTCCAGCCGGGCCACGACCGCGCAGGCGGCGGCGTCATACCCGGTCGCCGCGGCGGCGGGGATGCCGACGCGCGGCTCGGGCACGACACGGGCCCCGAAGGAGCGGGCCACCGCGGCCGAGTCGTCGGTCGAGGCGTTGTCGACCACGACGACCTCCGCCGGCGGCACCGTCTGCGCGGCCAGCGCCTCCAGGCAGCGCCGCAGGTGCTCGGCGTCGTCGCGCACCGGGATGACCACGCTGACGTCAGTCATCGCGCCCCCGTCCGGCGACCAGGGCCAGCCCGGCCACGAAGGAGCCGGCGGTGCCGCAGACGAGGTCGCCGATCGTGTCGTCGTAGCCGACCTGGATGCTGTCGTCGAGGACGGTGTGGCCGAACCACTCCCCGGCCTCCCAGATCACCGCGAGGAGCGCGCCGACGGCGGCGGTGACGAGGACCAGCCCGGCGGCGGGCAGCGTCACCGGGAGCTGGCGCGCCCGCTGCAGGAGCACCACCGCCGCGGCGGCCAGCAGGCCGTTGGCGACGGCGTGCACGACGATGTCGAGCCACGGGACGGCGACGTACCAGTCGAGGACCGCGCTCCAGCCCCCGAGGACCAGCGTCGCCCCGGTCGCGGCCTGCAGCCAGCCCGGCAGCCGCCCGACCCGGGGCAGGACCAGGCCGAGCAGCACCAGCGCGAAGAGCGCGACCGTCACGCCGTCGCGCCAGAAGGCGACGACGAAGGAGGTCAGGCCGGCGACGGCGACGAGGTCGGTCGCGACCCTCGCCCACCGCGGGCCGGGGACGGAGAGCAGGTCAGGAGGCAAGGGTCATCCAGATGAACAGCTGCGTGACGAGGAAGCCGGTGACCAGGTTGAGCCACAGGAAGCGGCGCCACCCGGCGTTGGCCCGCTCGCAGTCGGCGTCGGAGAGCGAGAGGAAGGGGGCCACGCTGGCGGCGTAGGGGATCACGAGGAGCGCGGCGAGCGCCCCGGGCCAGCCGACCGGCAGCAGCAGGACCCCCGCGACCAGGTAGGCGACGAAGGCGGCCCGCACGGTCGTCGCGGCCCCGAGCACGGTCGCGATCGAGGAGATCCCGCCCTCCCGGTCGGCGATGATGTCCTGCACCGCGCCGAAGGCCTGCGAGGCCATGCCCCAGACGAAGAAGGCGGCCAGCGCCAGGAGGACCGGCGTCGTCAGCTCCGCGTCGGCGATCGCGAGCGCGAAGACCGCGGGGCTGACGAAGTGGGTGCTCGAGGTGACCGAGTCGAGGACCGGGCGCTCCTTGAAGCGCAGCCCCGGCGCGGAGTAGGCGATGACCGCGAAGACGCTGATCGCCAGCACGACCGTCGAGAAGACGTCGCCGAGCAGCACCAGCGCGACCACGAAGGGCAGGTTGGTCAGCGCCGCCGCCCACAGCGTCAGCCGGTGCCAGCGCCGCGAGAGCACGACGCCCTCGACGCCGCCCTTGCGCGGGTTGCGCAGGTCGGACTCGTAGTCGAAGACGTCGTTGACGCCGTACATGAGCAGGTTGTAGGGGATGAGGAACCACAGGGTCCCCAGCACCAGCGTCAGGGTGATCCCCCCGCCCGCCAGCAGGTATGCCGCGGCGAAGGGATAGGCGGTGTTGACCCAGCTCAGCGGGCGTGACGAGCCGACCAGCTGGCGCAGGGCGCCCGGTGCCGCGGGCGCCGGGGCCGTGGGGGTCTGTCCGGTCGTGGTCACTCGCTCGTCTCCCTGGGGTGCAGCAGCTCCCGCAGCGCGGGGAGCAGCAGCCCGGCCGCCAGCGGCCAGGCGAGGTCCTCGAGCGGAGCGTGCCACAGGTGCACGCCGAGCAGCGAGCTCTCGTCGAAGCGGAACAGGTCGGAGATGATCATCAGGCTGTCGAAGACGACCGTCAGGACGAGCAGGACGGCGATCGTGATCGCCGTGGTCAGCCACCAGCGGGCCGGGAGCCGACGGGCGACGGCGACGCCGACGGCCACGGCGGCCGACAGCGCGACGAAGACCAGGGCCAGGCCGGCGTAGGTCATCGGGGGCCTCCCGTGGCCGCGGCGCGTCCGCCGCCCGCGGAGGCGCGGTCGAGCGCCAGACCCACCAGGCCGTGGAGCACGAGGGTGAGGTAGCAGAGGAAGGTGATGAAGAGCAGCTCCTCGAGCGGCAGCTCCGGGGCCAGCATGATGCCGGTCATCGCCTCGCTCTCGCCGCGGTGGTAGAAGCCGAGCGCGATCGCCGCGACGTCCCAGAGGAGGAAGAGGACGATGCCCGTCGCGAGCACCGCGGCGCTGCGCCGCGGGTCGCGCCACAGCACGAGCCGGAAGCGCGCGTCGAGCAGCGCCATGCACGCGGTCGCGCCCAGCAGGAACGCGCCGTAGAGGAGGGCGGTCACCGCGGACCGACCGCCAGGTCCTCGGCCGGGCGGGCGGGCTCCGGGGACGGCCCCGCGGAGGTGTCGCCGCGCAGGCGCTTGAGGACGAGCTCGGCGCTGATGAGGCACATCGGCAGCCCGATGCCCGGGATGGTGCTCGACCCGGCGTAGAGGAGGCCGTCGACCCGCTTGCTGACGTTGCCGGTGCGGAACATCGCGCTCTGCCGCAGGGTGTGGCCCGGGCCGAGCATGCCGCCCTGCCAGGCGGACAGGTCGGCGGCGAAGTCGCCGGGACCGATGGTGCGGCGCACGACGACGCGCTCGGCCAGGTCGGGGACACCCGCCCAGTCGGCGACCTGCCGGATCGCGGCGTCCGCGACGGCCTCGACGGCGGCGTCGCCCTGCCCGTCGGCACCGCCGCGGCCGAGGCCCGGGTCGGCGGGGACGGGCACGAGGACGAAGAGGTTCTCGTGCCCCTCCGGCGCGACGGTGGGATCGGTGGCCGAGGGCTTGCAGACGTAGGCCGACGCGGGGTCCGGCACGCTGCCGGCGAAGATCGCGTCGAAGTTGGCCTTCCAGTCGCGCGTGAAGAAGAGCGAGTGGTGCGGCATCTCGGGCAGCTCGCCGCGCACGCCGAGCAGCACCAGGACGGCGCCGGGGCCCGACGTGCGACGGTCCCAGTAGGACTGCGGGTAGGTCTGCAGGTCCGGCGGGAGCAGGCGGGTCTCCAGGTGGTGCAGGTCGCCGGCGCCGACCACGAGGTCGGCGGCGTGGACGTGCTCCTGGCCCTCGCGGTCGCGCCAGCGCAGCCCGGTCGCCCGGGATCGTGGGCCGCGGCGGGGCCGTCGCCCGGCGGGGAGCTCCTCGGTCGTGATGCCCACGACCGTCGCCCCGGTGCGGATCCGGGCGCCGTGGTGCGCGGCCTGCCCGGCCACCGCCTCGATGAGGCGGGTGAAGCCGCCCTCGGGGTACATCACCCCGCCGGTGAGGTCGAGCCCGCTCATGAGGTGGTAGAGCGCCGGCACCCGCTCCGGGGAGGACCCGAGGAAGACGGCCGGATAGCCGAGGATCTGGCGCAGCCGCCGGTCCGAGAACCGGGCACCGACGAAGTCCTGCAGCGAGCGTGTCAGCAGCGGCAGCAGGCGCGGCAGGCGCCGCAGCACGTCGGGCGAGGCGAGGCCGAGCGGGGAGGTGAAGCTCGTGTAGAGGAAGTGGCGCAGCGCCACGTCGTAGGCCTCCGACGAGGAGCTCAGGTAGTCGGCCAGCGCCCGGCCAGCACCCGGCTCGACGTCCTCGAAGGTCGCCAGGTTGGCGCCGGTGTCGGCGGTGATGTCGAGCGGGGACGGCGCCGGCGTGCCGGGGCGGTCGGCCTCGAAGAAGACCCGGTAGGCGGGGTCCAGCACCTCGAGCCGCAGCTGCTCCTCGACACTCGTCCCGAGCAGCCGGAAGAAGTGCTCGAAGACCTCCGGCATGAGGTACCACGACGGGCCGGTGTCGAAGCGGAAGCCGTCCACGGCCAGCGAGCCGGCACGGCCCCCGACGTCGTCGCGCTGCTCGAAGACCTCGACGTCGTGGCCCTCGGCAGCCAGCAGGGCTGCGGTGGCCAGGCCGGCGATGCCACCCCCGATCACGGCGACCCGGCGGGGGCCGGACGCGGTGCGGGCGCTCATCGGGTCGCCGCCAGGCTCTGGGCGACGATGCGGGCCTTGACGACGTCGGGGACGCGCACCCGGCGGCGGGCGATCTCTGCGGCCGGCGTGCGGTGCAGGCGGCGGGAGAGCTCGGCGAAGAGCCCGTGCGCGGCGTGCACGGCGCAGCGGCTGCTCGGCGGCAGCAGCGGGATGACCGCGGCCGCGGCGGCGAGGTCGGCGTCGATGTCGGCGAGCAGCAGGTCGCGCTCGCGGTCGGTGAAGGTGGTCAGGTCGACGCCGGGGAAGTAGGTGCGGCCCAGCAGCTCCTGGTCGTCGTGGAGGTCGCGCAGGAAGTTGACCTTCTGGAAGGCCGCGCCGAGGGCGCGCGCGCCCGGGGTGAGCGCGTCGTAGCGGTCCTGGTCGCCGTCGACGAAGACGCGCAGGCACATCAGGCCGACGACCTCCGCCGAGCCGTAGAGGTAGCCCGAGAGGCTCTCGGGGTCGTGGACCTGCACCGACAGGTCGGCGCGCATGGAGTCGAAGAAGGGGTCGACCAGGTCCCGACCGATGCCGAACTCCTTCGCCGTGAGTGCGAAGGCGTGGACGACGAGGTTGGCGCTGCCGCCGCTCCCCATCGCCCGGTGGGTCTCCTCCTGCAGCCCGTCGAGGAGAAGGGACCGGCGCTCGCGGGACCACGGCTGGCGGGCGTCGTCCACGAGCTCGTCCGCGACGCGGACGAGGGCGTAGATCGAGCGCACGTGCGTGCGGACCGGCTCGTGCAGCAGGCGGGTGGCCCACCCGAAGGAGGTGGAGTACTCCCCGATGACCACCGCCGCGCTGGCGCGGGCCGCCCGGTCGTAGGTGGACGTGCACGCCGGTGCCGAACCCTCGCCGCGAGGCGGGCGGACGAACATCATGCGGCGCCCCGGACACGCACCCGGTCGAGCACGGGCCCGTCGGGCCCGGCGGCCGGGACGGCCAGCGGCTGCTCCAGCAGGGGCGTGCTCGCCTCCGCCTCCGCCTCCGCCAGGACCTCGGCCACCAGCGTCGCGGGGACGTCGGTCTGGGTGGGCTCGGCGGCCACCAGCCGGTGCGCCATGTCGCGCAGGACACCCGCGGCCTCCACCGGGAGGGAACGGGTGGCGGCGATCGCCGAGGCGGCCAGCTCGGAGGCCATCGCCTCCACCGCCGACCGGGCCCCGCACGCGACGAGCAGCTCGCGGGCCCGTGCCGCATCCTCCTCGGTCAGCGCGGGGTCGCCGAGATGGGTGGCCAGCTCGGGCCACAGCCGGCTGTCCCGGGCGAAGGCCACGAGGGCGGTGCACTTGCCCTCACGGAGGTCGCTGAGCGGGTCCTTGCCGGTCTGCTCGAGGGTGCCGAAGACGCCGTCGAGGTCGTCGCGCAGCTGGAAGGCCAGCCCCAGGCAGCGGCCGGCCTCGCCGAGGGCCGACACCACGTCGGGCCCCGCGTCGGCGAGGAGGGCGGCCGCCTGCATGGGCAGCTCGAAGGAGTAGGCGGCCGTCTTCCAGGCGGCGACGTCGAGCGCCTCGTCGAGGGTGGCCTCCCCGGTCAGGCTCACCCGCACGTCGGCGAGCTCGCCGGCCGCGCTGCGGTGCAGCACGTCCTCGAGCAGGTCCAGGAGGGCGGCGACCACGTCGGGCCGGGCTCCGCAGAGGGCGACCTCGCGGACCGCCCCGGCGAGGGCCAGGTCGCCGGCGAGGATGCCCGCCGCCTCGCCGTAGCGGCGGGCGCGCTCGGGGGAGGCGCCGGCCTTCACGGCCCGGGCGGTGAAGGTGCCGGTGACGTTGGGACGCCCCCGTCGCACGACGTCGCCGTCGATGACGTCGTCGTGGACGACGAAGGCGGTGTGGAGCAGCTCGACCGCGTCCGCCACGGCCCGCGCGGCCGCGTGCTCGGTGCCCCCGAGTGCGTCGTGCATGCGGAGCAGCAGGGTGGGGCGGAAGCGCTTGCCGCCCTCGGTCAGCCCGTGCAGGGCGTCCCAGAGGACGGCGTCGTGATCGTCGACCACCGCGGAGCGCCCGGTGGTGAAGAAGCGTGCGTGCGGGTCGGTCCCGGCAGGAGGAACCCCGGGAGCCAGCGGCGCGGCATCGGGGTCCGGTGCGAGGGTGCCAGCTGTCATGTCGGCTCGTTCCGTCGTCGGTGGTGGTGCGAGAAGGGGTGCGGATCCGTGCGGTGGAGCCAGCATGCCAGATGGGACAAACATTTGACAACTAACCTTGGACACGGAGTTCCCCCTCCGCGTCCACCCTAGGTGTTCGGGCGGGTTCCCGCCATCGGTGAGGGCGGGCGGTCGCGTCCGTCCGGAGGGCGCGCCGACCTGCGGCGGGACACAATGCCGACATGCGAGCACGTGCCTACTGGACCGTCGCCCCGGGTCGGGGAGAGCTCCGCGTCGAGGAGCTGTCCAACCCCGGACACGGCGAGGCCCTCGTGCGCGCCACGGCCTCCGGCGTGAGCCGGGGCAGCGAGCTGCTCGTCCATCGCGGAGGGGTCCCGGCCTCGGTCGCCGACCAGATGCGCGCGCCCTTCCAGGTGGGGGACCTGGCCGGCGGGGGCCCGGTCAAGTACGGCTACCTCTCGGTCGGCGTCGTCGAGGACGGCGAGCCGGACTGGGTGGGCCGCCGCGTCTTCTGCCTGCACCCCCACCAGGACCGGTATGTCGTGCCCGTGTCCGCGCTCAGCCCCCTCCCCGACGAGGTGCCCGACCACCGGGCCGTCCTGCTCGGCACCCTGGAGACGGCCGTCAACGCGCTGTGGGACGGTCGGCCGCTCTACGGCGACCGGGTCGCGGTGGTCGGCGCCGGCATGGTCGGCGCCAGCGTCGCGGCCCTGCTCGCGCAGCTGCCGCTCGAGCGGCTCGAGCTGGTCGATCCCGACCCGGAGCGTGCGGCGCTGGGCGAGCGGCTCGGCGCCCGCGGCGTGGCACCGGAGGGTGCGACTCCCGGCTGCGACGTGGTCTTCCACTGCTCCGCCTCGCCGGAGGGGCTCCAGGCCTCCCTCGACCTCCTCGGTCCCGAGGGCGAGGTCGTCGAGCTGTCCTGGTACGGCGATCGCGCCGTGCCGGTCGAGCTCGGCTCGGCCTTCCACGCCCGGCGGCTGAGGATCCGGGCCAGCCAGGTGAGCACCGTCAGCCCGCACCGCGCCCCCCGGCGCGACCACGCCGGCCGCATGGCCGTGGCGCTGCGGGCGGCGCACGACGACCGCCTCGACGCGCTCCTCGCCGGGCCCACCCCCTTCGCCGAGCTTCCCGACCTGCTGCCCCGGCTCGCCGACGGCGCGCCGGGGCTGTGCCACGTCGTCACCTACGACGACTGACTCCCTGACCTACCGCCCGACCCCGATCCGAGAGGACCGCCGACGTGTTCACCCTCACCGTCCGCGACCACGTGATGGTCGCCCACTCCCTGCCCGACCCGTTCTTCGGCCCGGCGCAGGGCCTCCACGGGGCCACCTACGTGGTGGAGGCCGGTTTCGAGAGGGCCGACCTCGACGAGCACGGGGTGGTCCTCGACATCGGCGCCGCCTCCGAGGCGCTGTCCGCGGTGCTCGGGCGCATCGCCTACCGCAACCTCGACGAGGTGGAGGAGCTCGCCGGCGTGGTCACCACCACCGAGTGGCTGGCGCGGTGGGTCGCCGAGCAGCTGGCCGCCTCGCTGGACACCGCCGGCCTGTCCGCGGTGACCGTCGTGCTGCGCGAGCACCCGGACGCCTGGGCGTCCTACCGCCTGGCCCTGACGTGACCCGGATCCTCGTCCCTGCTCGCACAGGTCTCGGCCCGAGCGGTGGCGACCGCTACGACGCGGCCCTCGCCGCAGCGTGGCGGGACCGCGGCCGCGACGTCGAGCTCCTCCCGGTCCCCGGTCCCTGGCCGGACCCCGGCCCGGCCGAGCTGGAGCGCCTCGCGGAGCTGGTCTCCGACGCGCCGGCCGGCCCCGTGCTCCTCGACGGGCTCGTGGGCTGCGCCGCCCCGGAGGTGGTCGAGGGAACGGGTCGTCCCCTGACCCTCCTCGTCCACGCCCTCCTGGCCGACGGTGCCGGCGCGACCGGGGACCGTGCCGCGGCCCTGGACGCCGTCGAGCAGCGGGCGCTCGCCGCCGCCTCGACCGTGATCGTGACGAGCGGCTGGGCCGCCCGGCGCCTGACCGAGCGCCACGGCCGGCGCGACGTCGTCATCGCCCCGCCGGGCACCACGAGGGCGCCGGTGGCCCGGGGCGGGCTGGCGACCACCGGCACCCCCGGCCTGCTGGCCCTCGGCGCCGTCTCGCGGGTCAAGAACCAGGCCCTGCTGCTCGACGCCCTCGAGCGGGTCGCCGACCTGCCCTGGCGACTGGTCGTGGCCGGGCCGGTCGCGGACCCCGACCTCGCCCGCACCCTCGAGGCGCGCACCGCCTCCGGCTGCCTGGCCGGCAGGGTCACCTGGGCGGGCACGGTCGAGGGCGAGGAGCTCGAGCGGCTGTGGGACGGCACCGACCTGCTCATGCACCCGTCCCGCAGCGAGACCTACGGCATGGCCGTCGCCGAGGCGCTGGCGCACGGCATACCCGCCGTGGTGGGGGCCGGGACCGGTGCCGAGGAGGTGCTGGCCGGCGAGGGCTCCTCGTGGGAGGCGCTCGCCGGCGCCGCGGTCCCGACCGACGACCCGGGAGAGCTCGCGGAGACCCTGCGCCGGTGGTTGACCGACGCCCCGTTGCGCCAGGTCTGGCGACGTCGGGCGCACGGGCGGCGCAATCTCCTGACGGGCTGGGGACGTACCGCCGAGCAGATCGACCGCGCACTCGACAGGATCGGCCCATGACGACGCAGCAGGAGGCGCCCCCGACCGGCGCGCCGGCCCAGCGGGCCTGCCCCGACTGGCTCGCGCTGCGGCGGGAGGCCGACACCGAGGCCCGCGACACCGGCGCCCACGACCTGCTGCTGCGGCTGGAGACCGCGCTGCGGCGCCAGGGACGGGGCGAGGTCCTCGTGGTCGACCTCGGGGCGGGGACGGGCGCCAACCACGCCTACCTCGCGCCGCGGCTGCCGCTCGAGCAGCGCTGGGTCGTCGTCGACCACGACGCGGACCTGCTGGACGCCGCGCACCACGGGGACGCGCTGCGCGTCGAGGCCGGGGTCTGCGACCTCGCCGAGGTGCTGGCGGGGCTGCCCGTCGACGACGGGCCGCTGCTGCTCACCTGCGCAGCGCTGCTCGACGTGCTGCCGACCCACGAGCTGGGGTGCCTGGCCGACGCGGTCGAGGGTCTCGGCGCGGTGGCCCTGGTCTCGCTGTCGGTCACCGGCGACGTCACCTGGTCGCCGGCCGACGAGGACGACGCCCTCGTCGGCCGGCTCTTCGACGCCCACCAGCGACGGGGCGGGCGACCGGGCCCGGACGCGGTCGACCTGCTCGCCACCGACCTGCGCGCCCGCGGCCTCGAGGTGCTGAGCGCCCCGACCCCCTGGCGGCTCGACGACCGCCGTCCCGAGCTGCTGGAGCGCTGGCTCGACGAGCGCGTCGAGGCGGCGCTGGAGGAAGCGGCCGGGGGCGAGCGCGAGCGCGTGCTCGCCTGGCAGGGGCGCCGACGTCAGCAGCTGCGCGGCGACGGCGTGGTCGCCGTCGTCGACCACGTCGACCTGCTCGTGCTGCCGGCGACGGACGGAGCGGCCGGGTCCCGCTGAGGCGGGCCGGCGGTCAGGCGTGCCGCACCGCCATCCACAGCGCCACGTGCTCGGGGCGCGTGCCCCCACGGACGCGCGGCGGCACGACGTCGTCCTCGCGGACGAACGACCACTCGGTGACCGCGATGTTCAGCGGCTCGGCCCAACGGCGCGAGGACACCAGCACGCCGCTGTCGGCACGCAACGTGAGCAGGGGCGGGATGGCGCGCTCGGTGAGCTGCATACCCGGCACGACGAAGCGGTCGTCCCCGACGACGTCGTAGCGGGACCGGCGTGCGAGGCCGAGGCGCCGGGGCTCGGCATGACGGATCGTCGCCACGTCCTCGCCGTTCCAGCGCACGAGGACGCCGATCTCGAGGCAGGCGTAGAACCCCAGGCGCAACGGCCTCGAGGTCTGCTCGTAGATGAGCCCACGGTGCGTCACGTCGAGCTCGACCGTCTGGTCGCCGACGACCGCCTCCACGCCGGTGTCGAGCCTGCGGACCGCTGCCGGCCCCCACCTCGTCCAGCGGTGCAGCCTGGTCTCCTGCGGCGCCGTCACGCGTCGCCCTCGGTGTCGAGCGAGCCGACCGGCCGCAGCACCGGCCGCCCGGCCCCCGACCCGCCCAGGTCGAACTCGGTCACGACGTCCTGCCCGAGCAGCCAGCGCCGCACCGGCGGCCGCAGCGCGTCGGCCAGCCGGTCGGTGCCGTCCACCCGCAGGCCGGGGACGCCGTCGCCGATGAGCAGCGGGGCCGTCGTCAGGTAGAGGCGGTCGACCGTGCCCGCGTCGACGAAGGCCGACACCAGCCGGCCGCCACCCTCGACGAGCACCCGCCGCAGTCCGCGGGCCCGCAGCAGCGCGAGCACCTCGCGGGGATCCATCGGTCCTGCGCCCGGCCATCGCACCACCTCGACGTGCTCCGCGGTCGCTCCCGCCTCGACGTCGGGGCCCACCACCCACAGGGTCGGGGCGGCGCCGTCGGTGAGGAGCGCGGCCTCGCGGGGGAGCACCCCGCGGGGGTCGAGCACGACCCGGGCCGGGTTGTCGCCGGGGACCGCGCGCACGGTGAGCCGGGGATCGTCGGCGACGGCGGTGCTCGCACCCACGACGACCGCGTCCACGAGCGCGCGGAGCCGGTGCAGGTGCTCCCTGTCCTCCTCGCCGGTGACGAAGACGGCGTCGCCGGTGCGGCTGGCGATGAAGCCGTCGAGGCTCTGCCCCAGCTGCGCCAGCACCGTCGGGCCACCGGCCCGGACCAGGTCGCCGTAGCGCTCCGAGAGGACCCCGCCGGCGACCGTCCCGCCGGCGAGCAGCACCTCCCACTCGCCGCCCTCGACACGGTCGTGGCCCATCCGCTCGCGCTTGGTCCGCAGGTAGTGCTCGTTCTCGGGCCGGGCGGGCACGACGAGGGCCTCGCGGCCGACCACCCGGACCCCGAGCGCCGTCAGCGCGTGCTCCTTGGCCGGGTTGGAGGAGAGCAGCCGGATGCTCCGCACGCCCAGGTCGGCGAGCATCGCCGCGCTCTGGTCGTAGGTGCGGGCGTCGGCGGGGTGCCCGAGGCGGAGGTTGGCGTCCACGGTGTCGACCCCGGTGTCCTGCAGGGCGTAGGCGCGCAGCTTCTGCACCAGGCCGATGCCGCGCCCCTCGTGGCCACGGACGTAGAGCACGGCGCCCCGGCCGTCGCGGGCGACGAGGTGCAGCGCGTGCTGCAGCTGCTCGCCGCAGTCGCAGCGGAAGGAGCCCAGGGCGTCGCCGGTGAGGCACTCGGAGTGGACGCGCACCAGCGGTGGTGGCGCGTCGAGCGGGTCGTCGTCGGCGATGCCCACGCTGAGGGCCACGTGCTCCTCGCCGCCCTCGTCGCGGTAGGCGGTCATCCGGAAGGTGCCGTGCCGCGTGGGCAGGACGGTGTCGGCGAGGCGCTGCACCGATGTCAGCGGGCCGTCCTCGAGAACGGGTTCGGAAGACATTCTCCGAGTATGTCCGTGGGCGCGGGGCTCATCCTGCCCAAACGTGCGGGCGGGCGGCCCGACCTGCTCGGATCCCCTTCGGTCGTCCGATGGTCGCCAGGGCGCCGCTGGCCCTAGGGTGGCGTCGATGATCCGGTTCGAGAGCGTCACCAAGAGGTATGCCGACGGCACGGTCGCCGTCGACGACCTCACCCTGGAGGTGCCCCGGGGCGGGATCACCGTGCTCGTGGGCCCGTCCGGCTGCGGCAAGACCACCAGCCTGCGGATGGTCAACCGGATGGTGGAGCCGACGTCCGGCCGCGTGCTCCTCGACGGGGAGGACGTCGCCGCCCGCCCGGCCGCCCAGCTGCGGCGCAGCATCGGCTACGTCATCCAGCACGCCGGCCTCTTCCCGCACCGCACGGTGCTGGGCAACGTCATGACCGTGCCCCGGCTGCTCGGCTGGGACCGGGCCAGGGCGCGCGCCGCCGCGATGGAGGCGCTGGAGAAGGTGGGGCTCACCGCCGACCAGGCGCGCCGCTATCCCGCGCAGCTCTCCGGCGGCCAGCAGCAGCGGGTCGGCGTCGCCCGGGCGCTCGCGAGCGGGCCGGAGGTCGTGCTCATGGACGAGCCCTTCAGCGCCGTCGACCCCATCGTGCGCGCCGAGTTGCAGGACGAGGTGCGCCGGCTGCAGCGCGAGCTCGGCATCACCGTCGTCCTCGTCACCCACGACATCGACGAGGCCCTCGGCCTGGGAGACACCGTCGCCGTGCTGCGCGAGGGCGGTCATCTCGCCCAGGTCGCCGACCCCGCCACCCTGCTGGCCGAGCCGGCGGACGACTTCGTGGCCAGCTTCGTCGGCCGCGACCGCGGCTACCGTGCGCTGGGCTTCGCGGACGTGGCCGTCGAGCCCCGGCCGGTGCCCACGGCCCGCCTCGGCGAGAGCGTGCCCGCCGGCGCGGGCTGGGTGCTCGCCGTCGACGAGGCCGGTGCACCGCTCGGCTGGGCCGACGCCACCGGCTGGGGCGGCCCCCTCACCGAGCAGCGGCTCCAGCGGCTGGGCGGCCTGGCCCCGCTCGGGGCGAGCGCCCGCACCCTCCTCGACGCCGCGCTGTCCTCGCCGAGCCGCCGCGGCGTGGTCGTCGCCGACGGCAGGGTGGTCGGGACCGTGGGCGCCGACGAGGTCCTCGCAGCCCTGGGGGAGCGCCGGTGATCGCAGGGGTGGCCTGGGACACCCTGGGCGACCTGGCGCTGCGCCACCTCTACCTCGCCGGGGTGCCCCTGCTGGTCGGGCTGCTCGTCAGCCTCCCGCTCGGCTGGCTCGCGTCCCGGGTGCGCTGGCTCGGCTCGACCGTGGTCGCGGGCACCGGGCTGATGTACACGATCCCCTCGCTCGCGCTCTTCATCCTGCTGCCGCTCGTGCTGGGCACCCGGATCCTCGACGACACCAACGTGCTCGTCGCGATGACGATCTACACCGTCGCGCTGCTCACCCGCACGGTCGCCGACGGCGTCGGCTCGGTGCCCGCGCACGTGCGGCAGGCCGCCACCGCGATGGGTTACGGCGAGCTGCGCCGCGTGGTGGCGGTCGACCTGCCCCTGGCGATCCCCGTCATCGCCGCGGGCCTGCGCGTCGCCGCGGTGAGCAACGTCTCGATCGTCTCGGTCGCCGCGCTGATCGGCGTCAGCCAGTTCGGCTCGCTCTTCACCGACGGCTTCAACCGCAACGCGATGGGGCCGATCGTCGTCGGCACCCTCGCCTGCGTCGTGCTCGCGCTGCTCCTCGACGCGCTCATCGCGCTCGTCGCCCGGGGTCTGACGCCGTGGCTCCGCCGGGGGGTGCCGTCGTGATCGACCAGACCTGGGCGTGGCTGACCGACCCCGCCAGCTGGACCGGGACGCGGGGCATCCTGGCGCAGTCGCTGGCGCACCTGCGCTACTCCTTCGTCGCGCTCCTCGTCGCCGCGGTGGTCGCGGTCCCGGTGGGGCTGTCGGTCGGGCACACCGGACGAGGCCGCTGGCTGGCGGTCAACGTCGCCGGCTCCTTCCGGGCGATCCCCTCCCTCGGGGTGCTGTTCATCGCCGTGCTCCTGCTGCTGCCCCGGCTGCGCGGCGAGCTGGCCTTCGAGCTCCCGGCCCTGCTCGTGCTGGTGCTGCTGGCCATACCCCCGATCCTGTCCGGCACCTATGCCGGCGTGCAGGCGACCGATGCCGCCGCCCGCGACGCGGCCCGGGGCATGGGGATGACCGGCACCCAGGTCCTGCTCCAGGTGGAGGTCCCGGGAGCCATGCCGCTGGTGATGTCCGGCCTGCGGGCGGCGATGCTGCAGATCATCGGGACCGCGACGATCGCGGCGGTGGTCGGGCTGGGCGGGCTCGGCCGTTTCCTCATCGACGGGCAGGCCAGCCGCGACTACGCGCAGATGGCCGGCGGCGCGATCGTCGTCGCCGCGCTCGCCCTCACCGTCGACCTCGTGCTCGCCCTGGCCCAGCGGGTCGTCGTCTCGCCCGGCCTCACCGCTGCCGTTCGGCGTTGAGCGCAGCGGCCGGAGCAGACATGCTGGACCTCGCCCGGACCACCGTCGAAAGGGTGCTCATGCGCCGCACCAGCCTGACCGTCCTGTCCCTGACCGCCGCCCTCGTGCTCACCGGCTGCGGAGGCGGCGGCGACCCGCTCGACGCCGACACCGAGGACACCGGCTCGGAGACCGGGGCCGGCACCGGTGACGGTGCCGCGACCGTCGTCATCGGCTCGGCGAACTTCCCCGAGAACGAGCTGCTCGCCGAGATCTACGCCGCCGCCCTCTCCGACGCGGGCGTCGAGGTCTCGACCACGCTCAACATCGGCAGCCGCGAGACCTACATGGCCGGCCTGCAGGACGGGTCGATCGACCTCATCCCCGAGTACACCGGGGGCCTGGCCACCTACCTCAACCCCGAGATCACCGCGACCTCCCCGGAGGACGTGCTGCAGGAGGCCCAGGACAACCTGCCCGCGGGGCTGCAGCTGCTGGAGATCAGCGAGGCCGAGGACAAGGACGCGCTCGTCGTGACCCGCGAGACCGCCGACGAGCTCGGCCTCACTTCCATCGCCGACCTCACGGACCAGGCCGGCGACCTCGTGCTCGGCGGTCCGCCGGAGTTCGAGACCCGCCCCAACGGCGTCGCCGGGCTGGCCGAGGTCTACGGCGTGGAGTTCGGCAGCTTCCGTCCGCTGGCCGCCGGGTCCAACCTCACCG
Organism: Ornithinimicrobium humiphilum; assembly: GCF_006716885.1. Lineage (NCBI taxonomy): Bacteria > Bacillati > Actinomycetota > Actinomycetes > Micrococcales > Ornithinimicrobiaceae > Ornithinimicrobium > Ornithinimicrobium humiphilum. The sequence continues at coordinate 182,008 of NZ_VFPU01000001.1, forward strand.
TCCAGGCGCTGGTCAACGGCCAGGTCAACGCGGCCAACATCTTCACGACCGACCCGGCGATCGAGGAGAACGACCTCGTGATCCTCGAGGACCCGGAGTCGCTCTTCGCCGCCCAGAACATCGTGCCCCTGATCAGCAGCGAGGTGGTCAACCCCGCGGTCGAGGACGCGCTCGACGCGGTCTCCGCGGCCCTGACGACGGAGAACCTCACGGCGATGATGGTGCAGGTCATCACCGAGGGCCAGGACCCCGCCGACGTCGCCCGCCAGTTCGTCGACGAGAACCTGCGATGAGCGGCGACGACACGCGGCGCAGCGTCGACGCCGAGCACTCCCGTCCCGAGGGCGCCACGGACGCCGAGGTCGAGGCGGCCGGCACGATCAGCGAGGCGCTGGAGAAGGTCGAGCGGGCGCGCGGGCACCTCTACTCCTTCCACCAGCTCATCGGGGCGGCCGACTTCGGCTTCGAGGACGGTGCCGACCAGCTCGAGGCGAGCGGTCACCGCGAGCTGGCCGAGCGGCTCCGCACGGAGCTCATCGGCCTCAACGTGCTCGCGGGCCGCTGGAGCTTCCAGGTCGTCGAGGACTTCGACGACGGTTACTGGACCACGGCGCGCGAGCTCGACCGGGTCGTCCGGGACGCGGTCACCGACGAGCGCCGGCACGTCTACGAGGCCGAGCTCAAGCAGGAGCGCCGCACCCACGGCCGGTCGGGCCACGAGGCCACGCCCGCCGACGTCGACTAGCGCACGGCCTCGTAGCGCCGCAGCGCCTCGCGCCGCTCCTCGGCGTGGTCGACGATGCGTCGCGGGTAGTCGTGGTCGTAGCCCTGGGGGTGGTCCCACGGCTCGTGCGCGGCCCGGCCCGGCAGATGGGCCAGCTCGGGCACCCAGCGCCGCACGTAGTCGCCGTCGGGGTCGAAGCGCAGCCCCTGGGTCACCGGGTTGAAGACGCGGAAGTAGGGCGCGGCATCGGTCCCGGTGCCGGCCACCCACTGCCAGCCGTGGTTGTTGGAGGCGAGGTCGCCGTCGACCAGGTGGTCGAGGAAGTGCCGCGCGCCGACCGGCCACCACACGTGCAGGTCCTTGGTGAGGAAGCTGGCGGTGATCATCCGCACCCGGTTGTGCATCCAGCCCTCGGCGAGCAGCTGCCGCATGCCCGCGTCGACGACCGGATAGCCGGTCCGTCCGGTCCGCCACGCCTCGACCGCGTCCTCGGGCTCGTCGTAGCGCAGCCCTGACAGCCCGTCGCGCAGGTCGCGCCAGGCGCTGTGGGGGTGGTGGTGGAGGACGTCGGCGTAGAACTCCCGCCATGCCAGCTCGGTCCGGTATGCCGTGGCACCCTCGCCGCGGTGCTCCTCCAGCTCGACGAGCAGGGTGCGCGGGTGGACGGCCCCGACCTTGAGGTAGGGCGAGAGCCGGCTGGTCGCGTCGAGGTCTGGCCGGTCCCGGCCGGAGCGGTAGCCGGCGAGGTCGGCCCCGAGGAAGGACCGCCAGCGCGCCAGGGCCGCGGCCTGGCCGGGCTCGGGCAGCCGGGGCAGGTCGTCCACGGCGAGCGCCTCGACGAGAGCCCGCTCGGCGGCGGGGTCGGACGGTGCGTCGACGAGGTCGAGGCGGCGGGGCGTGGGAGCGGGCTGCGGCCAGCCGTGCTCCTCCCAGGCGCGGGAGAAGGGGGTGAACACCTTGTAGGGGTCACCGGAGCCGTTGCGGACCAGGCCGGGCCCCACGGCATAGGGCGTGCCGGTCTCGACCCAGGCGACCTCCTCGTCGAGCGCCGCACGCACCCGCGCGTCGCGCCGGGCGCCGGTGGGGAAGGTCTCGCGGGTGACGTGCACCGAGGTCGCGCCGAGCTCACGGGCCAGCGCGGGCACCACCTCGACGGGGTCGCCGGCGCGCAGGACCAGCCGACCGTCCAGCCGCTCCGCCACCGCGCGGACGGAGGCGGCGACCCAGGCGCGGCGGACCGGACCGCCACCGCGCCAGAGCGCCGGGTCGACGACGAAGACCACCGCCAGCGCTCCTCCTCCCGCGGCCTCGCGGGCGGCCAGCAGGGCCGGGTGGTCGCTGGTCCGGAGGTCGCGGCGGAGCCACAGGAGGGCGGTCATGGAGCCAGTCTAGATCGCTATGGACAAACACGTGACAAAAATATGACAAACTGTGAATCCGGACGGGGATCGCCGCCCGTAGTGACAGGTGAGGGCGGATCCGCCGCCCCCCGAGAACCGAGGAGCACCCGATGCGCAAGACCGCCACCACCGCCACCGTCCTGCTGGGCGGCGTCGCCCTCGCCGCGCTGGCCGCCCCGGCCACCGCCGCCGAGGACGAGTCGACCGTCTCCGTGCTGCACGGTGTGCCGGGCCTGACCGTCGACGTCTACATCAACGGCGAGGAGGCCCTGCCCGACTTCGCCCCCGGCACCCTGACCGACCCGATGATGCTGGCCGCGGGCACCTACGACATCGACGTCTACGCCGACGGCGACACCCCCGACTCCGCCGAGCCGGCCATCTCCGCCGCGGGCCTGGAGGTGCCGGGCGGCGCCAACCTGACCCTCGCGGCCCACCTGGGCGAGGACGGCACCCCGATGCTCAGCGCCTTCGTCAACGACGTCTCCGCCACCGAGGCCGGCCAGGCGCGGCTGACCGTCCGTCACGCCGCGGCCGCCCCGGCCGTCGACGTCCGCGCCGGCGGCAGCCCGGTCATCGAGGGTCTGACCAACCCGGACGAGGAGGTCCTGAACCTCGACGCCGGCACCGTCTCCGCCGACGTCGTGCTCGCGGGCACCGACGAGGTCGTCCTCGGCCCGGCCGACGTCGAGCTCGCCGAGGGCACGAACACGATCGTCTACGCGTGGGGCTCGGCGGAGGACGGCTCGCTCGACCTCGCCGTCCAGACCATCGACGGCCTGCACAGCGCCCCCGAGGGCGTGCCCTCCGGCCAGGGCGGCCTCGCCGACTCCGGCGCCCTGCTCGTGCTGGCTCTCGCCGGCGCCGCCGGTGCCGTCGTCGCCGGTCGTTCCGTCGTCCGCGCCAACGCCACCGTCGCCTGACGACCATGCGCCCCCGAACCCGGCGACGGACCCGCGTCGACCTGACCGCCCTCCTGGTCACGGTCGTCTGCGTGGCCGTCGCCGGGTGGGCGCTGCGCGGCCTCCTGGCCGACCCGGTGCCGCAGGTCGACGACTTCGGCACCCCCGAGAACGCCGCGGTGGCCACCGCCGGGTCCAGCCCCTCGGACGACCCGGCGGGGGCCACCGCGGTCCCGGACGACGACGCCCGGACCACCGCCGTCCCGGACCCCGAGCGCGGGTCGGCACCCGTCCCTCCCACCTACCGCTCGGCCTCCCTGGCAGAGCGTCCCGCGCGCGACCCGGCGCCGGTCCGGCTGCGGGTGCCGTCGGTCGGGCTCGACGTCCCGCTCGACGCGGTCGCCGTCGCCGCGGACGGGCAGATGGAGGTGCCGGACGACGCCTCGCGTGCCGGTTGGTACCGCCACGGCCCCCCTCCCGGCTCCGCTGCCGGCTCCGCCGTCGTCGCCGGGCACGTCGACGACCCCACCGGCCCGGGGGCGTTCCTCGCCCTCACCGAGGCGGCCGAGGGTGACGACGTCCTCGTCGACCTCGAGGACGGCACGACCGTCCGCTACCGCATCACGGCGCGGGAGACCGTCGCCAAGCCCGAGCTGGCGGTCGACGACCTCTTCCGCCGCGACGGCCCGTCCGTCCTGCGCCTGGTCACCTGCACGGGCGAGTGGTCGCGGGCGACCGGGCACTACACCGACAACCTCGTCCTGACCGCCGAGCCGAGCACCTCATGAGAGCCGTTCCCGATCCCCCCGCCGTGACGGTGACCACCGGAGCTCCCGCCGCGCCCCTGGTCGCCGAGGAGGAGCTGGCGGCCGCCTGGGCCGACGGCGACGAGACCGTCGTCCAGCTCGCCTACGAGCGCTGGGGACCCCTCGTCCACGGCCTGGCCCGACGTGCCGTCGGTCCCGCCGACGCCGAGGACGTGACCCAGCAGGTCTTCCTCGCCGCCTGGCGGGGACGCAGCACCTACCGCCCGGCCGACGCGCCGCTCGGCGCCTGGCTCGTCGGCATCACCCGCCGGCAGGTCGCCGACTTCCTGCGCCGCCGGCACCGCACCGCCGAGGTCCCGACCACGGCCGAGGACCTGCCCGAGGGCACCGACCCCCGCTGGAGCCCCGACGACGCCGACGACCTCATGGCCGTCTACGCGGAGCTGGAGAAGATCGGGGAGCCGCAGCGCCAGATCGTGCTGCTCGCCTACGTCCACGACCGCACCCAGCGCGAGATCGCCGAGGAGCTCGACCTGCCCCTGGGGACCGTCAAGACCCACACCACCCGCACCATGGCCCGGCTCCGCTCGATCCTGGGAGGAGGAGCGCGATGAACGACCTCACCGCCGTCGACCCGCACGCCCGGGTCGCCGCCCTGCTGCACCGCGCCGGTCCCGTCGAGGATCCGCCCCCGCCCCGGGTGTGGAGCGCCGTCGAGCGGGATCTCTCCGACCCGTCGGCCGCCCCCGTGGTGCCGCTCGTGCGGCCCAGCCGTCGTCGTACGGGACCCCAGCTGGTCGCGGCCGCCGCCGTCGGCGCCCTGCTCACGTGGGGCGGCCTGTCCCTCCTCGGCGAGGAGGGCGGTGACGTCGTCGCCAGCGGCCCCCTCGCCCCCCTCACGGACACGGGCGTCGGCGGCTCGGTCTCGGTCGTCGAGACCGCCGGCGGCCAGCGGCTTCGGGTCGAGCTCGACGACCTTCCGGACGCCGGCGACGGCTACCTCGAGGTCTGGCTGCTCCGCCCCGACGTCTCGGGCATGGTGACCCTCGGGGTCCTCGACGGCACCACCGCCGAGTTCCCCCTCCCCGCCGGTCTCGACCTCGGCGACTACCCCGTGGTCGACATCTCCCGCGAGCACATGGACGGCGACCCCGGTCACGGCGGCGACAGCCTCGTCCGCGGCGAGGTCGCCACCGGGGCGGGGCAGAACGCCGCGCCCGCCGCGCCCGACTCCACTAGCCTCGAAGGATGACCCCCCTGCGACGAGACCAGCTGATCGTGACCCTGGCCGCCGTGGTCTGGGTCGTGGGCACCCTCATCGGGACCGGCGTCGTGGGAGGCGGTGGTGGCGTCGAGGAGCAGGGCGAGGGCTCCTTCTCCGACCAGGCCACGCTCATCGCGCCCGACGGTCCGGCCTTCTCGATCTGGTCGGTGATCTACCTGTTCCTGGCGATCTACACGGTCTGGCAGTGGCTGCCCGCCGCGGCCGGCTCCGAGTGGGCCCGCCGCACCCGGCTGCCCGCTGCTGCCTCGCTGGCCCTCAACGGCATCTGGCTGCTCGTCGTCTTCGCCGGGTGGATCCTCGGCTCCGTCCTCGTCATCCTCGCCATCGCGATCTCCCTCGGCGTCGTCCTGCGCCGGACGGCGGGGCTGCCCGACGAGGGCTGGGTCCCCCGGGCCGCCGTCTCGGTGACCTTCGGGCTCTACCTGGGCTGGGTCTGCGTGGCGACCTGCGCCAACGTCGCCACCTGGCTGGTGGACCTCGGGGTCCCGGCCGAGGGCACCGCGCCCGCCTGGACCACCGTCGCGGTCCTCGTCGTCGTGGTCGCGCTCACCGCCCTCCTGCTGACCCGCACCGACGACCTGGTCCTCCGCCTCGCGCTCGTTGCCGCCGCAACGTGGGGCGTCGCCTGGGTCGCCGTCGGCCGCTTCTCGGGCGAGCCTGCCAGCGACCTCGTCGGGTGGGCGGCGGTCGTCGCCGCCGTCCTCGTGGTGGGCCTCGGCGTCGTCTCGGCCCTGCCGCGCACCCGTGCGGCGGTGCGCGTCTGAGGACCGCGGCGCGTGACGCGGACCGCCCCGGGGGAGCACCGGTGAACCCGGTCGCCGAGCTGCGGGCGTTCGTCCGCGCGGCGCTGGTCACCAAGGTGCCGCGCTCCCAGCACGACCCGGCGCCCGTCCTCAGGCGACGTCGGATCGTCGCTGCCGTCACCCTCGTCGTCGGCGCGGCGCTGCTGTGGTGGTCGCTGCGGCTGGAGCCCGGCGACCCGCTCTTCTACCTCGGCACCGCGCTGCTGGCCCTCACCTGGGTGGTCGGGGCCCTCCTCGGGGGGCCGCTCTACCTGGGGCGCGCGTACACCCGTGCCGGCACGGCATACGCCCGGGGGGTCGTGCAGTCGCTCGTCCTCGGACTGGCGCTGCTCGCGATCTTCCTGGCCGGCGCCCTGCTCGTCGCCCAGGTGCCCGCGCTGCGCGGACCCGTCGACGACCTGCTCGACCACGCGCGCTCCGGCTCGCTCGCCCTGGTCCTGCTCATCACCGTCGTCAACGGCGTCGCCGAGGAGATCTTCTTCCGCGGCGCGCTCTACGCCGCGGTCCCCGAGCGCTGGACGGTGGCCGTGACCACGGTCGTCTACGCGCTCACCACCGTCGGCTCGGGCGTGCCGCTGCTCGTGCTGGCCGCCGTCTGCGTCGGTCTCGTCTGCGCCCTCCAGCGGCGCGTCACCGGAGGCGTCCTCGGTCCGGCGATCACGCACATCACGTGGTCCTCCGGGATGCTCCTGCTCCTGCCCCCGCTGCTCTCCACCCTCTGAAGGGGACCTCCGATGGATCCGCACACCTCCCGCACCGCCCTCGTCACCGGCGCCTCCGGCTACGTCGGGGGACTGCTCGTCCCCCGGCTTCTCGAGGCGGGACGTGCCGTGCGCGTCCTCACCCGGTCCGGCGCCCTGCGCGCCCCCTGGGTCGACGACGTCGAGGTGGTCCGCGGTGACGCCAACGACGAGGACGACCTGCGCCGCGCCCTGCGCGGGGTCGACGTCGCCTACTACCTCATCCACTCGATGGACGGCGGCGGCTCCTTCGCCGCGCGTGACCGCGCGCTCGCCGAGGGCTTCGGCCGCGCTGCCTCCCAGGAGTCGGTGGGCCGGATCGTCTACCTCTCGGGCCTCCACCCCGACGGGGAGCTCTCCGAGCACCTGGCCTCCCGCGTGGAGGTCGGGCAGATCCTGCTCGACTCGGGCGTGCCGACGGCGGTGCTGCAGGCCGCGACCGTCATCGGCCGCGGCTCCGCGAGCTTCGAGATGCTGCGCTATCTCACCACCCGGCTGCCCGCGATGGTGGCCCCGCGCTGGCTCGGCAACCGGATACAGCCGGCGGGGATCGACGACGTCCTGCACTGGCTGGTCGCCGCCGCCGACCTGCCGCCGGAGGTCAGCAGGACCTTCGACATCGGCGGCCCCGACGTGATGACCTACGCCGAGATGATGCAGGTCTTCGCGGAGGAGACCGGGCAGCGGCGACGGGTCATCGTCACGCTGCCGGTCATGACGCCCTGGCTGGCGAGCCACTGGGTGGGACTGGTGACCCCGGTGGACGCCGGCGTGGCCAAGCCCCTGGTCGGCTCGCTCGTCCACGAGGTGGTCTGCCGGGAGTCCGACCTCGGCACGCTGGTCGAGGGTCCGCCCGGCGGCCCGACGCCCTACCGCGAGGCCGTGCGCCGTGCCATGCACGGGGTGCCCGCCGACCCGGCGCACGCCCTGGGGCGGGCGGGCGCGGTCGCCGCCGGGCTGGCCGCGGCCGGCGGGCTGGCGGCCCTCAGCTCGCGGAGGAACGGCCGGCGACGAGGGTGACGGCCAGCTCGTAGGCGGCGCGGGTCACGGGCTGGGGCAGCAGCGTGACCGGCAGGTCCTCGGGCCAGCCGACGCACCCGCCGCCGCCGGCGAAGACGAGCACCTGCGGGTGGGCGTCGGCGAGCGCGCGCACCAGCTCGGCGCCGACCTCGGAGTCGTTCGGGTTGGGCACCGAGATGGTGACCGCGGCCGGGGAGAGCCTGCGGACCGCCGCGATCCAGCTCTCGACGGGCAGGTCCGAGCCCAGGTAGCGCACGTCCATGCCCCGCCGGCGCAGACAGGTGGCGAAGGCGAGGGCCGCGAGCTGGTGGTGGGTGCGCGGAGGCAGCCCGACCAGCACGACCGGCGCGTTGACGGCGGTGCCCGCGGCCTCGAAGGCCTGGCTCAGCCGGCGCTGGACCGCCGAGCTGACGAAGTGCTCGCCGGCGACGCTGATCTCCTCGGCCGCCCAGCCGTCGCCGACGGCGACCAGGGCGGGGGTGATCCACTCGTCGAAGATGGTCTCGAAGGACCCGCCGGTCATCACCTGGTCGAGCGTGCGCTCGAGGAGCTCGCGGTCGAGGTCACGGGCGGCCTGCGAGAGCGCCTCGACGGGTGGCAGCGCCGTGGTCGGCGGGGTCGAAGGGCTCCACTCGAGGTCGACCTCGGGCACGGGTGTCCGGGCCGGGACGGGGACGCCGCCCTCGGGGACGTCCTCGACGTCGGGCATCGGCGGGTGCTCGGAGAGGACCTGCTCGGCGGCCAGCGACGCAGGGCTGCCCGCGGCGACCAGCTCGGCCATCCGACGCAGGCGGGCCACGTCGTCGTCGCCGTAGAGGCGGTAGCGCGAGGCCGTCCGGCGCGGGCTGACCACGCCGTAGCGGCGTTCCCACGCACGCAGCAGATCGGTGGAGATGCCCGTGAGCTGGCTCACCTGCTTCACCGTGTAGCGCACCGCCACCGTGCCTCCTGGGTCCGTTCGATGTTCGTCCGGACCAGCGTACCGCAAGATTGGACGGACCTTGTACATGAACGAGCCCCGGGGGCCGCCACCGTGATGGTGACGACCCCCGGGGCCGGTCGTGCGGGTGCTGCCCGTCAGAGACCGCTGATGCGGTCCGGCGGAGCGGAGATGCCCGGGTTGGCCTGCAGGTAGGCGATGAACGCAGCCAGGTCCTCGGGGCCGCCCAGGAGGTTGGTGCCCTCGGTGAAGGCGGTGAAGCTGTCGCCGCCCTCCTGGAGGAAGTTCAGCGTCGAGACGCGGTAGACGCCGTCCGGGTCGAGCGGCTCGCCGTTCAGCCTGAGGTCGCTGGCCCGCGAGCCCTGCGGCTGCGAGGCGTCCCAGGTGTAGGTGAAGCCGTCGCTGACGCCGAGCGCGAGCATCGGGCGGCTGCCACGGTCCGGGATCGGCTGGTACTGCTGCTCCAGGACCTCGTCGATCTGGGCGCCGGTCATGTCGACCGAGACCAGCAGGTTGCCGAACGGCAGGACCGCGTAGGCCTGCGCGTAGGTGACGTCGCCGGCCGGGAGGCTGGCGCGGACACCGCCGACGTTCATGAACGAGATCTGGGCACCGCCCTCGTCCGGGCCGTCGGTGGCGGCCAGGATGGCGTCGGCCACCAGGTCGGCCATCGGGGTCTCGATGCCGCGGTTGCCGCTGGAGTCACCGGTGATCGCCTCGGAGGTGGACCCGACGACGGTCGCGCCGATGACGGCGGCCCGGGCCTCCCACTTGGCGACGACCTCGGCCATGGCCGGGTCGTCCTTGACGGACTGCAGGACCAGGTGGTTCTCGGCGCGGACGCGGTCGCGGATCACGTCGCCGGTGCTGCGGCTGACCGTCAGCGCGGTCTCGGTGACGACGCGGGCGTACTGGTTGGCGCTGGTGACCGTGCGCGGGTTGCCGGCCGGGTCGTCGATGGAGCAGATGTAGGGCTGGTGCGTGTGCCCGGTGATGACGGCGTCGATGGCCGGGTCGAGGTTCTCCGCGATCTCGACGACGGCGCCGGAGATGCCCTCGCACTCGTTGTAGGTGCCGGTCTGGTAGCCGCCCTCGTGCAGCAGCACGACGATCGACTCCACGCCCTGGGCGTGCAGCGCGGCGGCCTGGGCGTTGGCGGTCTCGACCTCGTCGAGGAACTCGACGCTGGCCACGCCGCTGGGGCTGACCAGGGCCGGGGTGGCCTCGAGCGTCATGCCGATGAAGCCCACGTCGACGCCGTCGACGGTGCGCACCTCGGTGCCCGGCAGGATCGTCTCGCCGGACTCGCGGTCGACGACGTTGGCCGCCAGCCACTGGAAGTCGGCGCCGTCGTAGGGGTTGTCGTCACCCTCGAAGCAGCCGAGCTCGGGGTGGCAGCCGCCGTGCTGCATACGGAGCAGCTCGTCGACGCCCTCGTCAAACTCGTGGTTGCCGACGCTGGAGATGTCCAGCCCGGCGAGCTCGAGGGTCTCGACCGCCGGCTCGTCCTGGAACAGGCCGGACACGAAGGTCGAGCCGCCGATGAGGTCGCCCGCGGCGACGGTCAGGGTCTGTTCGTCGTAGGAGCGGGAGCGCAGCATCTGCAGCGTGGTCGACAGGTTGACGGCACCGCCGACGCGGTTCTGCTCGGGGTCCTGCTCCGGGGAGAGCACGCCGTCGCCGTCGACGGCGATGTGGCCGTGGTAGTCGTTGAACGACAGCAGCTGGACGACGAGCTCGTCGATCCAGGCCGGCAGCTGCGCATCCAGCACGTTGACGACGCCGTTGCCGATCGCTCCGGCGCCGCCGAGGACGACCAGGCCCTGCGGCGAGAGGACGTCGAGGGTCGCCTGGGTGGCGGCGGGCAGGTGGCCCGCCTGGGACAGCAGCAGCGGGCTGCGGTGGTAGCCGGCCAGGGCGCCACCGGTGAGGCCGTCGGGGTAGTCCAGGCCACTGGCCAGGAACGGCACGGTGTCGGCCTCGAAGGAGGCGGCGACGGCGGCGGCGGTCTCGTAGCGGTCGCCGCCGCTCACGCGGGTCGTGTCCGGCACGATCTCGGCGATGTCGGCGAGGACGCCCGGCGCCACGGCACCTTCGCCACCGACGACGACCACCGACTCGGGGCGGAGGTTGCGGATGGCGGCGGCCGTCGAGGCGCGCAGGCCGGTCGGGTGGGTGAGGAGGATCGGCACGCCGTCGGCGCCGGCACGGGCCCCGGCGGCGAGGGCGTCGGCGTAAGACGCGCCGGAGACGACGTAGAGGGTCGGCAGCCCGACCGGGTAGGCCTGCGCGATCTGCGCCGAGGTGGCGTAGCGGTCGATGCCGGAGATGCGCTGCACGGTGCCGGCATAGGCCTCCAGGGCCTCCTCGACGGCGGGCGAGACGGCGTTGTTGCCGCCGACGACGATGATCTTGCTCGGGCGGAGGTCCCGCAGCGCGGCGGCCGTGGCCGAGGGCAGCTGCTTGGGCTTGGTCAGCAGGATCGGCACGGGCGCACCGGCCTCGCGGTCCTCCCCCAGGACCGCGTCGGTGATGGACGCCGGCAGCTGGGCCGAGAGCGCGTCCGGGAAGTCGAGACCCGAGGCGACGACCACGGTGCGGGTGGCCTCGGCCGGGAAGGAGCGGGCGATCTCGGCGGCGGTCGCGTAGCGGTCGGCGCCGGAGATGCGGTGGACCGTCGAGGGGTCCGTCAGGACGGGCGCGTGCGGGGCGGCCTCGGCGTCGGGCGCGGTGGGCGCGGAGGTCGCCATGGAGGCGCCTCCTCCCACGAGCGCCAGCGCGGCGCTGGCAGCTACCCAGGCACGGCGTCGGGAACGCGGTGACAGGGACATGGTGATGATGCTCCTCACAGGCGATGAACGGCTCGGCATCGAGTCGTGAAAGCAAGGTAGTCCATCGTCCTGCCGGGGCAAGGGCCCGCGTCCCGAAGGGGCCGGAAAACCGCGAAACTGTGACGCATGTGACTGGTGTGACGATCCCCAGGAAATCGTGACCGGAAATGGTCCTCCCGGCCATTGTCTGGTCGCGGGGAGCGGCATAGAGTCTCTGCACGTGTCTCCACGGGGGAGGCGCGTTCGGGGTCCAAGGATGGGTTCACGCAAGGGAGCTGGCTGACAGATGCGACGCAGCGCGGGCGCGTTCCGCAGGGGTAGCGGAGCGCGGGTTCGGGCAGCGCGGTGGAGTGCATCGGCCGTCGTGGCAGGGGTGATCGCGGCTGCTGGTGTGCTGCCCGCGCTGGGGGACGACCCTCAGGGGGACGGCTCGACGTCTTCGGCTCCCGGCACGCCGCGGACCGGTTTCGGTCCCAACGGCGGCTTCGGTGGTGCGGCCGCGTTCGTGCCCGTCCCCATCGACCCGGCCGTCGTGCCCGAGCCCCCGACCAAGGAGGACCTCCCGTCGCAGGTCGACGAGAAGGGCCCCTTCGAGCAGCAGATCTCCTGCGACCCCGAGTCGCGGCCCGGCGTCCTGGCCTTCGCCCTGCTGGTGAGCGACCACTACGGCCGACCCAACTTCTCCGGTGCCCGGTCCTGCATCGACTACGCCTCCTTCCACCACGACGGACGCGCCCTCGACTGGCCGCTGGCCGCGGGCGACCCGACCGACCGACAGATCGCCGACGCCGTCCTGGTGTGGCTCACCGCCGACGAGGGCGAGATGGCCAAGCGCTTCGGCATCGAGTACATGATCTGGAACGGCCTGATCTACAACACCAACAGCGCCTCCTGGACCTACTACACCGGCAACCCGCACACCGACCACATCCACTTCTCCTTCACCTGGGACGGCGCGCTCATGCGCACCTCGTGGTGGACCGGTGTGGCGGTGACCGAGCCCGACCTCGGTCCGTGCGACGTGACGCCCTGGCAGTACGCCGCCCTCCACCGGGTGCCGCGGACGACCCCGTGCGACCCGACCGCGATCGCGACCGCTCCGAGCACCGGCATCGGCCGCGTCCGCCCCGGCGAGTCCGGCCCGGGCGTGCGGATGCTGCAGGAGGCCCTGGGTCTCGACACCACCGGTGTCCTCGACGCGAAGACCCGCGAGGCGCTCATCGTCTGGCAGGAGGAGCACGGCATCCCGGCGACCGGTGTCGCCGACGACTTCTCCTACGCCGTCGCGCTCGGCCAGGAGGTCGGCCCCCTCCCGGCCGACGCGCTCGCCGTCGAGCGCGAGGACTGGCAGACCACCGACTTCACCCCCTACCTCCGCACCACGCTGACCGAGGGTGACACGGGCGAGGCCGTCAAGGTTCTCCAGGAGGCGCTGGGCGTCGAGGCCGACGGGTCCTTCGGCCCGATCACGGCCAAGGCGCTGTCCGACTGGGAGCAGACCGACCCGGTGCTCAAGTCCCAGGCCTCGCGCCGAGGTGACGGTCCGGCGGCCGTGACCCCGCTGACCTGGCTGCTGCTGGAGCGCGCGACCCACCCGACGCTCGCCATCCGCGACGTCGAGCTCGAGCACGGCAGCCTGGACGAGCAGGCCGACCCTGACGGCGAGCTGGTCAAGCGCGCCACGATGGAGGGCCGCAGCGACAGCCCCTACATGGGCGGCGCGGTGACCCTGCTGCAGGAGCTGCTGGGCATCGAGGCGGACGGCAGCTTCGGTCCCGCCACCGAGAAGGCGGTCAAGGCCGTGCAGGAGGCCGCCGGCCTGGAGGCCACGGGAGTCGTCGACGGTCCCACCTGGGCGGCGATCGAGACGGTCGCGCTCGAGGAAGGTCGTGTCGAGGGCGCCCCTGGCACCGTCGAGGCGATGAAGAAGGCCAAGGCCGAGGCCGAGAAGAAGGCCAAGGCCAAGAAGGAGGCCGAGGAGCGTCGCAAGGCGCTCGAGGAGGCCAAGCACCGAGCCACCGCCGAGCTGGCCGAGATGGAGCGTGCCGAGCGCGAGCTCGAGGAACGCACCCACCGGGCGCAGGAGAAGGCCCGCCGCGCCCACGAGGCCGCGGTCGCGCGCGCGAGCTGACCGGTGACCGCGGCGACGGTCGGCGTCGCCGCGGCCAACTAGGGTGTCCTCCATGGCCCGTCCCCACATCGCGGCCCGGTTCGAGGACTCGGTGCGTCGTCGCATCGAGTCCCGGCTGCGCGGTCGGGGCTGGCACGAGAGGGTCGCCGGCTACACCGGCTACGGCAGCACGGAGAAGGCCCGGGTCTTCGCCCGCGTGACGCTCTCCCGCACCGAGCCCGAGGAGCGGCGCACCGCGCTGACCCACGCCCAGGACTCCCTGCTCGACATCGCCCAACGGGGGTGGCGCGTCTTCCTCACGGCCCCGGCCGGCGGGGTGCGCGTCACGGTGCGGATGGGTGAGGCGACCGTCACGGCGACCAGCGACCGCGGCGGCTACGTCGACGTCGACGTCCCGGGCCACGGCCTGGGGCCGGGCTGGCGGGAGGCCACGATCGGCCTCGACAACGGCGACTCCGTCACCGTCTCGGTCATGGTCGTCGACCCGGAGGCCGAGCTCGGGCTGGTCAGCGATATCGACGACACCGTGATGATCACCCACCTGCCCCGCATGTTCATCGCCGGCTGGAACACCTTCGTGCGTTCCGAGCAGGTCCGCCAGCGGGTGCCCGGGATGGGCTCGCTCTACCGCGCGATCGCCGCCGAGGACCCTCGCACGCCCGTCTTCTACCTCTCGACCGGGGCGTGGAACACCGCGCCGGCGCTCACCCGCTTCCTGCGCCGGCACGACTTCCCCGTGGGCCCGCTGCTGCTCACGGACTGGGGCCCCACCAACACCGGGTGGTTCCGCTCCGGCCAGGAGCACAAGGAGCGCGAGCTGCGCCGCCTCGCCGAGGAGTTCCCTCGGATCCGTTGGATCCTCGTCGGCGACGACGGGCAGCACGACCCCGTCATCTACGGCGAGTTCGCCCAGGAGCACCCCGACCGTGTCCTGGCGATCTGTCTCCGCGAGCTGACGCCGGCCGAGCAGCTGCTCTCCAGCGGTCTGCCCGTCGCGACCGACGAGCTGCTCGGCAAGCGGGCCGACGTGCCCATGCTCAAGGCGTCCAACGGCTACGGCCTCCACCAGCTGCTCATGACCGCGCGGGGGACCCTTGCGGCCGGGGGCGCCGGGAGGGGGCCGCTCGCGGCCGGGGACGCCGACCGGACGGACGAGGGAGAGGAGCCCCGCAGTGCCTGAGCTGCCCGAGGTGCAGGCGCTCGCCGACTATCTCGACGGGCGGATGAAGGACCGCGTCGTCACCGACGTCGAGCTGGGCTCGATCGCGGTCCTCAAGACCTTCGACCCGCCGCCGGACGCCCTCGTCGGGCGACCGGTCGACGGGGTGACGCGGCACGGCAAGTTCGTCGACGTCGATGTCGACGGCACGCACCTGGTCTTCCACCTGGCCCGCGCCGGCTGGCTGCGGTGGTACGAGGAGGTCCCGGCCACCCGCGTCCGGCCCGGCAAGACGCCGATCGCGCTGCGGGTGCGCCTCGACGACGGCTCCGGCTTCGACCTCACCGAGGCGGGCACCAAGAAGGGGCTGGCGGCCTATGTCGTGCCCGAGCCCTCCGCGGTCCCCGGCATCGCCTCGCTCGGCCTCGACCCGCTCGCCGACGACTTCACGCTCGAGGCCTTCACCGCCCTGCTCACCGGCCGTCGCACCCAGATCAAGGGGCTGCTGCGCGACCAGTCGGTGATCGCCGGCGTCGGCAACGCCTACTCCGACGAGGTCCTGCACGCCGCACGCCTGTCGCCCTTCGCGCTCGCGTCCTCGCTCACCGAGGAGGAGGTCGCCCGCCTCTACGAGGCGCTGCGCACCACGCTGACCGCCGCGGTGATGGCCGCCGAGGGGCGCCCCGCCGCCGAGCTCAAGGACGCCAAGCGCCAGGGGATGAACGTCCACGGCCGCACCGGCGAGGCCTGCCCCGTCTGCGGGGACACCGTCCACGAGGTCTCCTTCGCCGACTCCTCGCTGCAGTACTGCCCGACCTGCCAGACCGGCGGCAAGGAGCTGGCCGACCGGCGGATGTCGCGGCTGCTGCGCTGACGGCGGGTCGCTGGCCGGAGCCCGTCCGTCGACGCGGGTGCGGTCGGCCCGCAGGTTTGGGAGGATGGCCGCATGTCTGACACCCCCACGGTCTCCGTCACCGACCTGCCCGACGACGCGCTCGTCGTCGACGTCCGCGAGCCCGACGAGTGGGCCGCCGGCCATGCGCCGGGCGCGGTGCACATCCCGATGGGCGACATCCCCAGCCGCCTCGAGGACCTTCCCGACTCCGACGACCCGCTGCCGATCATCTGCCGCAGCGGCGGTCGGTCCGGCCGGGTCGTGCAGTGGCTGGTCACCCAGGGCTTCGACGTGGTCAACGTCGACGGCGGCATGCGGGCCTGGCACGCGGCTGACAAGGCGATGACGTCCGACTCCGGCCAGGAGCCGACGGTCATCTGACGCGCTGGGTCAGGGGTGGGTGAAGACCCGCCCCTGCCAGCCGAACTCGCGGGCGGCGTCCACGTTGGCCGGACGGTCGTCGGTGAAGCGGACGTCCTCTCTCGCCACCGTGCGCCCGAGGTGGGCCTCGATGCGCGCGTGCGCGGCGGCATACGCCTCGAGGTCAGGCTTGGCGGCGCCGAGGTCGGCGCTGTTGATGAGCCACGGCACGAGGTGCCCGAGCCCGATGTGCTCGAGCTCGGCGGGCACCCGGTCGGTGCCGTTGGTGAAGACGAAGGTGGGCGTCCCGCGTGCCGCCAGCTCGTCGACGAGGGCGACGGTGGCGGCGACGGGTGCCCCGCGGTCGGCGACCCAGGTCGACATCGTCTCCCCGACCACGTGGGCGGGACGCCCGTCGGCCAGCAGCCGGGCTCGGACCGCGGCCAGCCAGCCGTCGTAGGTCGACCGGCCGACGAGCATCGCCTCCGCCTCGGGGAGGCCGAAGGCGAGCTCGAGCAACCCGCCGGCGTCGACGCCGAGGTCACGCTCTGCCCGGGCCAGCCAGCCGTCGGCGTCGAAGCTGCGGACCACGCCGTCCAGGTCGAGCACCGCGACCTGCGCCCGCTGCAGGAAGGTGGCCACCCGCCAGGGGGCGGGACGCACCACGCGGTGGACGATCACGGCGGCGAGGTCGACCCGGACGTCCTCCCCCGTGCGGGTGCGCACGGTGACGGCCGTGCGGTCCCGGGCGACCAGGGTGCCGACGACGTCGGTCGCGCGCCCGTCCGGGAGCCGGTGGCGGACGGTCAGGCGCTCTCCGAGAGGCACCGTGGCCAGGTCCGATCGGTTCATCTGGCCCACTCTAGTCGCGGCGCTAGAGGGTGGCAGACGGCGCGATCGAGCGCTGGCGAGCCCGATGCTTTACCCGGCTGCCCGGGCGTCCTAGGCTCGAGGTGCGGGCCGGGGACCGGCGGCGATGCAGGGCGCCGGTCGTAGGGACATCCGGCCGTCCGAAGGAGGTGCTTCGGCGTGACCGTGGAGCACGAGCTGCTCGCCCTGCGCGAGCTGCACGACGTGGTGGAGCGCGCGGCGCAGGACCTGGAGCGGATCGCGGGGGACCTGGACCGGGCCGTCGGTGTCGAGCTGTGGACCGGCCGGCAGGCCGACGAGCTGAGGTCGGTGTGGCTGGCCCAGCGGCGGGTGGTGCGGCCGACCCTCACCAGCGTGCTGCGGGCCTCGGCCGCCGACGTGCGCACGCAGCACAACAACCTGGCCGCCGCGGTGGGGCGGTCGGAGCGGCTCTGAGCGTCGATGCCATCGTCTATCGCTCTCTAATGCCAGAGCGATAGTCGTGTAGATCAGGCGATCGGTGCCTCTGGATCGTCACCTCTGACGCTCTCTGCGTGTCTCTCGCGATGGCGCTAGACAACGCCATACAGTCCTCGCGTGGATCCGATCCGTAACCCCTACGCCCCCGGCGCGGGCCAGCGCCCGCCCGAGCTCGCCGGCCGCGACGAGCAGCTCGACCGCTTCCGGGTGGTGCTCGAGCGGATCCAGCGTGGTCGTCCCGAGCGGTCGATGATCCTCACCGGGCTGCGCGGCGTCGGCAAGACGGTGCTGCTCAACGCGCTGCGATCGACCGCGGTGCGGGCACGGTGGGGGACCGGGAAGTACGAGGCGCGCCCCGAGCAGGGGATGCGGCGCCCGATGGCGGCGGCGCTGCACGTCGCGGTGCGCGAGCTCGGCCATCCCCAGGGCGACGAGGTCGACCACGTGCTCGGCGTCATCAAGGCGTTCGCGCAGAAGGACCAGCCCGGCGCCAAGCTGCGCGACAGGTGGAACCCCGGCATCGACGCCCCCGCCGTGCTGGGCCGCGCCGACTCCGGCGACATCGAGATCGACCTGGTCGAGCTCTTCACCGACGTGGGCGGCCTGGCCGCGGACGTGGGCAAGGGCGTCGCGATCTTCATCGACGAGATGCAGGACCTCGGGCCCGAGGACGTCTCGGCCATCTGCGCCGCCTGCCACGAGCTGAGCCAGTCGGCGCTGCCGGTCATCGTCGTGGGCGCCGGCCTGCCGCACCTGCCCGCAGTGCTGTCCGCCAGCAAGTCCTACTCCGAGCGGCTCTTCCGCTACACCCGCATCGACCGGCTGTCCCGCGACGCCGCGGACCGCGCGCTGCAGGCGCCCGCCGAGGACGAGGACGCGGAGTGGTCGCCCGAGGCGCTGGAGGCGATGTATGCCGCGACCGGCGGCTATCCCTACTTCATCCAGGCCTACGGCAAGGAGGTCTGGGACCTGGCGCCCGCGTCGCCGATCACCGCCGAGGACGTGCGGGTCGCCTCGCCCGAGGCGGAGGCCGAGCTGGCCGTCGGCTTCTTCGGCTCGCGCTACGAGCGGGCGACGCCGGGGGAGCGGGAGTACCTCCGGGCGATGGCCGAGCTGGCCGTGAAGTATGCCGAGGACGGGCAGGACGTCGACGAGGTCGGCTCGGTCGCGACCGCCGACATCGCCACCCACCTCGGCCGCAAGCCGCAGTCGCTCTCGCCCGCACGCGACGCCCTGCTCAAGAAGGGGCTGATCTACTCCGGCGAGCGAGGACGGATCGCGTTCACGGTGCCGCACTTCGGGCGCTACCTGCGCTCGCAGACCTGACGACGGGACTCGGGCCGCCGCGCGGTGCACCAGTGCAGGGGTCGTGCACGCGTATGGCCGGAGTTCCGTACATATCCCCTGCACTCGTGCGGTCAGCGCCTAGGGTTGACCCTCATGACCGAGGAGATCCCGCTGCTGGGCGGTGACGTCACCGAGGGTGTCGTGCGGGTCGGGGAGACGGTGCGGCGGCCGCTGGGCGACCACTCGCCGCTGGTCCACACCGTCCTGCGCCACCTCGAGGTGGTCGGCTTCGACGGTGCTCCGCGGCTGCTCGGGATCGACGAGCAGGGCAGGGAGATCCTGACGTTCGTCGACGGCGAGGTCGCAGGTCGTCCCTGGCCGGAGTGGGTCGCCGACGAGGAGCGGGCGTGCTCGGTGGCCCGGCTCGCCAGGCGGCTGGACGACGTGATGCTGCCCCTCGGCCTACCCGACGGTGCTGAGCCGGTGGACACTCAGGGGCCAGGTCCGGTGCCCACCTTCGTCGGGCATCGCGACTTCACGCCCGAGAACACCGTCTTCCGTGACGGGCAGGCCGTGGCCGTCATCGACTTCGACCTGGCCGGCCCGGTCTCGCGGGTGCAGGAGGTGTCGAACCTGCTCCTCTGGTGGGGTGCGTGGATGCCGGTGCCGGACCGCGAGCCGGTGATGCAAGAGGTCGACGCGGCCGACCGGGGCCGGGCGGTCGTCCGGGCCTACGGTCTCGACGCGACCGAGACCGCCCAGGTCGTGCCGGTGGCCCGCTACCTGGCCGAGCGGTCCTGGCGCCGGATGCGCGATCGCGCCCGGCGCGACGGCGGCGGCTGGGCACGGATGTGGGACGAGGGCGTCGGTGACAAGATCCGGCGGCGGCAGGCCTGGCTCGCCGAGAACGCCGAGGACCTGGCTGACGCGCTGCGCTCCTGAGGGCTTCCGCGCGACTGCTGCGCAGCCTGGCCCACCGCTGCTAGTTTGCGCGGCATGGGAGCGTCGCCCGCGGAGGTCGATCGTCAAGGGTCCTCGACCCGGTCCGCGGGCGTTTGGGACTGGCTGCGGCTCGCCGTGGCCGGGCTCACCGTCGCGGCCGTCGCGGCGACCGTGGCCGAGGTCGCGGGCCGGTCGCGGATCAACCCGTTCAACATCTTCGGCTACTTCACGATCCAGTCGAACCTGCTGCTCGCGGCTCTCTACATCCTGCTCGGCGTCCTGGCACTGACCGGCCGCGTCCGCCCCACCTGGGCCGAGCCCGCGCGGGCGGCGTGCGTCACCTACATCGTCCTCGTCGGGATCGTGTATGCCGTGCTGCTCGCCCCCCTCGGGGCCGAGGGCGGTGTGCCGGTCGAGTGGGCCAACACCGTGCTGCACGTCGTGACGCCGATCTACGCCGTCGTCGACTGGGTGCTCGCACCCGGTCGCCGGCGGCTGCCCGACCGTCTCGTGGGCGCGATCTTGATCTATCCGATCGTGTGGCTGGTCGTCGTGCTCATCCGTGGCGCCACCGACGGCTGGGTTCCCTATCCCTTCCTCGACCCCGAGCAGGGCTACGGACGGATCGCGGTGACGGTGCTGGTCATCTCGCTCGGCGTCGCTGCCTTCGGGTGGCTGGTGGTCCGGTCGACTCGCTTCCTGCCGGGGAAGGAACCGGGATTTGTCGCACCGTAGGAGGCAGCGGGGTCAGACCCGCGGCCCGCGCAGCGCGTTCGTCACGAAGGTGATGAGCTCGTCCGGCCGGTTGGTGCACCCGAGCGCCCCGCGCCGGACGGCTTCGTCGAAGTCGTCCCTCGACCGCGACGAGGCGTAGATGACGTAGGGCGTCCGATCACCGCGCTGCCGCAGCGTGTCGAGCAGGGTGTAGCCGGCGCGGCGGTCACCCGGTCGGCCCATGTCGGAGATGACCAGGTCGAAGGCGCCGACGGAGGCCATCTGGCCCAGGGCCTCCTCGGTGGAGGTGCTCAGCGTCACGTGCATGCCCAGGGCGTGCAGCGCGGCCATCTCGGAGCGGTTGTTGCTCGGGTTGTCGTCGACCCAGAGGATCCGAGGGGCCCGCCCGAGCGCCTCGACCCCGAGCGCCGCCACCTCGACGCCGGACTCGGCGTCCTCCGGCGTCAGCGGGGTCTCCGGACTCTTGGCGGCGGCCTCCATGAGGGCCCGGGTCGCAACCACCTGGCTCTTGGCGCTGATGCTGAACCCGCCCGGGGCACTGACCTGGACGTCGTCGCGGCGCAGCAGTGCGGTCAGGGGCTTGCGGAAGAAGAGCGCGATGACCAGGACGACGAGTGGCCACGCCACCGCGCCGAGGAAGGTGCTGATCTCGTCGAGACCCACGCCTGAGGCCGCGCGCACCCTTGCAGTCTGGCACCCGGCATGACTGCTGACCATGGATACCGCCCGGATAACTCCCGTCTCCCAGGGAGATACCGTCGCCCGCCACCGTCGAGGGACATCGCTATCCCGATACGGAGGGCCACGACCATGAGCACCACCACGACCCGTCTGGCTGCTGCGACGACCGCGCTCCTGCTGCTCGGCGGCTGCGGGCAGGACGAGCCCACGGGCGAGGCGGCGGCGGAGGAACCGACCACCTCGCCCGCACCCCAGACCTCGGGACAACCCACCACCACGGAACCCGAGACCACCACGGAACCCGAGACCGAGATGTCTGAGGACCGCATCCCCGAGGGCCGCTACGAGTGTGAGGCGACGAGGCCGAGCCCCTGGAGGGTGGGATCGCCGATCGGATGCTCGCCGACATCGGGATCGAGGGCGTGACCGGGATCGGCGTCCTGCCGGGCGCGCTCCGCCGGATGCTCGGGGTGACGCACGAGTTCCGCACCCCGGCAGACTTCGAAGGGGCGGTCGTCCAGAGCGAGCTCAACGCCGCGGCCGTCGCGATGCTCGAGGCCCTGGGTGCCGACGAGCCGGTCGCCGGGGTGGAGGCCAACGCGCTCGACGGTCTCGACGGACTGGTCGCCCACGTCGGCGCGGTCGTCGGCAACACCTACCAGGACGACGCCGTCGCGTTCACGACCAACCTCAACCTGTGGCCCGATCGCTCGTCCTCGTCGCCAACTCCGAGGCGTTGGAGGCGTGGCCCGAGGAGTACCGGACGGCGCTGCTCGAGGCCGCGGCCGTGAGCTTCGAGGACGCCCTCGAGGCCACCCGCACCGAGGACCGCCTCCCCGATGACCACCGCGCCGAGGTCTGCGGTGCCGGCCTGGAGATGGTGGAGCTCACCGAGGACGAGCTGGCCGCCGTGCGGGCCGCGGTCGAGCCGGCCTACGAGGCGCTGCGAGCCGTCGCGGGGGCAGCGGCATACCTCGACGAGATCGAGGCGCTCAAGGCCGAGCTGGCGCACCGCCCGACGTCTTCACCTGCGACTGACGGTCAGTCCCGGTAGCTGTGCGGGGCGTCGCCGCTGACCTCGCCGGCCACGTGCTCGGCGTGCGACAGGGCCTCGGTCAGGAGACGGCGGACGTGGGCGCTGGTGGCGCGGTAGTAGATGAAGGTGCCCTCCCGCCGGCTGGTCACCAGGCCCGCGAGCCGGAGCTTGGCGAGGTGCTGGCTGACCGCGGGTGCCGAGGCGCCCACCTCCTGGCAGAGCGCGGAGACGTTGTGCTCGTCGTGCAGCAGGAGCCACAGGATCTTGACCCGCGTGGGGTCGGCGAGCATCCGGAAGGTCTCGACGGCCAGCTGGGCGTGCTCGTCGGTGGGCACGGAACTGGCGCGGACGTCAGGCATGGGAACCATCTTACGTTTTGCTATTTGCGCGACTATGCAAATAATCTCCTCGGGTGACCACCGAGCTGAAGCGCAGCGGCGACACCCACCACGGGGACGGCCATCACCACGAGCACGACCATGAGCACGGCCATGGCCATGACCACGACCATGAGCACGCCGGTGGGCTGCTCGGGAGGCTCCGCCACGCCCTGACCCCGCACAGCCACGACCACACCGAGGCGATCCAGAGCGCGGAGGAGTCCAGCCGGGTCGGGATCCGCGCGGCGTGGATCAGCCTGGTGGGCATGGGTCTCACCGCGGCCCTGCAGATCGTCATCGTGGCGCTGAGCGGCTCCGTGGCGCTGCTGGCCGACACCGTGCACAACCTCGGCCACCTGGCGACGACGATCCCGCTGATCATCGCCTTCCGCCTCGGGCGGCGGGCGCCCACGCGGCGCTACAGCTACGGCTACCGCCGGGCCGAGGACCTCGTGGGGCTGCTCATCGGCCTGGTCATCGCCCTGTCCGCGGCGCTCATCGTCTGGGAGTCGGTGCGGGGGCTGCTCCAGCCTCCCGAGCTGACCAACCTGGGGTGGGTGCTGGCTGCGGCCCTCATCGGTGCCGCGGGCAACGAGGCGGTGGCCATCTACCGCATCCGCGCCGGGCGTCGGATCGGGTCCGCCGCCCTGATCGCCGAGGGGCAGCACGCCCGCACCGACGCTCTCACGTCCGTGGCCGTCGCGGTGGGCGTCGTCGGCGTGTGGCTCGGTATGCCGCGCCTCGACCCGTTCATCGGCCTCGTGATCGCGGGCGTCATCCTCGCCGTCCTGGTGTCGTCGATGCGCACCGTGGTGCACCGGCTCATGGACGGTGTGGACGAGAGCACCCTCGGCCGGCTCGAGCAGGCCGCCGCCGCGGTCCCCGGCGTGCTCGCCGTGCAGGACGCACGCGCCCGCTGGTCCGGCCACCGGCTCGAGGCCGAGCTCGGGGTCGTCGCCGACGCCACGCTGAGCCTGCCCGACGCGCACGCGCTGGGCGAGCGGGTTCAGCACGACCTCGTCGGCAGGGTGCCGCACCTCGACCGGGTCGCGGTCACGGTCGTCCCTGGCTGAGCCGAAGCGAGGGAGTCGTCGCGGGGGCCAGACTGGGGTCGTGAGCGTCGTCCCCGTCTACAGCATCGCGAAGTCCTCCACGGCGGCCGCGGCCCTGCTGTCCTTCGACCCCGAGGCGCCGGTGGGGACGGTGCTGCCCGACCTCCCGTCGGTGCTGGCGCGGCTGACCTTCCGCGACCTGCTCTCGCACCGCTCGGGGCTGGAGGACTATGCCGGGTGGCCGGACTACGGCCCGGCCGTCGCCGCTCGGGAGACGCCCTGGCCGGTCGCGGACGTGCTCGGACGAGCGAGGGTCGGGGAGCCGGGCCGTTTCGTCTACTCCAACATCGGCTACCTGCTCGTCCGGCTGGCCCTCGAGACGAAGCACGGCACGCCCTTCTTCGAGGTCCTGGACGACCTCGTGCTCGGACCGCTCGGCATCCAGGCCTGGCCCTTCTCGGAGCCCGAGGACTGGGACCACTGCGACCACCCGGCGATCGACGACTCGCTCCGTCGCTACCACCTGGGCTGGGTCTACACCGGCACCTTCGCCGCGGAGCCGGACGAGGCCGCACGCGGGATCGCGCTGATCCTGCAGGGTCGCCTCGGGGCCGACGTCGCGGCGGCGATGAAGAGGACCATGCCGGTGGACGTGCCCGCCGACGACCCGTTCGCCCCCACCGCGGGCTACGGGCTCGGGTTGATGACCCACGGCATACCGGTCTCGGCCGTCGGTCACGGAGGAGGTGGGCCGGGGTTCTCGCTCTTCGCGGCCGCCAGCGCGGACGGCACGCGGTGGCGCGGCGAGGTCGGCGCGACCGAGCGTCCCGACGAGGATCTGGTCCGACGTTGCCTCGAGGCGGTCGCGAACCCGGCCTGAGGAAGCGACTCAGGAGGCCGCGACGCTCGCCACCTCGCGCTCCGCGATCTCGCGGATGGTGTCCAGCGTGCGCGGCATGTCGCAGCGCGCCGCGGCGGTGCGCTGCTCCATCTGCGCGGGAGCGTCGTCTCCGTACTTCTCGTGGAAGAACGCCTGCCCCGTCTCGGTGAACTCCCACGTGTGCGTCAGCTCGGTGCCGCCCCCGACGGGCTCGAGGAGGTAGGCCCACCGCACGTAGCCGGCCCCGACCTCCCACGCGAAGGTCCTCCCGGGGTCGGCGGCGGCGACGGTGGAGGTGGTGCTCCACTGCCGCGCACCGTTGTCGTTGTGCCCGGTGAAGCGTGCCCCGACGCCCGTCTCCGAAGGGTCCTCCCACTCGCAGGCGCGGCACGTCGGGCTCCACTCACCCGTGCGCGTCACGTCGCTCACCAGCGAGTAGACGACCTCGGGGGAGGCGTTGACGACGATCGAGGCGCGGTGGGTGAGCTCCATACCCCCACCGTAATCCGGTTGCGGCACACGAGGTTTCCGGATTGTTCCGTCCTGGGAAATGGTCGTAAAAACATCACGAATCAATCACATAGATCACATAGATCTGCCAGGATGCGGCCAGAGCACCGCCAAGACCGAGGCTGTGCCCGAACGAGGGAGAGTCCCCCAATGTTCCGATCTCAACGACGTGATCGAAGCACCCTGACGCGGCGGCGCGGCTTTGTCGTGAGCGCGTCCGCAGCAGCTGCCCTGGCCCTGGCCACGGTCGTGCCCCTGGAGGCCGCGAAGGCCGACACCCCGCAGGTCTCGGTCGAGACCGGCGTCGGCATGGCCCATATCTCCTGGACCGCTGTCGATGGAGCACAGCGCTACGAGATCGAGCGCACCCTGATGAACGGCAGCACCCCGGCCGGCCCCGGCACCATCGTCGGCATCTGGACGCCGACCCGCGGTGGCGACAACATCACCCAGGGCCCCACGGTCTTCGCCGACCACGGCTTCGTCGTGGGCGAGCGCTACCAGTGGCGGGTCCGTCCCGTCATCGGTGGCACGCCGGGCGACTGGTCCGAGCCGATCGTGATGAGCACACCCGACCACCCCGGCCCGTCGCAGTACCTGACCGGACACGAGATGAGCGACGGCGTCCGCTACACCACGGACGCCGAAGAGGTCGAGCTGATGACGCGCATCGCCGCGGACAGCCCGCGCGTCCGTCTCGAGTCCCTCGGCACCACCTACGAGGGTCGCCCGATCCTCGCGGCCGTCGTCGGCAACCCGCCCGGCACCCCGCAGCAGATCGCCAAGAACGGCTCGGTCCTCCTCGCCGGCAACGTGCACGGCACCGAGCGCTCCGGCCGCGAGGCCGGCCTGACGATGCTGCGCCGCCTCGCCTTCTCGGACGAGCAGTGGGTCACCGACCTGTTGAGCACGACCACGGTCATCATCGTCCCGACGCAGAACCCTGACGGTCAGGCCAACAGCCAGCGCAGCAACATCTCGGGCCAGGACCTCAACCGTGACCACATCCTGCTGCGTCACCCCGAGGCCCTCGGCATCGCCAAGGTCATCCGGGACTACCAGCCCGACATCATCGTCGACGCCCACGAGAACCCCGGCGCCGGCACCGACATCCAGTTCCTGTGGCCGCGCAGCCTCGCGGTGGAGTCCAACCTCTTCACCTACAACCAGATGCTGGTCGGCCGCGGGTCGATCTACGCCAAGGCCTCCGAGGCCGGCATCTCCCCCGGCCAGTGGGGCACCCACCGCGTCGACAACTGGGAGACGCTGCTGAGCAACGTCTCCGGGCTGAAGAACACCGTCGGCCTCCTGGTCGAGGTCCCGTGGGGTGCGACCTCCGCCCACCCGGCCGAGGGTGTCCAGGGCGGGCCAGAGAACCTGCGCCGCCGGACCGCCGCCGCCTACTGGGCCTTCGAGACGATCCTCGACTACCACCACGAGAACAAGGCGACGGTGAAGGCCACGAAGGCCGGCGCCGCGGCCTACCAGTCGGCCAACACCGGCCCGCTCTACCTGGACGGCGCCTACCCGATCCCGGTCAGCCCGCCGATCACCGACGCGAACACGATCATGTTCCAGCCCTACTGCGGCTACCGCCTCAGCCCGGAGCAGTACGCCGCGCGCGACGGCAGCGACGAGAACGCCACCGTCTCGTGGAAGTCGGCCCCGGTGAAGGACCGCCTGGCGGCCCACGGCGTCGTCGTGGAGAACGTCGGCTCCGGCATCGTCCAGGTGAAGCTGGCGCAGCCGCTGCGCGGGCTCATCCCGTTCATGCTCGACCCCGACCTCGAGACCTCGACGGTGCGCCCGCAGGGCACGCCCAACATCGGCATGGTCGACGCGACCCGTCTCGACGACCGCCGCTCGACGGTCTTCGTCAAGGGCGTGAGCACCGGTGTCCCGAACCGCGTCGGCACCGACGGCTGCAGCGTCAACGACCTGATCGCCGACGAGCAGGCGTGGCCCAACAAGGGTCAGTTCGTGAGCCACGTCAACCACGTGGTCAACGACCTGCGTGGCAAGGGCCTGCTCAGCAACAAGGAGGCCTCGGCCATCTCCAAGGCGGTCGCCTCCGGCAAGTGACCCTCGCCTGACCGCCTGACCCGGTCCCGGCGGGACCCCTGGTCGCTCCGACCTGGGTGTCCCGCCGGGATCGCTGGTCTCCGGGGTATGCCGTTCAGCCGCGACCCGCGGACGTCGCCTCGTCGCCGCGCAGGGTGGCGACGGCGAGGATCGCGGCGGCCACGGCATACCCGATGCCGAAGGCGATGCGGCAGGTAGAACTGCGGCGCGATCGCGGCCACCATGAGGCAGAGCGGCCATGCGGCCCAGGCGGGGCGCCCGCCGCGGCGCTGCCAGGTGGCGGCGACGAGGACGCCGGCGACAGCCAGCAGGGTCAGGCCCAGGACGAACATCGTCAGCGCTGCTGGTTGGTAGCGGATCTGGTCGACCAGCTCGAGCACGGCGAGGTCGCCCTCGAGCGCGCGCCGTCGGCGAGAGTGGTCTGTGCTTCGCCTTGCCGCAACAGGCGTAGCGTGACTCCCGTGGACGCCGCCGACCACGCCCTGATGGTCGCCATGCTCCCGTGCCCCGACATCGACGAGATGGCGGGGTTCTGGACCGCGCTCGGGCTCTCCATCACCTATCACCAGCAGCGGCCCAACCCCTATGTCGCCCTCAAGCGCGGCGGCATCGACCTCCACTACTTCGGGATGCCGGGAGTGGCGCCCGAGGACAGCTACTCGACCTGCATGATCCTCGTGCCGGACACCGGCGCGCTCTACGACCTCTTCACCTCCGGACTGAGATCGCTCTACGGGAAGGTCCCGGTGACCGGCTTCCCTCGGATCACCCGACCCCGCAAGCGTGCCAACAACGCGGGCCTGAGCGGGTTCAGCGTCGTCGACCCGGCTGGCAACTGGGTGCGGGTCAGCCGGCTGCCGGACGCCCGGCACCAGCCGCGGGCCGTCGACGACCGCGTCGAGTGGGTGTCCGCGGGCGGCGGCCGGCTCGCCGTCGCGGTCGAGAACGCCGTCGTCATGGCCGACTCCCACGGCGACGTCCCGCAGGCGTTGCGCATCCTCAGCGGCGCGATCGGCAAGCACGACGGCCCGCCGACCGAACTCGCTCCGGCCCTCGCCTACCTCGCGGAGCTGCAGGTCCGGGCCGGCCAGCCCGACGCGGCCCGCCAGACCCTCGACCGTCTCACCGGCCTGGCCACGGACGACACCCTGGGTCCTGAAGACCTGGCCACGGTCAGGCAGGCCCTCGGCGAGGCCGAGGAGGCCGTCGCCGGCTCCGAGCCTCCGGACGATCTTGCCGGCAGGGCCGGTGCAGGGACAGACCCCATCTGACTCTGCGCCTCCCGGTGGCCAGGGCGCTGGTGTCGAGGTCGCAACCGACATCACCGCTACACCCTCGGAGCTGTCCGCCCCGGTGGACGCGGCGGCGTATCGCGTCATTCAGGAGTCGATCACCAACGTCATCCGCCATGCCGGCGCCACCCGCGCGCAAGTACGAGTCGGCATCCACGATGGTCTACTTCATGTCAGCGTCACCGACAACGGGCGCGGCCCGGCAACAGGCGCGGCCGTGAAGGGTGGATATGGAATGGCTGGCATGAGCGAACGGGTCAGACTACTCGGCGGCTCATTGATCACTCGCACTCTCCCCGGTGCCGGATTCGCCGTCGAAGCTACGATCCCTGCGAGGTTGCCATGATCCGTGTCGTGCTGGTTGATGACCAAGAACTCGTCCGAACAGGCCTTCGCACCCTTGCCCAGCACGACGGCGATATCGAGGTCGTCGCCGAAGCCGACAATGGCAGGACCGGTATCAGCGTGGTCCGCGAGCACAAGCCGGATGTCGTCCTCATGGACATCCGCATGCCGCAGATGGATGGGATCGACGCAACCCGGGCGATCGTGGCGGATCGCGCACTTGCGGATGTGCGCGTCGTGGTGCTGACAACCTTCGATAAAGATGAGAACGTGCTCGCAGCGATCCGCGCGGGATCGGCTGGCTACCTGCTCAAAGACATCACCCCAGGTGACTTGCGAAGCGCAATCCGCACCGTCGCTACCGGCGACGCCCTGCTGTCACCTGCGATCACGCGAAAGGTGCTGAGTACGCTGGCAGAAGGCCCGACCACCAGCACTCGCCCGGAACTGCTCGCATCACTCACCGAGCGCGAACGCGAAGTCCTCGCCCGGATCGGGCTGGGGGAATCGAACGAAGAAATCGGCGCGAGCCTCCACATCAGCCCCGCCACCGCACGCACCTACGTCAGCCGCCTGCTGTCCAAGCTCTCCGCCCGCGACAGATCACAACTGGTCATCCTCAGCTACGAATCAGGACTCATCACCCCCGGAGACACCGACTCAGCTACTGGCTGATGAAAGTGCGCATGGCTGACATCGCTTGCAAAGGGAGCACACCATTGCCGAGTGCTGTGATCTGCTGATTCCGAGCGAGCTCGTGCGCCGGATCGATTACCCAGCCACCAGGCAGGCCCATCAGCCATTCCACGAACCCCCACGCCGGTCTTGGCCCATTGACGTCGCTCAGGAGCGCGGGGGCCGGAGCCGACCTTCCGATGACGTGCTCCCATTCGGCAATGGCGTCGGCGTAGCGTCCCCAGCGGTGACGACGTCCTCGACCAGCGACCACAACGTCTTAACAGGGATAACCGCCGCCGAGTACATCGACGGGAGGTATTTCGTTGCAGC
Organism: Ornithinimicrobium humiphilum; assembly: GCF_006716885.1. Taxonomy (NCBI): domain Bacteria; kingdom Bacillati; phylum Actinomycetota; class Actinomycetes; order Micrococcales; family Ornithinimicrobiaceae; genus Ornithinimicrobium; species Ornithinimicrobium humiphilum. Next base: position 211,524 of record NZ_VFPU01000001.1, read on the forward strand.
CGATGATGGTGATGTCCCCCAGGGTTAGGGCGTTGGGCCAGTGGTAGGCAAAGACGCGAGCGACGTGCCCGTCGTTCTTGGAGAACCCAGGCCGTCTCGCCGCCCAGGGCGTACTCGACGGCGAGGTCAAGCACGCCATTTCCGCCGAACAGGGAGCCGACTTAGCGGGCGGTCGTGGCGGTTGGGATCGATCATGAGGACTCCGGCTGACGAGTGCTTTCCGGTCGGAGGCCTCACAGGACATCGCCGCCGGGCTGGTCAGCGACCAGGTGCGCAGTCGCCCGATCCATCGCGGCCGTTCGCCCCGATATCCCACGCACCGCGCCGATTTGCCCGCACCGGAACTATTCCCTCGGCCACAAGCCAGTACACGTCTTTCAAACGAGGACTTCCCGCTGTCGAAGCTCGCGCGGCAGCGTCTAGAACTTGACAGGCCAGTTGTTCTAAAATCAGTCCATGCGTTCTGAAAATGCCATGCCAGGGACCACGACGTCTCGTGAGCGGTCGACCTCGTTCATCGAGAGGGCGCGGCGCCGGCAGCTGATCGATGCCGCAGTGGTGACGGTGAACGAGGTCGGGTACCACCGGGCATCGCTGGCGGAGATCGCGGGGCGTGCGCAGATCGCCAAGAGCGCGGTGGCGTACTACTTCGCGTCGAAGGAGGGGCTGCTACTCGACGTCGTGGAGACCGTGTTCGCGGCTCTGGGGGAGAGCGTGCTGGCGGCGGTTGACGGGGTCGACGAGCCTGCGGCTCGTCTGCGGGCCTATGCGGATGCGTATGTGGCGCATGTGGATGCGCAGCGTCACGCGATCGCGGCGGCGGTGGAGATCGTGGTCTCGCATCGCACGGTGGACGGCACACCGCTGTATCTCGTCGAAGATGAAGATGATACGGCCCTGTTGCGGAGCATTCTGCGGGCCGGAATCGACCAGGGCGTCTTCAGGGCGATGCCGCTCGATGTCGCGACCGGGCTTGCGGAGAGTGTGCTGGATCGTGCGATCACCCTCGTGCAACGCAACCCCGGTGCAGACCTCAGAGCTTTGCGTGCGCATGTGGTGCCGTTCTTGTTCCGGGCGTTGGGAGCAGCCGATGACTGAGCCGGTGCGCGGGATCGGTTACGACGCCGGTGTCCTCTACGAGAAAGGCTTCGAGAGCAACCCCTTCTTCACCGAACAGCGCGCACGCCGAGACTTCCGGGCGATCCGTGAAGACCTCGGCTGCGATGCGGTGCTGATCATGGCCAGCGACGCCGACCGCCTCGCGATCGCGGCGAGCATCGCCGCGGAGGAGGGCCTGGGGGTCTGGCTGCAGCCGCGTCCCTTCGATCGGCCCCGCCATGAACTCGTAGAGGCCGTGCGGGCAGCGGCCCTCGCCGCCGAGCGTCTTCGAACCTCAGGCGCCGAGGTGGGGCTGGTCGTCGGCTGTGAACTCACGCTGTCGATCCCGGGAATGCTCCCGGGTCCAACGTTCTGGACCAGGGGAACCTTGCTGACGGTGACGTTCCCGCTGCTGCCCATTGCGAACCTGCGCCTACGGCGTCTGCTTGCAGAGCTCGTAGGCGAGGCGCGGGAGCGCTTCGCCGGACCGGTCTCCTACGGGGCGGGGGACTGGGAGCGTCCGGACTGGTCGATCTTCGATGTCGTCGGCGCCGACCGATACCGCGACGCGCGCAACGCCTGGCGGTTCGAAGACGACATCCGTGCGCTCGCCGATCGGGCCCACGCGCAGAACAAGCTCTGCTACATCTTCGAGTTCGGGTCCTGCACCTACCGGGGAGCGGCCGCGAAGGCCTCTACTGCGTCGGGCGTGCTCGGTGGACTCGCCGAACCGTCCGTGCCAAAGAACCTCGTGCGAGACGAGCAGGAGCAGGCCGACTACCTCACCGACCTTCTCGACGTGTTCGACCGCGCGGGAGCGGACGGGACCTTCGTCTGGGGATTCAGCGAACCCGCCCTGACCACCTCAGATGAGCCCGGCCGAGACCTCGACCTGGCCAGCTACGGCATCGTCACCGCCCACGCCGACGGCACTTGGACACCCAAACGCGCCTACCACGCTCTCGCTCATCGATACCGGGGGACGCCATGACCACATCGCCCAGACCACGTTCCCGACGCCTTGCCTCCGCCGCGTGGCGGATCGCGTTGGCCATCCTCCCGCTCGGCGCGGGACTGGCCCTCGCGACCATTCTGCTTCCCGCATCAGATAACCCCTCCGACCCCGGGACCCTGAGCGCCCGGATCGCGCTTGGTGTCGCGATCAGCGCCGCCACTCTCACCGTGATCGCTCTCCTGGTCCGCCTCTCCGATCACCGCCGGATGAGCGGGGTGGGGCTCACGAGCATGCGGACAGGATGGCGACTGGCGGTGTGGGGCGCGATCGTCTGGACCATCCCGGCCGCGGCGACCTTCGGGGTGCTCGCCCTCCTCGGCGCCCCGCTGACCGTCACCGTCGCCGGGCCGGAGCTCGCGCGAACCATCGTCCTTCTCTTCCTCGCAGTGCTCGTCGCCGAGGCGCTTCCGGAGGAGGTGGTCTTCCGGGGCTACGCCACCACTGTGCTCGGAACCCTCACCCGCGGGTGGGGCGTCATCGTCGCGCAGGCTCTGCTCTTCGTGCTCTTCGCCGCGCTCCTGCGGCAGAACGCGAACCCCGCCGACCTCTCGCTCTTCCTCGCGATGGGCATCGGCTTCGGCTATCTGCGCATGATCACCGGCTCGATATGGATGCCTATCGGGTTTCACACCGCGTTCCAGACTGGGGCGCAACTGGTCCTCACTCACGACGCTATCGACTTCGCCGGTGGAACCGGCGCGGCCATGCTCGCCCTGGGCGTCATCCCGTTCTCGGTCGCCGCGATCCTCGTCAGCAGCACCGGCATCCCCCGTATCGTTCACCCCGACTCCGGCGGCACCCGTTGATCAGATTCGCGACAGTGTCCCCGACTAGCTGAACCGCTACTACGCCGAGGCGGGTGTGCAGAACTCAGCCACGAAGCATTTCGCCGTCACGAGACCGCACCCGCGTCGCTAGTACCATCACGTCGGCCATGCCCTCCTGCTGAACGAGCAGCCGGTGATTCCTTCCGAAGACCCTCCGAACATCGTGGCTCGGAATGAGGGCCGTGATCCGATGGAGTTGCTTGCCGAGTATGTGCGCCCGCCGACGAAGGCCCTACCGTCGCTTCCGGCCTGACGATCTACCGCGTGTCGGAGAACGGGTCCACGACGGCCGCTCGGCCTTCTGCCGGTTCGCACGCCTGATCCGGTCAGCCTTGTGCCCGGACTCGTATGCGGCCATCGCGACGAGTTGGCGGGCCATCAACCGGCCCTCGTGCGTGTTCAGATCGAACGCGCCACCCATCACCGCTTCGATGCGGATCGGGTGCGACTCCACCAAGTCGATCAGGTCTTCCAGTTCGCGCGGACGCCGGTAGAGGCGATCCACATGCCACACCACGACCCGCGACGGACCCTGCCGCACACGGGCCAGCATCTTCTCGAACTCCGGACGCTTTTTGTTCAGATACGCCGACGTGTCGTTGTCCATGAACACGTCCCCGGCGGACACATCCAGGCCGAGGCGACCGCACAGAGCCAGGCAGTCATCGCGCTGCCGCTCGACGCCGGCCTCCTCGCCCGTCCGGTCTTCGCTGATCCGCAGATAGACCAGCACCTGTTCCGCGACACCAGCAATCTCGCCCGTCCGCGGCTTCTCCAACGCACTCATCGCCATCTCGATACCTCCACTCGACAGGTGCGTCATTCGCACCAAGTGGAGAAGACCACGCTCCTGGAGGCACTGCTCGGCCGGTATGCCGCACCGCACGTCACGGTGCACCACGTCACCGGACGCGTCGGATACCTCCCGCAGCGGCTGGTCCTCGACGAGGACGCCACCGTGCTCGACCTCGTGCGGTCGGCGGCGCCGCAGGCGGCCCCGCACGAGGTCCGGGCCGGGCTCGCGCGCTTCCTGCTCCGCGGCGACGCCGTGGCGCAGCGGGTCGGCACGCTCTCGGGCGGGGAGCGCTTCCGGGTGGCGCTGGCGCGGATCCTCCTCGCCGAGCCGCCGCCCCAGCTGCTGGTGCTCGACGAGCCGACCAACAACCTCGACCTGGCCAGCGTCGAGCAGCTGGTCTCGGCCCTGCAGGCCTACCGCGGCGCGCTCCTCGTCGTCAGCCACGACGACCGCTTCCTGGACGACCTCGGGCTCACCCGCCGGCTCTCGCTCCACAGGTCGGGGCTGGTCGACGAGATGCTCGGCGACGGCCGGAAGTGATCCATTTCACGTCATAGTCGCAACATCGCAGATCACGGGACGATCACGACGACCGAAGAAGAAATCCTGGGAGAAGTATGTGAGAGCTGCATTTGCATCTCCTCCACGAGGCTCCCATTGTGGAGAACTTGGCCGGTGGCGGACGCCCCCGTCCTGCCCCGCCGACAGACCTGACCCCGAGCCCGTGAGGACTTACATGAAGCACCGCGCCATCCGAACTCGTCACCTCTCCGCGGTCGCCGCGGCCGCCGGCCTGGCCACCCTGGCCGGCGTGACCACCGCCGGCTCCGCCTCGGCCGCCAGCGGCTCGACCTGGGACGCCGTCGCGGCCTGCGAGTCCGGCGGCAACTGGAGCATCAACACCGGCAACGGCTACTACGGCGGCCTGCAGTTCGCCCAGAGCACCTGGGAGGGCTTCGGGGGCACGTCCTACGCCCCCCGCGCCGACCTGGCCTCCCGCGACCAGCAGATCGCGATCGCCGAGAAGGTGCTCGCGTCGCAGGGTCCGGGCGCCTGGCCCACCTGCTCCGTCAAGGCCGGGCTGACCGCCGGTGGCCCCGCCCCCGAGGCGCCGGCCCCCGCCGAGCAGCCCGCGCAGCAGCAGGCCCCCACCGAGCAGCCCGCCGCCGAGCAGGCGCCGGTCCAGCAGCAGGCTCCCGCCGAGCAGGCCCCGGTCCAGCAGGCCGCCCCGGCCGAGGAGACCGCGAGCGACCTCGAGGAGCACGTCATCGAGCGCGGCGAGACCACCGCCTCCATCGCCGAGGACCACAGCTCCACCGTCGAGGAGCTCGTGGCGATCAACGAGCTGCCCGACGGCGGCGAGCTGATCTTCGCCGGTGACACGCTGCTCGTCCCGGCCGGCGGCGCCGAGGGCACCGTCGTCGTGGAGCGCGGCGACACCCTGGCGACCATCGCCGCCGACAACGGCACCGAGGTCGAGGTGCTCGTGCGGGTCAACGACCTCGCCGACGCCGACCTCGTCGTCGAGGGCGAGACCCTCGAGCTCGGCTGACCGAGCCGCATCCCGCCCGGCTGATCCCGGGCGCACGAGGAGGCCCGTCGCCCTACATTGGGGCGATGGGCCTCTTCGACCGCATCAGGTCGGCGGCGCGCGGCACCCGTGACACCCAGCCGGACGCCCCCGACACCGGCCGTGTCCGCGCGCTTCCCGACACCGGCGACACCCCGCTCGAGGAGCTGCCGCTCAAGCCCGAGTCACGGCGGCTCGCGCCGGAGGAGCGCGAGTGGATCGACTCCGTCCTCGCCGAGCTGCAGGCCGAAGGCGTCGACGTCGACGACCTCGCCTCGATCGGCGCCGGCTTCGACCGCGCGCTGCTCGCCTGGACCAGCAGCGGCGGCGACCACGCCGCGATCGTGCAGCGCTACGCCATCGCCGTCGGCGAGCACCTGCACCGGCAGACCGACCTCGCCTGGGAGGTCGCCACCGACGTCTTCGGCACCGACCTCGCGGTGGTCGCGGGCGACTTCGTGGTCGTCCCGGCCAACCTCGTCGCCGTCCGCTGGATGAGGCGCGAGACCGGCTGGATCCCCAAGGTCGTCGGGCACCTGGTCACCCTCCGCTCCCGCTGACGGAGGGGACGCGGACTCAACCGCGCCGGGCCACCCTCGCGCGCCGCCGCCAGCGCCACTCCTGCAGCTGCCGCACCACCCAGGAGGTCGCGACCTCCCGCCCCGTGGCGACGTACTCGACCATGGCGTCGTGGAAGAGCGTCTCGTGCGCCACCTGCAGGTCCTGGTCGCGCCCGAGCAGCAGCAGCCCGTCACCCTCGGCGAGCGGGGTGTCCAGACCCGGGGTGAAGACCCGTCGGCCGTCGCGCACCAGCACCGCGGGGTATGCCGCGAGCCGTCTCTCCCGGTCGTCCGGGTCCCGCAGCAGGTCGCCGATGGTCAGCTGCTCCGTGCGCACCCACCGCACGGCCGCCGGGGCGTGCACCTGGTCAATGTCGATGCGCAGGCTGACCGGCGCCTCGTCGCCGACGACGGAGACGATCTCGTCCATGACGCGCGCGTCCCAGTCGTCGTCCTCGTGCAGCACGTGGTCGATGAAGCTCCAGTAGTTGGGCGAGGTGATCCGCGCCACCGCCTCGCGGGCCAGCAGCTCGGTCGGCACGAAGACCGAGTCGGCGTCGAAGGCCCGCAGCGGAGCCGCGTTGACCGCGGAGTTCTGCCGGATCGCGATGAAGAGGTCGTCGTTCTCGATCCGGGCGTGCGCCGCCATCGCCAGGTTGACGATGTCCGACTCCGCGCCGGCGATGAAGCCGACCGCGTCGGTCACGTCGGGCCGCCCGTCGCGCGGGTCGACCAGCACCACGTCGAGCCCGGCGCTCTCCAGGTCGCGGGTGACCTCGAAGCCGAAGGTGCCGTCGGCGCAGACCACCCAGTGCCCGTCCGTGAGGTGCTCGAGGTTGTGCGGCAGCTCGCTGCCGCGCGGGCTCATCAGCCACGACGCCAGCCGGAAGCCCGCCGGGCGGCGCAGCGCCATGACGAGGTAGGCGCCGTAGCGGTCGAAGGGGTTGATGACGACGTCGGCGGCGAAGTCGTGCATCTGCTGCGCCATCTCGCGCTCGCTGGAGCGGGCGATGACCATGAGCTCGGGCCGCAGCAGGTTGACGTTCATGACGACCGACAGGTTGGTCTCGTCGCTGTCGGTCAGCGCCAGCACGGCCTCGCAGTAGTCGTTGGCGAGCCCCGCCATGCCGAGGATCCGTGGGTCCCGGCCGCTGGCGGCGAAGGCCGGCACGTCCGTGCTGTAGCCGTCCAGCGCGAGCCGCTGCACCCGGTCCGGCTCGTTGTCGAGGACGACGAAGGTGCGGCCCTGGTCCTCCAGCGCACGGCATACCGCCTCGCCCGCCTGGCCGTAGCCGACGACGAGCACGAAGGGCTCGTTGATCCCGCGCACCTTGCGGCTGAAGCGCTGCAGCTGGATCGCCCGGCGGAAGGTCTGCTCCTGCGAGAGGGCCAGCAGCACCGCGAGGGCGTAGGACCACGACAGCACGCTGGCGTAGATCGTCAGCGTCACCCACACCCGTTGGGCGTAGGAGAAGGGGTGCGGCAGCTCGCCGAAGCCGATCGTCAGACCGGTGTAGCTGACGACGTAGAAGGCGTCGAAGACCGACAGGCGCTCGGGGTGCTCGGGCGAGCCCGGCATGAGCGAGAGGCCGAAGGTCATCACCGCGAAGACGCCGACGACCACCACGAGCGGCGTGCGCATCCGGCGCAGCACGAGGAAGACCGCGTCGGTCGACGGCGGCTCGCGCGGGACCTCCACGCGCACCCGCCGCAGCGAGTCCGGGCGGGGCCGGGCGCGCTTGCCGCGGGGCAGCAGCTGGAGAAGGTTGACCACGGGGGCGGGACCTCAGCGGCGGCGGAAGGAGACGGTCTCGACGACGAGCAGGATGACCGAGACGAAGTTGGCCAGCAGCGCGCCCGCGGCGATCGAGACCACGCTGGCCATGTGCTGGTCGGTCAGGCCCGCGGCGTCGACCTGCGAGCCCCAGATCCACACCAGCGCCGCGATGATGAGCTGGATGCTCGCCACGAGGCTGGTCGCCAGGTGCACCGCGCCGATCTGGGTGCGGTCGCCGAACTTGAGGATGGTGGCGATGATGTTGACCGCCACGGCGGCGTAGAGCTCGTAGACGTTGTGCAGGTCGGGGTTGCTGATGTCCCCGATGACGTAGCCGAAGTTGAGCGTCGCCGCGAGGAGCACGAAGAAGCCGAAGACGACCTTCTCTAGATTCACACGCCGACCATAACGCCGGGGCGTGTCGGCGGGTGCTCCTACGATCGTCGGCGTGGACCTGGCTCTCGCCGCGCGCACCGCTCGCGCCCTCATGGACGAGCACGGCCTGCACGACTGGACGTTCGCCTTCGACCGGGCGCGGGTGCGTGCCGGCGCGTGCCACTTCGCCGACCGCCGGATCACCGTGAGCCGGGCGCTCGCGGCCGTGCAGGAGGAGGCGGAGGTGCGCGAGACGATCCTCCACGAGATCGCGCACGCCCTGGTGGGTCCCCGGCACGGCCACGACCAGGTATGGCGTGCGAAGGCTCGCGCGATCGGCGCCACCGGGGAGCGCTGCTACTCCGCGGAGGAGCCCGTCGTGCCCGGGCGCTGGCAGGGGCGCTGCGTCGCCGGGCACGTCGTCCACCGGCACCGGCGGCCGCAGCGGCTGCTGCTCTGCGCCCGCTGCCGCACCGAGCCCCACCTCGACCGGGTGCTGTCGTGGACCCACGACGGCCGGCCGGTGGCCCACGAGCAGCTGGGGCCCGAGGTGGTCGCCGGGCTGGAGCAGCTGCGGGCGCTCGCCGAGGGCGCCTCCCGCTCCGTCGTCCCGGCCGGCCCGGGCCCCGCCACGCTCGAGCCCGGGGCCCTCCTGCGCATCACCGCGCCGGGCCGCTACTGCGGCCTCGTGGGCCGCGTCGTGCGCCGCGGACGCACCCGCTACCTCGTCCAGGTCCCTGGCCAGCGGCTTCACGTGCCGTTCTCGCTGGCAGAACCGGTCGCGGGGGTCCAGCATGGGGCGTCCGGACGGTAGTTCCAGGTGGGGCTCGAGTGACTCCTGGGACAACCGTGACCACATCGTGACCCAAGTGCGTGACGTAGATCACGTGATGTGGGTAATGTCCAGAGAGATGTGCCGGCTGATGCACGACCATCCCAGCGGCCCGTGCGCCCGGCACCGCGAGGAAGGAGCCTCAACGTGGCGAGCTCACGCATGAAGCGCGGCCTGGTGACGACGACGTCGGTGGCCGCCGCGCTGACCCTGACGGCCTGCCTGCAGAACCCGAACGCAGGGTCGGGTTCCGGCGGGTTCAACGCCGACGCCGAGCCGGAGGAGGGTGACGGCGTCGTCACCGTCCTCGGCGCCTTCGGCGGACCCGAGGAGGAGGCCTTCAGGGCCTCCCTCGAGGCGTTCACCGAGGAGACCGGCATCCAGGTCGAGTACGTCCCCGACCAGGACTTCACCACGACGATCCTGCTGCGGGTCGGCTCGGGAGACGCCCCCGACGTCGGACTCTTCCCGCAGCCCGGTGGCGTGCTGCAGATGGCCGCCTCCGGCGACATCGTCCCGATCGACATGTTCCTCGACTACGACTCGCTCGACTCGACGCTGGTCCCGGGCTTCCTCGACTCGGCGCGCTACCAGGGCCGCGTCTACGCCGCCCCCATGCGCATGGCGGTCAAGTCGATCGTCTGGTACCCGAAGAAGGCCTACGAGGAGGGCGGCTGGAACACCGAGCCCGCCACCCTCGAGGAGCTCGACGAGATCGCCGAGCAGATCAAGGCCGACACCGGCGCGGCACCGTGGTGCATCGGCTGGGAGTCGGCGCAGGCCACGGGGTGGGTCGGCACCGACTGGGTGGAGGAGTACATGCTCCGCCTGCACGGGCCCGACGTCTACGACGACTGGATCTACCACCGCATCCCGTTCAACGACGAGCGCGTCGTGGAGGCCATCCAGGCCTACGACGACCTCGCCAACAAGGAGGGCAACGTCCTCGGCGGGCGGGACGGCGTCCTGTCCACCTCCTTCGACGCGGCGATGACGCCGGCCCTCGAGGACCCGCCCGCGTGCTACCTCATGCGGCAGGGCAACTTCGCGGCCAGCTTCTTCCCGCCGGAGGTCGCCGAGAACCTCGACGAGGAGATCGGCATCTTCATGTTCCCGCCGGCCGAGGACGGCTACGACGGCGTCCCGGTGCTGGGCGGTGGCGACCTCGCGGCGGCCTTCTCCTACGACACCGACACGGTCGAGTTCATGCGCTACATCACCTCCGACCAGTTCGGTGCCGAGGCGGCGCAGCGCGGTGGCTGGCTCAACCCGCACACCACCTTCGACCAGGAGAACTATCCCGACGAGATCACCAAGCAGATCGCCCAGATGGCCTACGAGGCCGACGTCTTCCGCTTCGACGGCTCGGACGTCATGCCCAAGGAGGTCGGCTCCGACTCGTTCTGGAAGGGCATGGTCGACCTGCAGAGCGGTGACCGCACGCCGCAGCAGGTGGCGGACGCCATCGAGTCCAGCTGGCCGACGGGCGGCGACGACGGTGCAGCGGAGACCGGTGACGGGCGATGAGCTACTCGCACACCCCTCCACCCGTCGGTGACGACACGAGTGTCGTCCCCGACGAGCGTGCGGACGAGGCGCCGCCGCAGGCGGCGGTGCCCGACGACCAGGGGCTGCAGCCCGTCAAGCTCCTGATCGGCGTCGTGGGCGTGGCCTTCACCCTCTGGGCCATGTTCAACCTGTTCCTCGCGTTCGCCTACTACCCCGGCTGGTTCTTCGACAGCAAGATCCTCATGGGGGTCCTCGGCCTCGTCGCCGGGGTCGGCGGCGCGGCGCTGCTCTTCTACTTCATCAACGTCGCGATCGAGGCCTTGCCGCGCAAGCTCGAGCACGGGCTGATCCCCTACGCCTTCCTGCTGCCGGGGTTCTCGCTCATCGGGCTGATGCTGCTCTTCCCGACCGCCCAGACCATCCACTACAGCTTCGCCAACGCCGACAGCACGGCCTACGTGGGGCTGCAGAACTACCGTGACCTGTTCACGGACCGGGCGTTCTGGTCGGCGATCCTCAACAACTTCCTGTGGATCGCGATCGTCCCGGCGGTCACGGTCGCGATCGGTGTGGTCGTGGCGGTGATGGCCGACAAGCTGTCCGCCCAGGGCGAGAAGTGGGCCAAGAGCTTCATCTTCCTGCCGATGGCCATCAGCTTCGTCGCGGCGTCGGCGATCTGGCTGACCTCGGTCTACGCCTACCAGGCGCCGGGGCGGCCGCAGACGGGCGCGCTCAACGCGATCGTGGACCTCTTCGGCGGCACGCCGCAGAACTGGCTCTCGATCGACACGGCGCGGCTCAACAGCCTGCTGCTCATGGTGATCCTCGTCTGGCTGCAGACGGGTTTCGCGATGGTGCTGCTGTCGGCGGCCATCAAGGGCGTCCCCGAGGACACCCTCGAGGCGGCCCGCATCGACGGCGCCTCGGAGTGGCAGATCTTCTGGAAGGTGATCATCCCGCAGATCAAGGGCACGATCATCACGGTCTTCATCACCGTGCTGATCCTGGTGCTGAAGGTGTTCGACATCGTCTACGTGCTGACCAACGGTCGCAACAACACCGACGTCATCGCGAACATGTTCTTCAACCAGCTCTTCGCCCGCGGTCAGGCCGGCGTCGCCAGCGCCCTCGTCGTGGTGCTGCTGATCCTGGTCATCCCGATCCTCATCTACCAGGTCAAGCAGTTCCGCGAGCAGGAGGCACAGCGATGAGCGCGACGACAGAGTCGGCCCCCACGGCCCAGGAGGTCATGGCCACCCGGCGTCGCAACGCGGGCCGGATGAAGGACGGGCGCCCCCGCAGCCCCGTCGCGATGATCGTGATGCTCCTGCTGGTGGTGCTGTGGTCGCTGCCCACGATCGGTCTGCTCATCACCAGCTTCCGCACCCGGTCGGCGGCCGAGACCTCCGGCTGGTGGGAGGCGCTGTGGGTCGGCGGCTGGACGACCCAGAACTACCGGGCCGTCTTCGAGCAGGCCGACCTCGGCACCGCCTTCCTCAACGGGATCCTGGTGGCCGTGCCCGCGACGATCATCCCGATCATGTTCGCGGCGTTCGCCGCCTACGCGTTCACGTTCATGGACTTCAAGGGCAAGGACGTGCTCTTCATCGTGATCGTGGCCGTCATGGTGGTGCCGATCCAGGTGGCCTTCCAGCCGCTGCTCGACCTGCTCGGCCCGCGCGGCCTGGGCATCTCGGGCCAGTACCTCGCGGTCTGGCTGCTCCACACCGGCTTCGGTATGCCGCTGTGCATCTACGTCCTCCGCAACTACATGGCCTCGCTGCCGTTCAGCGTCGTCGAGTCGGCGCGGATCGACGGGTGCTCCAACTTCCAGATCTTCTGGAAGCTCATCGCCCCGATGGCGATGCCGGCGATGGCGGCCTTCGCCACCCTGCAGTTCCTGTGGGTCTGGAACGACCTGCTCATCGCCAAGCTGTTCCTGACCAACAACAACACGACCGTCATCGTCAAGCTGCAGCAGCTGCTGGGCACCCAGGGTCAGGGTGCCGAGCTGCTCACGGCCGGTGCCTTCATCTCGATGGTGCTGCCGATGATCGTCTTCTTCGTGCTCCAGAACTTCCTGGTGCGCGGTATGACGTCGGGCGCGGTCAAGGGCTGAGCCCCGGTCCGCCGGTCCGCACCACGGGCGGGCGTCCCCCTCGGCGGGGGCGCCCGCCCGTCGGCGTGCTCTGGCCTAGTCTGTGCGCCATGAAGCTCGCCGACCTCGCCGCCGCCCTGGGTTCCTCCCTCGACGACCGCACCGGTCACGTCGGTGAGACCGTCGTCACCGGCGTCAGCCACCAGGCCGACTGGATCCGCCCCGGCCAGGCCTTCGTGGCCATCAAGGGCGCGCGCTTCGACGGGCACGACTTCATCGGCGAGGCCGCCGAGGCCGGCGCCGTCGTCGTGATCGGCGAGGGCCTGCCGCAGGGCGCGATCTGCCCGCTGCCGTACCTCGAGGTCCCGCACGCCCGCGCCGCGCTCGCCGACGCCGCGACCGCGATCCTGGGCCGCCCGAGCGACGACCTGGTCGTGCTGGGCGTCACCGGCACCGACGGCAAGACGACCACCTCCTGCCTGGCCCTCCACCTGCTGCGCGCCACCGGCCGCCCCACCGGGCTGCTGTCCACGATCGGCTACGAGCTGCCCGACGGCCTCCTGCGCCAGCCGCCCTCGCACTTCACCACTCCCGAGGCGCCGCAGGTGCAGCAGATCCTGCGCGACATGCTCCGCCACGAGGCCACCCACGCCGTGGTCGAGTCGTCCTCCCACGCGCTGGCCATGGACCGGGTCCGCGGCGTCTCCTACGACGTCGGCATCTGGACCAACCTCACCGGGGAGCACCTCGACTTCCACGGCACGATGGAGCAGTACTTCGCCGACAAGGCCAAGCTCGTCCAGCGGGCCGCGCACAGCGTGCTCAACGTCGACGACCAGCCGTGGTTCGACCGGCTCCTGCCGCTGGCGACCGAGGGCGGCCGCGCCGTCACCACCTACTCCGCCGAGGGCTCCGACGCCGACTGGCGCGCGTCCGACGTCGTGGAGGGCGCCGAGGCGATCACCTTCACGCTGCACGCCCCCGACGGCGAGTTCGCCGCCTCGCTGCCGATGATCGGCCGCTTCAACGTCGCCAACGCGCTCGCCGCGATGGCCGGGGTCGCTGCCACCGGCGTCGCGACCGCCGACCTCGTCGAGGCGCTCGCGTCCTTCGGCGGCGTCGCCGGGCGCATGGAGATGGTCGAGCGCCACCCCGGCGAGCCGCGCGTCATCGTCGACTTCGCCCACACGCCGCCCAGCCTGGAGAAGGCGCTGGAGACCGTGCGCGTGACCACCGACGGGGCGCTGTGGGTCGTCATCGGCTCCGCCGGAGGCCCCCGCGACCCCTCCAAGCGCGCGCCGCTGGGCGAGGTCGCCACCCGCCTGGCCGACCACGCGGTCTTCTCCGAGGAGGACCACCGCACCACGCCGCTGCAGGAGATCCTCGACGAGATGGAGCGCGGCGCCCGTGAGGCCGGCCGCGACAACTTCGTCTCGATCGGCGACCGCGTGCAGGCGATCCGCCACGTCGTCTGCAGCGCCGCCCCGGACGACACCGTCCTGCTGGCCGGCAAGGGTCCGGAGGAGACCCTCGAGCGTGACACCGAGACGATCCCGTGGGCGGAGATCGAGGAGGCCCGCACGGCCCTCCGCATCCGCCGCGACGGCGGCTGCGCGTAGCGCTTCGTCCCGGCGACATGCCCAATCTCGTCGGCCCGAGCGTGCACGTGCTCGCTCCAGCCGGTCCAGCCGGGCGTGTCGCCGGGACAGACCAGGCTGGGCGGCGACGGCATACCCCTCTGAGGCACCTCTGAGGTAGGGAGACCGGCGCGATCTGAGGTAGTCGGCCGGGCAGAGATAGGGATCTCGTCCGATGTCCCGGCCTACCTCAGAGGACGAATCTTGCTGGTGTCGGGCCCGTCCGGGTCCGTCAGCGAGAGGAAAGACCATGTTCGTCACCAGTGCCTTCCTGGACGTCGAGAACACCTACCGTCGCGAGCAGCTCCGCCGCGCGTGGGGTGGCGGCCGGCTCCTGGGCCTGCGCCGTCGCGTCCGAACCGCCAGCGCTCGCCGCGCTCACCGGCCGGAGCACCTCGCCCGCCGCGGCGCCGTCGTCGGGGCCCGGTGAGCACCGACACGTCGCCCGCCACGGCCCATAAAGGACTGGACCTGTCCGTGCTGGCCGCGATGATGGGGGACGTGACACCACAGGAGCGCGCATCGACGCCGCTGCTGGGCCGCGACCGAGAGCTCGCGGAGCTGCAGGCGAGGGTCGGTCTCGGGGACGACCCGAGGCCGGCCCCCGTCGTGCTCGGCGGCGACGCCGGCGTCGGCAAGACCCGGCTGCTGCGCGAGCTCGGCGCGCGCGCCCGCGGACAGGGCTGGCGCGTGCTCGTCGGCCACTGCCTCGACTTCGGCGACAGCGCGCTGCCGCTGCTGCCCTTCACCGAGATCCTCGGCCGGCTCGACGACGACGCCCGCGACCTGGTGGCGTCGCTCGTCGCCCACCACCCCGGCCTGGGCCGCCTGCTGCCCGCAGGGCGCGTCCTGAGCGCCGCGCACGGCCGCGACCAGGACGCCTTCGACGGGCTGGCCACGTCCGGCCCCGCCTCGCGCACCCTCGCCGACGGCGCCCCGCTGCTGCCGCGCGAGACCGACGAGGGCGCCGTCCGTGCCGACCTCTTCGAGTCGCTGCACGCCGCGCTCGAGGCGCTGGGCGCCGACCGCCCGCTGCTGCTCGTCGTCGAGGACGTGCACTGGGCCGACCGCTCCACCCGCGACCTGCTCGCGTTCCTCTTCGCCCGCGGCTTCACCACGCCCGTCTCGGTCGTCGCCTCCTACCGCGCCGACGACCTGCACCGCCGCCACCCGCTCCGCCCGGCCGTGGCCGAGTGGGGCCGGATGCCCGCAGTGCACCGCATGCACCTCACCCCGCTCGAGGACGCCGACGTGCGGGCGCTCGTCCGCGCGGTGCGTCCTGGCCTGGCCGACGGCCGCGCCGTCGAGGAGATCGTCCGCCGCGCCGAGGGCAACGCCTTCTTCGCCGAGGAGCTCGTCGTCGCCCGCGAGCTCGGCGACGACGCCCTGCCGACCGACCTCGCCGACCTCCTGCTCGTCCGCCTCGACCGGTTGCCCGACGACGCCCGCGCGGTCGTTCGCGCCGCGGCCTGCATCGGGCGCCGGGTCTCCCACACGATGCTGGCCGAGGTCGTCGACCTCGCCGGCTCCGCCCTCGACGAGGCCCTGCGCGCGGCGGTCGAGGCCAACATCCTGCTGCCGCAGCCCGACGCCAGCTACTCCTTCCGCCACGCACTCCTCGGCGAGGCGGTCTACGACGACCTGCTGCCGGGCGAACGCGCCCGCATCCACGCCGCCTGCGCCCGCGCGCTGGGCGACGGTCGCGTGCCCGGTGCTGCCGCCGAGCTCGCGCGCCACGCCCGCGCCGGCCACGACCCCGTGACCGCGGTCCGCGCCTCCGTGCAGGCGGGCGAGGAAGCTCTGGGGGTCGGCGGTCCCGACGAGGCGGCCCGCCACTTCCTCACGGCGCTGGAGCTGCTCGACGTGCCCGGCGTGGCCGAGCGCGCCGAGGTCGCTCGCACGTCGGTGGTCATCCAGGCGGCCGAGGCGCTCGTCACCGCCGGGGAAGGTCCCCGGGCCGTCAAGCTGCTGCGCTCGGAGGCGGGCCCCGTCGGGGGTGGCCGCGCCGACGGCGACCACCCCGCCACCGTCGTGCTCTCCGGCGGGCTCGTGCCCGTCGCCGGCCCCACGGGCGCCACCGACCCCGAGGCCTCCGCCCGCGCCGACCTGCTCGTCGCGCTCGCCCACGCCGCGCTGCTCGTCGACGAGCCTGGCGTCAGCGCCCTGGCCGCCAGCGAGGAGGCCCTCGACCTGCTGCACGACGAGCGCACCAAGCGGCGCGCCCGCGCGCTCGCCGTCCACTCCCGCGCGCTGGCCGAGCGCGGCCGCTTCGAGGTGGCGACCCGTGCGGCGACCGCGGCCTCCGAGCTGGCGGCCGAGCTGGGGCTGGAGCGCCTGCAGGACGAGGCGGCGACGATCCTGGGACGGCTCAAGTCGTTCGTTGGCGAGCCCGACGCGGCGGTCGAGGCGATGTCCGACGTCATCCGCCGGCTGCGCCGCTCCAGCCACACCATCGGCCTGGTCCGGGCGCTGCACCAGATGGGCGGCATCCTCTACGAGCAGGCCTGCTACGAGGAGGCCCGCCCCTACTACCGCGAGGCCGTCGAGCTGGCGCGCGAGCACGGCCGGCCCTGGGCGCCCTTCGGCTTCGACGCGCGCGTGCTGGGCGGCATCTGCGCCTATCTCGTCGGCGACTGGGGGGACGTCGACCGGCTGGCCGACGTCTCGGGCGAGACGCCACCCGCGGTGCTGGCGCCCATGCTGACGGGGCTGGGGCTCCATACCCTCGCCGGGCGGGGCGACCCCTCGGCGACGGCGGTGCTGGAGTCGCTGCCCCGGTCGACCTTCCGGGACGGCTGGGCCGTCGTGCTGGCGACCGGGCCGGCCATCGACGTCCGCGGCGACGCGGGCGACCTCGACGGCGCCATCGCGGCCTACGACCGGGCCACCTCGGCGGTCAAGGACCTCTGGCACGTCTCGAGCTTTCCCGCCCAGGTGCGCTTCGGCGCGCTGCTGCTGGGGCAGCTCGCCGCCCGTGCCGCGACCGCGGCCGGCCCCGAGCGCGACCGACTGGTCCTCGTGGGTGAACGCCTCGTGCAGGACCGCGAGGCCGTCGCGGGGCGGCGCCACGAGCTGGACCGCAAGGACGGTCCGGAGGGTGTGGCGTGGAACCTGCGCCACCATGCCGAGCACCTCCGCCTGCGCTGGCGGGCCGACGCCGACCCGCCGCCGCTCGACGAGCTGGTCACGGCCTGGGAGGCGGCGCTCGACGGCTTCGAACGGCTGGGACACGCCTACGAGCGGGCCCGCACGGCCTCGCGCCTGGCGTCGGTGCTGGTCACCGCCGGGCCGGAGCACGCCGCGCGTTCGCGCCAGCTGGTCGAGGAGGCCCGTGAGGTCGCCGAGCGCCTCGGTGCGCTGCCGCTGCTGGCCGAGCTGGGCGGCGTCGGGCGACGACGGCCGCGAGGTGCGTCAGGTGGATCCGCGACCGCTCCGGCCGCGTCGGCACGCCCCGCCCCGGTGGTCGAGCTGACGCCGCGCGAGCGGGAGGTGCTCGAGCTCGTCGCCGCCGGGCGCACCAACGGCGAGATCGGCCGGCAGCTCTTCATCTCGACCAAGACCGTGAGCGTCCACGTCTCCAACATCCTGGCCAAGCTCGGCGTGAGCGGCCGCACGGAGGCGGCGGCCGTCGCGCGGGAGCAGGGGCTGCTGGGCTGAGACGGGGGCTCGCGCACCCGCCCGGGCCGCCGGGGGTCTGGGCCGGCCCCGACCTCAGCGCTCGCCGAAAGCGGCCAGCACCTCCTCGCGGGGCACCTCGGCCAGCGAGCCGTGCATCCAGCGTGGCGAGCGGTCCTTGTCGACGAGCTGCGCACGCACGCCCTCGACGAAGTCGGGATGGGTCGCGAACGCCCGGCCCAGGACCAGGTCCTGCTCCAGCACCTGCTCCACCGTCATCGTCCGCGCCCGCCGCAGCGCCTCGAGGGTGACCGCGACCGAGTGCGGCGACCGCGCCGCGATCGTCCCGGCAGCCTCCTGCGCCTCGGGGGTGGCGTGCGCACGGAGCCGCTCGAGGATCGCCGCCGCGTCGTCGCCGACGTAGCACTCGTCGATCCACGACCGGTTGTCCTCGAGCCAGCAGTCCCCGTGCTGCTGCCCCACGACCTGGGCCAGCTCGCTGGCGGGTCGCGTCGGGTCCTGGCGCAGCGCCGCGAGCACCGCGTCCTTGGACGAGGAGGCGACGAGCACGTCGGCCATGTCGAGCGCGAGGGCGTCGGCCCCGCCGACCGGGGTGCCGGTGAGCGCCACGTGCGTGCCGATCTCGCCGGGGGAGCGGGACAGGAACCACAGGCCGGCCACGTCGGGGAAGAAGCCGATGATCGTCTCCGGCATCGCCAGCTGGGTGCGCTCGGTGACGATGCCCAGCGAGCCGTGCGCCGAGACGCCCACGCCCCCGCCCATGACGATGCCGTCCATCCAGGCGACGTAGGGCTTGGGGTAGGAGGCGACGAGGGCGTTGACGGCATACTCCGCACGCCAGTAGTCGACCGCCTCGTCCTGCCGTCCCTCGACGATCGAGGTGCGCAGCGCGCGCACGTCACCGCCGGCGCACAGCCCCCGCTCGCCGGCGCCGTCGATCACCACCGCGGCGATCGCGTCGTCGGCCGCCCATGCGCCCAGCCGGTCGAGCAGCGAGTCGATCGTGGGCCGGTCGAGGGCGTTGATGGCGCGGGGCCGGTTGAGGCGCACCCGCCCCAGGGGGCCGTCCACGGCATACAGGACCTCGTCGCCGTGACCGGGTGCCGGTGCCCAGGGGAGCAGGTCGTCGCTCTTGCTCATGCCTCCGCACTCTAACGGCGCACGTAGACTCCCCCGCATGGGTAAGGCATCACGCAAGAAGGGCCAGGCTGCTGGCACGAAGGCCGCCAGGCGCGCGCCCTACGTCGCGCGTCCGTTCGAGGGCCTGGCCGACGAGGCCGACTGGGTCGCGATGCGGGAGATCCTCCCCACCGCGACGGCCAAGGTCACCGTCGTCGTGCCGGAGAGCACCGAGGTCGAGGGCCGCCCCGTGCCGGCCGGCGAGCACGAGGTCACGCTGGTGACCGTCCTGCCCGGTGCCGTGCCCGCGGTCCACCGCGACACCGGCGAGGTGCTCGTGGCGATGCAGTCGCGCACCTCCAGCGGCGACGCCTCGCGCGACATCGCGCAGGCGCTGCTCGTCGCGCTCGCGTCCGAGCCCGGCTCCGCCATCAACTCCGTGCGCCCGGCGACCGCCGACACCCCGCGCCTGCAGGACCTCCTGCTCGAGGGGCAGCGCCTCGAGGTCACGGTCGAGGACGACTTCGGCTTCTGGCTCGGCGAGGACGCCACCGAGGAGCAGAAGGAGGCGCTCGCGGCGATGAACGAGAACGCCGTCCCGATGGTCCGCCTCGGGGGCGCGCCGTCGGCCTACTGGTGCCTCATGACCGGTCGCGCCTACATCCGCTGGATCCTCTCCGAGGACGAGGACACCGCCGTCCAGGCGATGGCCCGCCTGCAGGCTGCCGGCGAGCACACCCTCGGCGAGGGCAGCGAGCTGCTGGGTGCGTTCCGCGCCAACGGCCTGCTGGTGCCGGTGCTCGAGGTCGACCCGGCCGCCGAGCCGGCGTCGCACTCGTCCGCGCTCGCCGAGCTGCAGGCGCGTTACGAGAAGGCGCTGACCGTCGACGAGCCGCTGACCACCGACGAGCGCCGGGCCCGCGACGGCCTGATCTCTCGCCAGGTCACGCTGCGCTGACCTCCCGGGGTATGGCGTGAACGCACCTCTCCCCGCACGCGGCGTCGTCGCCGTCGTGCCCGCCAAGGACGAGGAGGCGCGGGTCGGCACCACCGTCGCCGCGCTGCGCCAGCTGCCCCGGGTCGAGCACGTCGTGGTCGTCGACGACGGCTCGCAGGACCAGACGGCGGCCGTCGCCGAGTGGACCGGTCAGGTCGAGGTCGTCCGCCACCCCCGCAACCGGGGCAAGGCGGCGGCCATGACCACCGGTGCCGCGCGCGCGGCCGAGCTGGCTCCGGGCGCCCCGGTGCTCTTCGTCGACGCCGACCTCGAGTCCTCGGCCGCCAACCTCGGGCCGTTGGTCGACGTCGTCCTGGCCGGAGAGGCGGACATGGCGATCGCCGTGCTGCCGCCGCAGGACCGGCCCGGCGGCGGCTTCGGGATCGTCGTGAGGACCGCTCGCGAGGGCATCGCGCGGCTGACGGGCTGGAGCCCCCAGCAGCCGCTGTCGGGCCAGCGCTGCCTCACCCGCGCGGCCCTCGACGCCGCGATGCCGCTCGCCTCCGGCTGGGGCGTCGAGGTCGGCCTGACCGTCGACGTGCTGCGCGCCGGTGGCCGCGTGGTCGAGGTCCCGTGCGAGCTGCGCCACCGGGTCACCGGCCGCGACCTCGCGTCGCAGGTGCACCGGGCCCGCCAGCTCGCCGACGTCAGCCGAGCGCTGCTGCAGCGCTCCGCCGCCGCGGGCCGGGTGGCCGGCCGGGCGAAGCAGGCGGGCACCCGCGTGGCGGGCCGTGCCGGCCGGTTGTCCCGGGCGGTCCCGCGCCGCGGCGGCACCTGGCACGAGCTGTAGGGGAGTCGAGGCCCGGTCACCGACCCGATCGACCGCGTCCCGCTGACACAGTGGTGAGTTGTGGTCGTCATGGTGACCACAAGTCACCACTCCGTCCGAGGCTCGAGCGAGGCCTCCTCAGCGTCGTGCGAGCGACCGCCCGAGGACGTGCAGCGCCGCCGCGACGAGCATGGCCAGCGCCAGCGCGACGACCGCGATGCCGGAGTCGTTGAGCGCCCACGCGAGCACGATCGCGACCAGCCCGGCGACGAAGGCCGGGTGTGTCCCGGGCTCCTGCCACAGCGGCGTCGACCACGCCGGGCGCCGGATCACGACGACCGCGACGAGCACGAGCGCGAGGACCGCGAGCCAGGACAACGGGTAGTCGAGCAGGATGCCGAGGCTCTGGTCGAGCTTGCGCCCGACGATTCCGAGGGCGTCGCCGTCGATCACGCTCTGCACGAAGTCGCCCAGGTGGGTCCGGCGCTCGGCCCCGCGCAGCCAGTCGAGGACCATCGCGAGCGCGGCCACGACCACGGCGACCGCGGCCAGACCGAGCAGGTTGCGGGCGCTCCACGGCACCCCGAGCGCGACGAGCAGCAGGAGACCGGCGGCGACCACGGTCGAGGGCACGCTGCCGAAGTCGGCCCCGGCCATCGGCGCGGCCCCGAGCAGCAGGAACGCCAGACCCAGCAGACCGACCGCCAGCGCGGCCTCGCGCGGGCCGGCCGGTCGGGGGGCGTCGGCGTCCCGACCCGCCCGGGCCGCTCGCGCACCGGGGCTCGCCACCCCCGCCCGCCCGGCCGCGTTCCCGCCGTCGGGACGCAGCCACGTCAGCAGGGCCGCGGCCAGCACGACGAAGGACCCCAGCGCGATCCCGTAGCCCACGTTGCCCTGCCCGTAGAAGCGCCCGGCCGTCAGCGGCTGCAGCCCGAGGACGGACACCAGCCCGAGACGCGCCGACCAGAGCAGGTCGACCCCGAGCACCGCCAGGGTCAGCGCCGCCACGGCGGCGGGCGGCCCCAGCGGCGAGGTCCGCCACGGACCCAGGAGGCCGAAGAGCGCGACCACCACGGCGAAGGCGACCACGTCGAGGGTCAGCATGGTCACGGGCGAGCCGGCCCGCCACCAGGGCACCAGCCCGGCGAGGAAGGTCGCCACGGGCACCGCCATCGCGAAGGTCACCACGGCGCGGAACCACGCGCCCCGCCGCAGCAGCGCCGTCAGCAGGAGCAGCGGGAAGACCAGGGCCGCGAGGATGCCGATCACCGGGAGGACCGACGACTTCGCCAGCGCGGAGGCGGTCGACAGGTCACGGGCCACCTCGACCTGGCGGTCGTCCGTCGCGTCCTCGATCGTCACCGGCTGCCCGGCGAGCAGCCCGTCGGTGTCGACGTCCGCGGGGTCGATCCCCGCCAGGTCGAGCAGGGTCGGCGTGAGGTCGGTCAGCTGCACGAGCCCCTCCTGCCGCGTGGAGCCCGACGACAGCAGACCGCTCCGCGCGTCCTCGGCCGGCACGACGATCAGCGCCATGGCCTCGGCCCGGTCGGAGGTGTGGCCCATCCCGACCACGACCAGCGTCGAGTCGGGTCCAAGCCCCGACAGCGCGCTGCTCACGACCCGGTCGGCCGCGGCCTCGGTCATCTTCTCGCCGGTGACCGGGTTGCCCGTGCTGCCCAGCTCGACGTCCTCGTCCTCGGGCTCGGCGACCGGCGCCGCGCTCACCAGGTGGATCGCGCAGATGTTCCCGTCCTCGCCGAAGAGCCGTGCCTCCCCGTCCGCGTCCGTCGCCCCGAGCAGCGCCGGGCCGCTCGAGGCCGACACGCAGGTGCCTCCTGCCTCGGCGAGCGCGGCCAGCGTGCCGAGCTCGCCCCGGAGGGACCGGTCGGCGGCGGCCTCCTGCCAGCGGCTCCACGCCTCCCCGTCCACCGCGTCCTCGGAGAGCAGGTCGCCGAGCGCGGCGGCGTCGGACCCGGCGTCGCCGCAGCCCGCGACGTCCGCCGCCGCCCGCTGCCCGGCCCCCAGCGTCAGCCAGGCGTCGGCCACGCAGGTCACCTCGTGGGTGCCGCGCAGCACCAGCGCTGCCGAGCCGCCGGAGCCTGCCAGGTTGCTCATGGTCGGCGTCATGTCGCGACTGATGAGGTCCCACGTCAGGTTGGGTATGCCGACCAGGACCACCCTGGGCGCGTCCAGGGGTTCGTCCGGCCCGCCGGTTCCGTCCTCGTCGCCCCCACCCTCCAGCACCGGGTCCGCCGTGCCGCCCAGCACCGCCGTCGGGTCGGTCAGCCGCGGCGCGGCCCCGATCCCCGACGCCGCGAGCGCGGCCAGCCACGACCCCAGCACCAGCAGCACGAGACCCCACGCCATCCGTCGCGCCCAGAACATCGGTGTCCTTCCCCGTCGCATCCCCGCAGGTCGGCCGCCACGGGAGGACCGGGGTCGGCCGGCCCCGCGTCGGCCAGCAGCATGGTGCCACGGCGGGTGGCGCGCTGACCAGCGTCTTCACCGAGCCTGCGCCGGGAGGGGGCGGGCACCGCATACCCTCGGGTCGTGGCCTCCCTCGACCCCCTCGTGCTGGCGTGGACCGCCGTCGGTGTCGCCGTGCTGGCGATCCTGTTCGCGGCCGTCGCGTGGCAGCGGATGCGGGTGGTCGACCGGCGCCTGGCCCGCCTCCTCGACTCCGGCACGCCCGTCGGCCCGGGCGCCGAGCGCCTGCTCGAGCTCGAGGACGAGCTGCGCGCCGTGCGCTCCGACCTGGCCGGCGCGCTGCGGCACGTGGCGGTGGTCCGCTACGACGCCTTCGGCGACATGGGCGGGCGGATGTCGTTCAGCGCCGCCCTGGTCGACGACGCCGGTGACGGGCTGGTCATCAGCTCCATCCACGCCCGGGGCGAGAGCCGCACCTACGCCAAGGGGGTCGTCGGCGGCGACTCCGAGGTGGTGCTCACGCCCGAGGAGCGCGAGGCGCTCGACGCGGCGCGCGGCGGCCCGCCCTCCTGACGGTCCGAGGCACCCGCTGCTGGTCCCGGCGGAACTGCCCGGGAGGTCGGGACATCGGGCCCTGTCACCCGGGACGCCGGGCGCCGCACGGTAGGTGTCGAGCCCGTGCGGGCGACCAGGGTGGTCGTCGGGACAGCGCGGGCGTGAAGGAGAACGACCGTGACCGCAACTCTTCCGACCGAGACCGCGACGACCTCGCGCAGCCAGGCCCGCCAGGGGGGCAGGGGCTGGGCGCTGTCCGGGGTCGCCGCCGGCGTGGCGGGTGCCGCGAGCATCGGGCTCTCGCTGTCCGTCTCGCCGCCCAACGACCCGGACTCGCCGCTGACCGCCGAGCAGGTGGTCGAGCACTACGGCGACATGGTGCCCAACCTCATCGGCTTCCACCTCGCGACGGTCCTGGCGGCCGTGCTGCTGCTGCCGTTCGCCGCCGGGCTGGCCCGGCGCCTCGCCGCGCAGGCGCCCGCCGGCTCGCTGCACGGGACCGTCGCCGCGCTGGCCCTGACGGTGCTGTCGGCGGTGCTCGTCCTGGGGTCGGGCCTCAACACCGAGTTCGTCTTCGGCTTCCTCACCCCCGAGCTGCTCGTCCCCAGCGACGCGTCGTTCTACTCCCACTGGGTGGCGACGATCGCATGGCTGTGGGTGACCGCCGGCGTCGCGGGCGTCGCGGTCGGTCTGGCCGCCGTGCGCCACGGGGCGATGGGCAAGGGCCTGGGGATCGCCAGCCTCGCGCTCGGCGGGCTCACGCTGCTGGTCGGCATCTCGCCGCTGCAGTACATGGCCGGCTTCGTCGGCCCGGTCTGGCTGCTCGTCGTCGCTCTCGGCCTGCTGGTCGGCGAGCGCCGTCGGTGAACCCGTTCGGGATCGCGCACGACGGGGCTGCCAGTCCCTACAGTTCACCCATGGCGTGCAGGGGTGCACATGGGTAGCAGCCGCCGGGGCGTCGGACGCATCGCGTCCGAGGCCCCGGTGGTCGTGCTGGTGGTGGCAGCGGGTGCTCTCGGGATCGCCGGCACGGCGATGTTCGCGGCCGCGCGGCCGGTCCTCGGGCCCGATGCGCTCTTCCTCGTCGTCGACGCGACGGTCGCCGTCGTCTACGGCGCCACCGCGGCCCTGATCCTCAGCCGGCGTCGCCACGTCGTCGGCTACCTGCTGGCGCTGACGGCCCTCGGTGGCGGGCTGGCGGCAGCCGGGGGCGGCTGGCAGGTGCTGGCCGAGGCGCGGGGCCTCGACCCGGGGGCGTTCGCCTACACCTTCGGCTGGGCGTGGATCCCGGGCACGCTCGCGCTCTTCCTCGTCGTGCCGTGGCTCGTGCGGGAACGGCCCGCGACGGGGCCCGCGCGCTGGGCCCCGGTCGTCGGCGGGCTCGTCGCGGTCGCCGCCCTGGTGTCCTCGCTCACCCAGCGCTACGGCACCCTCATGATGGTCGTCGGCGTGGCGGTCGTCGGCGGGCTCCTCACGGCGCTCGCGGTGGAGGTGCGGCGCCGCCGCTCTCCCGAGCACGAGGCGGTCGGGCTGGGGTGGCTGGCACTGGGCACCCTCGTGCTGGCCCTGTCGTTCGTGCCGCTCGTGCTGCCGCCCGAGCTGACCCCGATCTGGGTCACCCCCGCCCTCCACCTGGCCAGCCAGGCGCTCTTCCCCGCCGCGATCCTGTCGGTGGTGCTGCGCCAACGGCTGTGGGGCGTCGAGGTGGCCGTCTCCCGCGCGCTCCTGGGAACGGCGCTCACCCTGGGCCTCGGTGCCCTCTACCTGGTGCTGAGCGTGCTGCTGGCCCGGGTGGTGCCGGGGGAGGGCTGGGCCCGGACCATCGCCACCGCGGTCGTCGTCGTCGCGGTCCAGCCCAGCCGGCTGTGGCTGCAGCGGCGGGTGCATCGCCTCGTCTACGGCGTCGCCGACCCGACCCGCGTCGCCGGCCGGCTGGGCAGCCAGCTCGGCCGCGCCGTCGACCCCGACCGGCTGCTGGCCTCCCTCGCCGAGCAGGTGGCCGGCGCCCTGCGGCTGGAGTCGGTGCGGGTGCTCGACCCCGGCGGCGAGGTGCTCGCGTCCTCCGGCGCCCCGACCGCCCAGCCGGTCTCGGTCGAGCTCGCCGCCGGGTCGCGCCCGGTCGGGACGCTGGCCGCGACCCCGCGCCCGGGGGAGGCCCTCGACCCCCGCACCCGCACGGCCCTCGACGAGCTGTCCGGCATCGTCGCCACGGCTCTCCTCATGCGGCGCACCGCGGCCGACCTCGAGCGCACCCGTGCCCGGCTCACCGAGGCCCGGCTGCAGGAGCGGCGGGTGATCCGCCGCGAGCTGCACGACGGCCTGGGTCCGTGGCTCTCCGGGCTGCGGCTCGGTCTCCAGGGCGTCGCGAACCTCGTCGAGACCGATCCCGCTGCCGCCCGCACCATGATCGAGGCGCTGCAGCGCGAGCTGGAGCAGCGGGTCGAGGACGTCCGCACCGCCTCCCGCGCCCTGCTCCCGCCGGTCCTCGAGGAGCTCGGCCTGGAGCCGGCGCTCCTCGAGCTGGTGGATCGGCACGCCGAGAGCGGCTTCTCGGTCCGGCTCCGGTATGCCGTGCCGGTCCCGCTCCCCGCGCCCCTCGCGGCGGCGGCCTACGGCATCGCCTCCGAGGCCGTGCTCAACGCCGCCCGCCACAGCGGTGCCCCGGGCTGCGACCTGGTCGTGGAGGCGGCCGCGACGACCCTCCGCCTGCGGTGCCGCGACGACGGCGTGGGCGTCGACGACGACGCCCGGCCCGGCGTCGGCACCCGGTCGATGCGCGAGCGGGCCGAGGAGCTCGGGGGCACGCTGCGGCTGCAACGGCTGGTCCCGGGAGGGACCGAGGTGGAGGCCGTCCTGCCCCTCGCGGCGGGGGCGGGTGGAGAGGTGAGCCTGATGGAGGAGGTGCGATGAGCGGGACGGGAGATGCGAGGGTCGGGACGAGCGCGACGCCGAGCCAGGTGGACGGGACCGTGCGTGTGGTCGTGGTGGACGACCACCCCCTCTTCCGGCTCGGCATGGTCGGGCTGCTGTCCTCGCTGCCCGGTCTCACCGTCGCCGGGCAGGCGGCCTCGGCGGCCGAGGCCCGGGAGCTGGTGCGCCCCGGGACCGCCGATGTGGTGCTCATGGACCTGCACCTGGGCGACTGCAGCGGCATCGAGGTGACCCGCGAGCTGGTCGCCGCCGACCCCGACCTGGCGGTGCTCGTGGTCACCAGCAACGAGGACGACGAGTCGGTCGCCGCCGCGCTGCGGGTCGGTGCCCGCGGCTACCTGCTCAAGTCGGCGGGGCCGGACCAGGTCGAGCGGGCGGTGCGGTCGGTCGCCGCCGGGGAGCTCATCCTGGGTCGCGAGGTGGCGGCCCGGGCGATGGCGACGCTCGCGAGCGGCCGGACCGCCGTCCGGCTGCCCTTCCCCGAGCTGACCGACCGGGAGCGGGAGGTGCTCGACCTGATGGCACGCGGCCTGGACAACAGCACCATCGCGCGCCGCCTGGTCCTCAGCCCCAAGACGGTGCGCAACCACGTCGCCAACGTGCTGACCAAGCTCGCCGTGCCGCACCGGGCAGCGGCGATCGTCCGGGCGCGCGAGGAGGGGCTCGGCGTCGACTGACGCGCCGGACCCGGCCGCCTCAGCCCTCGTGCACCAGCCGGTCGTCGTGGTGGGGCTGCGCCCCGCCGCCCGCGTCCTCCGTTGGGTCGCTCAGCGCGTCGATCGACCGGCGGACCTCGGCGCGCCGCCCGGCCGGCACCCGCACGAGCAGGCTACCCGGCTGCACGAGCACCCGGATCGCGGTCGCCGAGCCGAGCGTGTCTCCGTCGATCTCGAGCTCGACCGGCTTGTCGGAGACCACGCGGACCTCCCGGCCCTGCAGGTGGTCGACGCGCGAGTGCCCGATCCGGTGGCGGGTGACGAGCTGGCCGAAGGTCGCGGCCCAGCCGACGATCCCCTCCGGCGAGAGCAGCACCGCGTCGACGCTGCCGTCGTCGGCGAGGGCGTCGGGCAGCAGCTCCATGCCGCCCTGCAGCTTGCCGACGTTGCCGACCATGACGCTGCGGACCCGGCGGGTGAAGGTGCGCCCGCCGTCGACCTTGACCGCGACGGTGAACTGCGGGCCCTTGAGGTGGCGGAGCCCGGCCACGAGGTAGGCGAGCCAGCCCACCTTGGCCTTGAGCCCCTCCGGCGCCCCGGCCATGACCTCGGCGTCGAAGCCCAGGCCGGCCATGACGAGGAAGGTGTGCGTCTCGCGGGCGGCGTCGGAGAAGCGGTCGTCCACGGCGTCGTCGAGGTCGACGTTCTCGGAGGGGTCGTCCTCGTCGTCCAGACGCGCCTGCAGCTCGGCGGTCGTGGGTCGGACCAGGTCGAGCCGGCAGGTGTCGATCCACAGGTCCTGACCGGTCAGCGCGATGGTGAGGCACTGGTCGAGGGAGTGGAAGGGCAGCTCGAGGTTGCGGGCGAGCAGGTTGCCGGTGCCGCCGGGCAGCAGCCCCATCGGCACCTCCGAGCCCACCATCTCGGCGCCGACGGTGCGGACCGTGCCGTCGCCACCGAGCGGGCAGACGAGGTCGACCCCGGCGGCCAGGGCCTCGTGGGTCTGGCCCACGCCGGTGTCCTCGGCGGTCGTCTCCAGCCACAACGGGTCGGCCCAGCCGTGCCGGTGGCAGAGGTCGGTGACGTGCCGTCGCACCTTGTCGACGTCGTCGAACTTCGTCGGGTTGACGATGATCGCGGCGCGCCGGGTGCCCTGCTCGGGCGCCGCGCTCACGCGTGGTCCTCGCGGTCCTGCCGGCCGTCCTCGGCGGAGGTCTCCGCGACGGAACCGCCCGGCTCGACGGCCCCGGCGGCCACGCCGCCCTCGACCGCGACGCCCCGGCGTCCCGCGCGAGCCGGACGCACCGCCCGCACCTCGGTCACCGCCAGCCAGGCGGCCGCGGCGGTGAGGGCCAGCACCAGGCCCAGGGCGAGGGCGAGCAACGCCCAGCTCGCATCGTTCTGCATACCCGCCACGGTAGCCGTCGCCCGTCCGCCGCGGCGACCCGAGCCCGGCGCCGACGGGCCGGGGGAGAGCGGCCGCGGGGCCAGTAGGCTTGCGCCCATGATCGACCTTCGCGAGCTCCGGAACGACCCCGACCGCGTGCGCGCCTCGCAGCAGGCCCGTGGCGAGGACCCCGGGATGGTCGACGTCGTGCTGTCCGCCGACGAGCGCTACCGCACCGCCCTCGCCGGCTTCGAGTCCGCCCGCGCCGAGCAGAAGGCCTTCGGCAAGAAGGTCGCCCAGGCCCAGGGCGCGGAGAAGCAGGCGCTGCTCGCCGAGGTCAAGGACCTCGCCGCGCGCGTCAAGGAGCTCGAGGCCGAGGCCGGTGCCGCCGAGGCGGAGCGCGAGGCCGCGCTGCGCAGGATCGGCAACGTCGTCATGGAGGGCGTCCCGGTCGGCGGCGAGGACGACTACGTCGTGCTCGAGGAGATCGGCGCGCCCCGGGACTTCGAGGCCGAGGGCTTCGCGCCGCGCGACCACCTCGAGCTCGGCGAGCTGCACGGGGCCATCGACACCGCCCGCGGCGCCAAGGTGTCCGGCGCCCGCTTCTACTTCCTGCTCGGCATCGGCGCCCAGCTCGAGCACGCCCTCATGGCGCTCGCGCGCGACATCACGACGGAGGAGGGCTTCGTGCCCGTCGTGCCGCCGACCCTGGTGCGCGAGGAGGCGATGGCCGGGGCGGGCTTCCTCGACGCCCACGCCGACGAGGTCTACCGTCTCGAGTCGGACGAGCTCTACCTGACCGGCACCAGCGAGGTCGCGCTCGCCGGCCTGCACGCCGACGAGATCGTCGACCTCTCCGCCGGGCCGCTCCGGTATGCCGCGACCTCCACCTGCTACCGCCGCGAGGCGGGCTCCTACGGCAAGGACACCCGCGGCATCTTCCGGGTGCACCAGTTCACCAAGACCGAGATGTTCGTCTACTGCCGTCCTGAGGACGCCGAGGCCGAGCACGCCAACCTGCTGCGCATCGAGCGCCGCATCCTCGACGCCCTCGAGGTCCCCTACCGGGTCATCGACGTCGCCGCCGGCGACCTGGGCGGCCCCGCGGCCCGCAAGTTCGACTGCGAGGCGTGGATCCCCACCCAGGGCACCTACCGCGAGCTGACCTCGACCTCCAACTGCACGACCTACCAGGCCCGCCGGCTGTCCGTGCGCGAGCGCGACCCGCAGGGCGGCGGCACGCGGACCGTCGCCACCCTCAACGGCACGGCGATCACCAGCACCCGCCCGATCATCGCGCTGCTGGAGAACCACCAGCAGGCCGACGGCTCGATCACCGTGCCCGAGGCGCTGCGTCCCTACCTCGGCGGGAAGGCCGTCCTCCGTCCGCAGACGGAGCCCACGGCCGGCTGAGACCCGCGTCTCCGCCCTCCGGCGGAGGCGCCCGCCCCGCCGCGCTGCCTACCCTGGGTCGGTGAGCATCGAGGGCTGGTTCGGGACCGACGAGGACTGGGTGCGCCCGCGCCCGCGGGTCGCCGAGGCCCGTGACGTGCGGCTGGCCCTGGCCAGCCTGGTCACGGTGGCGCTGGGCGCGGAGGTCATGCGCAGCCTCGGCGCGTTCAGCGAGGAGCCGCACGGCGTGGCCTGGCAGTACCTCGGCATGGTCTCGCTCGTCGCCCTCGTGCTGGTCCGGCGCACCCACCCGGTGCTCGTGACCGCGGTCACCGGGGTGCACATGATCACGCTCGGCGTGCTCCTGCCGATGACGATGAGCTCGCTGCCGATGCAGCTCCTCTACTTCTTCCTCATCTTCTCCGGCGTCGCCTGGGCCCGCGACCGCCGGATGCTGCTCGCGGCCGTGGGTCTGGTCATCGCCCTCATGGTCGCCTGGGTGGCCTGGGCCTACGCGGTCGGCAGCGGTATGCAGCAGCTCACCGCCCGCTTCGCCGAGGACGTCCCGGAGCAGATCGGCATCTTCGACGTGCCCACCGCGGTGGCCGGCTTCATGCTCCTCAACAACGGGCTGTTCTTCGGCGGGGCGATCCTGCTCGGCCAGCTCGCCTGGCGGGGCGCCCGCAACACCGCGCGGGTCGTGGAGCAGGCGGGGACGATCGCCGCCCAGTCGCTGCAGCTGCGCGACCAGGCCGTCGTCGCCGAGCGGCTGCGGATCGCCCGCGAGCTGCACGACGTCGTGGCCCACCACGTCTCGGTCATGGGCGTGCAGGCCGCGGCGGCCCGCCGGGTCATGGAGCGCGACCCCTCCGCGGCCAGCGCGGCGCTCGGCACGGTCGAGAAGGCCTCCCGCGAGGCGGTCGGCCAGATGCGCGACCTCGTCGGCACCCTGCGCAGCGGCGAGCTGGAGTCGGGCGGCGCCCGGCCCGAGGAGGCCGGCGACCGCTCGCCGCAGCCCACGCTGGCCGCCCTGCCCGCGCTGGTCGCGGGCGCCACGACCCCGACGTGCGAGGTGACCTTCCAGCTCGTCGAGGACCGCGAGGGAGCCGCCGGGCGGGTGCCGCCGCCGGTGCAGCTGTCGGCCTACCGGGTCGTGCAGGAGGCCCTGGCCAACGTCCACCGCCACTCCACGGCGCGGCACGTCAGTGTCGTCGTCCGGGTGGAGGAGGAGGCCGACCGGCTGGAGGTCGAGGTCGTCGACGACGGACTGCAGCGCGCCGGCACGGCCGGCACCGGGCTGGGCCTGCTCGGCATGCGCGAGCGCGCCGACCACCTCGGCGGAGGCGTCGAAGCCGGCCCCCGCACCGCCTCCCAGGGCTGGCGGGTGCGGCTGTGGTGCCCGCTCGACGGCATCAGGCGCTCCGGCCCCGCCGGGCTCGCGCCGGTGGAGGTGGGCGCGTGAGCGTGCGCGTTCTGCTGGTCGACGACCAGCCCCTGCTGCTGCAGGGCTTCGCGATGATCCTCTCGGTCGAGGACGACCTCGAGGTCGTCGGTCAGGTCACCGACGGCGAGAAGGCCGCCGCGGCCGTCGCGCGGCTGCAGCCCGACGTGGTGCTCATGGACGTGCAGATGCCCGTGCTCGACGGCATCGAGGCGACCCGTCGGATCGTCGCCGGCCATCCCGACGTCAGGGTGCTCATCCTCACGACCTTCGACCGCGACGACTACCTCTTCGCGGCGCTCGAGGCGGGGGCGAGCGGCTTCCTGCTCAAGAACTCCGACCCCGACGACCTCGTCGACGCCGTCCGCGCCGTCGCCGAGGGTCACGCGCTGCTGGCCCCCGAGGTGACCCGCCGGGTCATCGCCCGCATGACGCGGGCGGGCGAGGCCCCGGCGGAGCATGGGCCCTCCCCGACCGACACCGTCCCGCTGCCCGACCTCACCCAGCGCGAGCGGGAGATGCTCGAGCTCGTCGCCCGCGGCCTGTCCAACGGCGAGATCGCGGCGCAGGCCTACGTCACCGAGGCGACGGTCAAGACCCACATCTCCAACATCCTGGCCAAGCTCGGCGTCCGCGACCGGGTGCAGGCGGTCATCGCCGCCTACGAGGCGGGGCTGGTCTCGCCCGGCGGCTGAGCACGGCATACCCCCTCCGACCGGGGACGGAGAGCGATCTCCCACCCGCGGGCGATGTGCTCCCGGCCCTCTCCTCCCTAGCGTTGTCCCAGAAGGCTCACCGAGGAGGAACCCCATGCTCGAGCTCTCCGGGCTCACCCGTCGCTACGGCGACCACCTGGCCGTCGACGACGTGTCGTTCACCGTGCCCACCGGGGCCATGGTCGGCTTCGTCGGCGGCAACGGCGCGGGCAAGACCACGACGATGCGGATGGTCATGGGCGTGCTCGCGCCCACCGCGGGGGAGGTCCGCTGGCAGGGCCGCCCCGTCACCGCCGCCGAGCGCCGCCGCTTCGGCTACATGCCCGAGGAGCGCGGCCTCTACCCCAAGCAGCCGGTGCTGGCCCAGCTCACCTACCTCGGTCAGCTGCACGGCATGAGCGCCCTCGACGCCCGCGCGCGCTCGACCGAGCTGCTCGAGCGCTTCGGCCTCGGGGGGCGGGTCAAGGACAAGCTCGAGACCCTCTCGCTGGGCAACCAGCAGCGGGCGCAGATCATCGCCTCGGTGCTCGGCGACCCGGCCCTCCTCATCCTCGACGAGCCGTTCTCGGGCCTGGACCCCTCCGCCGTCGACCAGATGAGCGCCCTGCTGCGCGAGCACACGGCCCGGGGCGTGCCGGTGCTCTTCAGCTCCCACCAGCTCGACCTCGTCGACCGGCTCTGCGACGCCCTCGTCGTGCTCCACCAGGGGAGGGTCGTCGCGTCCGGCACCTCCGAGCAGCTGCGGGCCTCCGCGCCGCTGCGCTACCGGCTCACGACGACCGGTGACACCGGCTGGGTGCGCGGCGTGCCCGGGATCGAGGTCGTCGACCTCGACGGCCCCACCGCCCTCGTGCAGCCCGCCGACGAGCAGGTCGCCGAGCGGCTGCTCGTCGACGCCGTCGCCCGTGGCGGTGTGCGCGAGTTCAGCCGCATCGTCCCGTCCCTGTCCGAGATCTACCGAGAGGTGGCGGCATGACCACCGTGCAGACCCCCGCGACCGCCTCGACGGACCCCGGCACCGGGCAGCGGCTCACCCCGCCGCGCGCTCCGTGGGCCCTCGTCGCCGCACGCGAGATCCGCGTGCGGCTCAGCGACAAGACCTTCCTCGTCAGCACCGTCCTCACCGTCGGCCTGCTGCTGGGCGCGATGGTGCTGCCCGCGATACTCAACAGCGGGGGCACCGAGTACACCGTCGCCGTCACGGACGACACCGCGGCCGCGATCGTCGACGAGGCGGCGACCGGGATCACCGGCCTCCCGGGCCTGTCCGGGGAGGAGGAGACCACCGTGGTCGCCGAGCGGATGGCCGACCGTGCCGCCGCCGAGGTGGCCGTGGTCGACGGTGACGTCGACGTGGCGCTGGTCGGCTCCGACGGCGCCTGGGAGGTGCTCGCCGACGGCGAGCCGCCGCTGACCCTGGAGACCGCGCTCGCCGGCACCGTCCAGCAGCGGGCCCTGGAGGCCAACGCGGCGGCCGCCGGCACCACCCTCGAAGAGCTGACCGCGGGGTCGCAGCTGACCACCGTCGACGTGGGCGAGCAGGAGGGCATGGGCGGGCAGATGCTCTTCTTCCTGGGCTTCGGCTTCGCGATGGTCTTCTACTTCGCGGCGGTGATGTTTGGCATGCAGATCGCCAGCAGCGTCGTCGAGGAGAAGCAGTCGCGGATCGTGGAGATCCTCGCCGCCGCCATCCCGATCCGCTCGCTGCTCCTCGGCAAGGTGCTGGGCAACACCCTCCTCGCGGTGGGGCAGATGGCTCTCATCGTCGCGGCGGCCCTCGTCGGGCTCACCTTCACCGACCTCGACATCGCCCTGCCCGGCGTGGCGGAGGCGCTCGGCTGGTACCTGCCGTTCTTCCTCGTCGGCTTCCTCGCCCTGGCCTGCGTCTGGGCGGCCGCCGGCGCCCTCGCCTCCCGCACCGAGGACCTCCAGTCGACCACCCTGCCGCTGACGATGGTGCTCGTCGCCGCGCTGCTCGGCGGCATCAACCTCGAGGGGGTATGGCGCGAAGTCGCCTCGTTCGTGCCGATCCTGTCGACCATCCTCATGCCGATCCGCATCCTCGAGGGCGACACCGCCTGGTGGGAGCCGGCCCTGGCCCTGGCGCTCGTCGTCGCCTTCTGCGCGCTGACCATCGTCCTCGGCAGCCGCCTCTACCAGCGGGCCCTGCTGCACACCTCCGGCAGCCTGACGTGGCGCAAGGCGCTGCGCCTGCGCGACTGAGCGAGCGACTGCCTGGACGCCGTCGGAGCAGGTCGCGGGCCTGCTCCGACGGCGCACGCGCTGATGCCGGGCCGTCCGCCGGAGGCTAGGCTCGGCGGTGTGAGCAGCGCCCAGACGACCCCGACGGACACCCGCCACCCGGTGCGCGACAGCGCCCTGCTCGTCGCGCTCGACGTGGACGGCACCCTTATCCACCACGACGGAGCGATCTCCCCGCGCGTCCTCGACGTGGTCCGCCGCCTCGACGCCCTCCCGCACGTCCACGTCGTCGTCGCCACCGGCCGCTCCACCGTCGCGACCTGGCCGATCCTCGAGGAGTTCGGCCTGCTCACGCCCGGCCGCCCCGTCGTCTGCTCCAACGGCGCCGTCACCGTCGAGGTCGACCCGGAGGGCGAGGGCGGCTTCCGCATCCTCGACGTCGTCACCTTCGACCCGGCCCCCGCCGTCTCGCTGCTGCGGCGCGAGCTGCCCGACGCGCTCATCGCGGTCGAGGAGATCGGCGTCGGCTTCAAGGTCAGCACCCCCTTCCCGCCCGGTGAGCTCATGGGCGAGGAGACCGTCGTGCCGATGGAGGAGCTGCTCGTCGACCCCGTCACCCGCGTGACGATCCGCGACCCCTCCTCGACCTCGGAGGAGTTCTCCGCCCTCGTCGAGCGGATGGGTCTGCACGGCGTCGGCTACGCCGTCGGCTGGAGCGCCTGGCTCGACCTCGCTCCGGAGGGCGTGAGCAAGGCCTCCGCCCTGGAGCAGGTCCGCCGCCGACTCGGCGTCGAGCCCTACCGCACCGTCGCCGCCGGCGACCAGCGCAACGACGTCGAGATGCTCCAGTGGGCGGCCTGCGGCTACGCCATGGGCCAGGCCCCGCCGGAGGTCGTCGCGGCCGCCGACCGCGTCACCGGTCCGGTCGAGGAGGACGGCCTCGCCGACGCGCTCGAGGAGGTCCTGGCCGAGCTCGCCTGAGGCGCCCGGGCACGGCATACACTCGCTCCCCGTGAGGGGAGCACTGGGGGAGGCCGCCCGGACGGTCCGGACCGCGCTGGGCGTCGTCCTGGACGGTCTGCGGCTGCTGGTCGCGCACTGGCCGGTGCTGCTCGTGATCTTCCTGCTCGGCGCCGCGGTGCGCGAGCTGGTGCTCTGGGGCAGCTTCGAGCTGAGCAAGGAGCACCCCGTGCTCGCCTCGCTCACCGTCACCCTCGCCCCGCTGGCGACGCTGACCGCCTTCATCCTCATGCTGCGCGCGGTGCTGCCCTCGCTGCGCCACGTCGACGGCACCCCGGTGCGGGAGACGATGTCGCAGCGGCTGCGGGTGGTCTCCGGCGCCCTGATCCCGTTCCTGGCGATCTACGCCGCGCAGGGCTACCTGCGCGACGACATGCGCCGCTTCGTCAACGAGACCTTCGCCGACGAGTTCCTCTCGACCAACTGGTTCGCCGGCGAGACCGCCGACGCCCGGACCATCGGCACCGTCGAGACGCCGGTCCTGGTCGGCACGGTCGTGACGGCGCTCGTGCTGCGCTGGTTGCTGGACCGCCTCGACCTGCCGTCGCGCAACGTCGGCCTCGGCTTCCTGGCCGCGTGGCTGGAGGTCGTCTGGCTGGCCTTCGCCGCCAAGTCGCTGGCCAGCCAGTGGGACGACGCGCAGGACTGGCTGCTGCAGCGCCGGGCCGTCGACGGCCTCGCCGACGGGTGGGCGGCGCTCGCCGCGGCGCTCGGCCCGCTCGGCTCCCTGCTCGACACCCTCGGCGCCTGGGTCTGGGGCGTGCTCGGCGACGTCGACGCGCTCGTCGTGGTGCCGCTCGCCTGGATGGTCGTCGGCGCCGTCGTCTACGGCCGGCAGCTGGGCGAGCCGGCGCCGCCGCCCGCGGGCGCGGTGCCCGAGCGGGTGGCGCAGCGGCTGCGCGCCCTGGAGCAGCGCCGGGCGGTCGCGCGGGCGAGGGAGCGGCTGAGCCTGCTGCCGGAGTGGCTGCGCTCCTGGCTGGCCGAGCCGCTGGCCGACTTCACCTCGCGCTTCGCCACCCTGGGCACCGGGCTGCGCACGCTGGCCCGCGCCGGGCTGGTGCCGATGGTCACGCTCTGCCTGGTCTTCCTGCTCGCGCGGCAGTCCGAGCTGCTCGTCGCCGAGGGGCTGCGGGCCGTGCTGCCGCCGCTGGACGCCGATCTCATGGTCGCGCTGGCGCCCTACCTGTCGATCCTCTTCTCGGCGGTGAGCTCGGTGCTCGTGGTCTCGCTCGTCGCGGCCGCGGTCGACCGCTTCCTCGTCGTGGGCGGGACCGCGGAGGGCGCGGCGGTGAAGGACGGCCCCGTCGTCGACGCCCCGGCGGGGGCTCAGCCCTCGTCGGCCACCTCCAGCGGCACCGACACGTAGTCGGGCCGCTGCCAGCTCAGCCGCAGCTCGGCGGGCTCGACGTCCTCGGTGAGCCGCACCAGGACCGGCACCGTGTAGGTCTCCTCGCGCACCCAGGTGTCGTCGAAGAGCGTGTCGCTCGGCCGCGGCGGGGAGCAGGCGGTGAAGGGCAGCCCGTCGGCCCCGACCGTGGCCGAGCTGTAGCTCGTCGTGCGCCCGAGGGTGTCGACCACCTCGACGGAGCAGCCGGACGGGTCGTGCTCCACCGGGGCGGTGATGGTCAGGTCGGTCCGCCAGACGCGGGTGCCGTCGACCCACGGCACGAGGTGCATCATGCCGTCGGCGTCGGTCACGTCCGTGGCCTCGGTGGTCGCTCCGACCACGACCGTCGCGTCGAACGTCAGGGGCGTGCCCTCGAGGTCGGTGGTGCGCACGGTATGCCGCACCGGCTCGCCAACGGCGCCCACCGTGGCGTCGCGGAGCTGGGTCGGCCACCAGAAGTTGACCAGCCGCGAGGCGCCGGTGACCGCGACCAGGGTGAGCACGAACGGCAGGACCAGGAGGGCCAGACGGTTGCGCCGCCACCACGTGCCGCTCACGGGCGGCCCACCATGTCGAAGGGACGGATCTCCAGGGGCTCGTCGCCGGCCTGCTCGACGTGCGCCTCGGTGAGGCCGAGGTCGACCACCGCCCGGTCGTCGTAGCGGACGTCCTCCTGCGTGGCCAGTCGCAGCCGGGCACCCGGCAGCGCCTCGGGCGCCACCTCCAGGGCGACGCCGCAGGTCTGGGTGATCCCCGGCGGCGTGATGCGGCAGGTGTCCAGCAACGGGCGGGTGCGCCCCCACTCCCGGCCGTCGGCGCCGACGACCTCCCAGGTCGCCAGCCAGGCGTCGGCGTCGGTCGGGGTGAGCTGCACGTCGGCCACCAGCCAGAGACCGGGCGTGGTCAGCGTCGAGGAGGTGTCGGCCAGCGCGGTCCCCAGCTGGACGCGCGTCACGGACACCTCGGCGGTCCGCAGCGCGGCGGTCGCCCCGATGCCGACCTCGACGTCCCGCGGCTCGTTGAGGCGGTCGAAGGGGCGCGGCAGCTCGTCGCCGATCACCCGGCCCAGCGCGAGCGCGGCGAGGATGAAGGCGGTCGTGCCGAGCCGCCCGGTCCAGCGCCCGGTCATCGGCCGTCGCCGGTGCCGTAGAGGGGGGAGGAGGCGGTCTCGACGGGCACCGTGACCGTGGTCACGGGCGTGGGGTCGGCCCAGAGCATGGTGTCGTCGAGGGTGCTCTGCCGGTAGGTGCGGGCGTGGATCTCGACCGTGAGCGCCTCCGGCGCCGGTCCGGAGGCGGGCTGGTGGAGCACGACCCGGTGCTCCAGGCCGGGCCCCAGACCGACGAGGGTCTGGGGCTGCTCGTGGTCGGTGTAGACCTCGCTCCAGAGCGTGATGTCCGCCTGCGGTGAGCCGGTCACCGTGACGGGCTCGTCGAGGCCGGAGATCTCGAGCAGGCCGGTGGTGAGCTCGCGCGCGGGGAGCGTGCGGTCGGAGTCGTTGCGCACGGTGAGGAAGAGGAGCACGTGCTGGTCGTCGGCCTGCGCCGGATCGAGGCCGTCGTCGAGGGCCCAGAAGGGCGGCCCGAGGTCGGGTCCGGCGACGGCCCGCTCGACCGTGACGGTGAACGGCGCGGCCGCCACCTCCGTGCCCGGCTCGGTCGCCTCCGGGGCCTCCTCCTCGGCCGGGGCCCAGCCGCCGAACGGCCACGAGAGCAGGAGGAGGGAGCCGACCACGGCATACCCGCCCCGGGCCGGGCTCTTCGTCAGCCACGCCCGTGCCCCCGTGGTCGCCGCGCGCAGCGGCACCCTGACGTTCCTCCCCTTCGCCACGAGCAGGGAGCCTAACCGACCTGAGACACTGGGCCGCGTGCCCGAGCCGACCGTGATCACCTCCCCGGCCAACCCGCGCGTCAAGGCGCTGGGGACGCTGCGCCGCCGACGCGTCCGCGAGGAGCGTCGTCGCACCCTGGTCGAGGGCTACGAGGAGCTCGGGCTCGCGCTGGACGCCGGCGTGGTGCCCGAGGAGCTCTACTACTGCCCCGAGCTCATGGGCGAGCAGGCCCGCGCTGCCGGCCTGGTCGAGCGGGTGGGAGCGCTGGGCACCGAGGTCGTGCAGCTGTCGCGGGCGGCCTTCGAGAAGGCGGCCTACCGCGAGGGCCCGGACGGCTTCCTCGCCGTGGTCGCGACGGTCGACCGCCGCTGCGCCGACCTCGACGTGCCGGAGGGCGCCCTGCTGCTCGTCTGCCAGGGAGTGGAGAAGCCGGGCAACCTGGGCGCGATGCTGCGCACCGCGGACGCCGCCGGCGTCGACGCCGTGATCGCCGCCGACCCGGTCACCGACTGGGGCAACCCCAACACCGTGCGGGCCTCCAAGGGCACGGTCTTCTCGGTGCCGGTGGCCTCCGACGACACCGCCACCGTGGTGGCGTGGCTGGAGGAGCGGGGCATCGAGCTGGTGGCGACCACGCCCGACACCGACACCGAGCACACCG
This sequence comes from Ornithinimicrobium humiphilum, assembly GCF_006716885.1. NCBI lineage: Bacteria > Bacillati > Actinomycetota > Actinomycetes > Micrococcales > Ornithinimicrobiaceae > Ornithinimicrobium > Ornithinimicrobium humiphilum. The sequence goes on from NZ_VFPU01000001.1 coordinate 250,745, forward strand.
ATCTCGACTACACCGGCGGCGTGGCGATCGCCGTCGGCACCGAGAAGACCGGCCTCACGGACGAGGTGCTCGACGGGGCCGGCCACCGGGTGCGGATCCCCATGGTGGGACGCGCCAACTCGCTCAACGTCGCGACCTCCGCCGCGATCGTCGTCTACGAGGCCGTCAGGCAGCGTCGCGCACGCTGACGACGGCGAGCGTGGTCCGTCGCGGTCACGGCACACCCCCGAGCACGACGAGACCCCTGCGGAGCGGCTCCGCAGGGGTCTCGGTCGGACGTCTCAGATGGTGACGCGGCCGTTCGGGGTCTCGAAGGTCACGTCGAAGAGGCAGGGCTCGTCGTCCTCGACGAAGCCGAACTCGACGGCCGTCTCGAAGGTCGGGTCGCGGCGCTCCAGGTCGGGCATGCCGAGCCAGGCGCGCACGACGGTCGGCTCGCCGCCGATGGTCAGGCCGACCAGCCTGGCCGCGCTGTCCGCCAGGCGCGAGGGGTGCTCGGCCGGGTCCGAGATCCACTTGATGAAGAAGGGCAGGTTGCCGTGGTTGATGACGTTCTTGACGCCGATCTGCAGCCACTGCAGCTGGTTGCCCTCCGGCGTGTGGCGGTTGCCCTCGACGGCCCCGCGGCCCAGGCGCTCCTCGACCGGCGCGAGGTCCTCGACCGCGACGACCCAGGCCATCCAGCCGCCGCCGCGGGCCGAGCGGGCCTTGACCGCCTGGCCGAAGGGCGCCTTGTCGGACGCCGGGTGGTCCAGCGCCTCGACGACCTCCAGGTAACGGTCGTCGGCGAGGGGCAGGATGACGTTGCGTGTGCCGAACCGGGGGTGGACCCCACCGTCGAAGGGGGTGACGCCGAGCTGCTCCCCGAGACGGGCAGCCGTGGCCTGCAACCCGTCCGGCCCTGCGGCATAGCTCACGTGGTCGATGCGCATGCCGTCATCGTGGCACACGGCCCGACGGCTCCCCACACCCCCCTGTGTGTGGGGTGGGGAGCCGTCCGTGCAAGGAGTGCCGCCGCCGGTCAGCGGCGTGCGTAGGCCTTGAGCCGCAGGCTGTTGAGCACGACCAGGACCGACGAGAGCGCCATGGCTCCACCGGCGATCATCGGCGTGAGCAGGCCGAACGCCGCGAGCGGGATCGCCAGCGTGTTGTAGCCGAACGCCCAGACGAGGTTCTGCTTGATGATGCGCAGCGTCTGCCGGGACAGCCCGATCGCGTCGGCGACCGCGTCGACGTCGGAGCGCATGAGCACGATGTCGGCCGACTCGGCCGCGACGTCGGTGCCCGAGCCCATCGCCATCCCGAGGTCGGCCTGCGCCAGCGCCGCGGCGTCGTTGACGCCGTCGCCGACCATCGCCACCACCCTGCCGCGCTGCTGGAGGGCGCGCACGTGGGCGTACTTGTCCTGCGGCAGGACGCCGGCGTCGACGTTGGCCTCCTCGATCCCGACCTTGCGGGCGACGGCGCGGGCCGTGTGCGCGTTGTCACCGGTCAGCAGGTATGGCGTGAGGCCGAGCTCGCGCAGCCGCGCCACGGCGGCGGCGCTGGAGGGCCGGGGGGTGTCCGCGACGGTGATCGCGGCCCGGGCGATGCCCTCCCAGCCGACCAGGACGGTCGTGCCGGTGCCCGCGTCGAGCGCGTCACGCAGCACCTGCGGCACCTCGTCGAAGAGGTTGGCCTTGCCGACGGTCACCGGCACGCCCTTGATCGCGGCGCGGGCGCCCTGGCCGGGCAGGTTGGTGAAGTCGGTGATCGGGCTGGGCTCCACGCCCCGCGCGGCGGCTCCCTCCACGATCGCCCGGGCGACGGGGTGCTCGCTGCCGGACTCCACGCTCGCCGCGGCCTTGAGGGCGGCGTCCTCGGGGAGGGCGCCGGCGGTGACCACCTCGGTCAGCACCGGGCGGCCGGTGGTGAGCGTGCCCGTCTTGTCGAGCACGACGGTGTCGACCCGGCGGGTGGACTCCAGGATCTGCGGACCCTTGATGAGGATGCCCAGCTGGGCGCCGCGACCGGTGCCGGTGAGCAGGGCCGTCGGGGTGGCCAGGCCCAGCGCGCACGGGCAGGCGATGATGAGCACCGCCACGGCGGGGGCCAGGGCCTCGGCGAAGGAGTGGCCGGTCAGCAGCCACAGCAGGAGGGTGACGAGCGCGACCACGAGGACCGCGGGGACGAAGACCGCCGAGATCCGGTCGGCCAGGCGCTGGACCGGGGCCTTGCCGGTCTGCGCCTGCTCGACGAGCTCGGTCATGCGCGCGAGGGTCGTCTCGCGGCCGACCCGAGTGGCCTCGACGACCAGCCGGCCGTGGCCGTTGACCGTCGCCCCGGTGACGGTGTCGCCCGGGCCGACCTCGACGGGCATCGACTCGCCGGTCACCATGCTGGTGTCGACGGTGCTGGTGCCGTCGACGACGCGGCCGTCCGTGGCGATCTTCTCGCCGGGGCGCACGACGAAGCGCGTGCCGACCTCGAGGTCCTCGACGGGCACCCGGACCTCTCTCCAGGCCCCGCTGGGGGCGTCGTGGCGCAGCACCGCGACGTCCTTGGCCCCGAGCTCGAGCAAGGACCGGAGCGCCGAGCGGCCCTGGGCCTTGGCCCGGGACTCGATGTAGCGGCCGATGAGCAGGAAGGCGGTGACGACGGCGACGACCTCGAAGTAGACGTCGTGGCTGAAGCCGGTGAACAGTGCCACGACCGACCAGCCCATCGCCGCCGTCGTGCCGACCGAGACGAGGGTGTCCATCGTCGAGGCCAGGTGGCGGGCGTTGACGGCCGCGGCCCGGTGGAAGGGCCAGGCCGCCCACAGGTAGACGGGCAGCGTGAGGAGCAGCTGCAGCCACATGCCCGTCATCCCCAGGGCCTCCTCGATCGGGGGGACCATGTGGATGACGGCGACGAGGGCCGCGAGCGCCGAGGCCACGACCATCCGCCGGCGGAGGGAGTCGCCGGTGACGACGTCGTGCGTCATGACCGGGCCCGAGCCCCCGCGGTGCTGCTCGATCGGGGTGGCGCCGTAGCCGGTCTTCTCGACGGTCGCGACGATGTCGGTCACGCTCAGCGCCGACGGGAAGGTCACGCTGGCCTTCTCCGTGGCGAGGTTGACGCTCGCCTCGACACCGTCGAGCTTGTTGAGCTTGCGCTCGATCCGTGCCGAGCAGGAGGCGCACGTCATACCGGTGATGGCCAGGTCCACGTGCTGCGTCTGCGTGTCGGGGGGAGTGGTGGTGCGGGTGCTCATGGGCCCTTCCTGGCGACCTGGTGGTGCTGGGGTGGGTGAGGTGCCGCGGCGAGCGTCTCGTGCTGACGGTGACGCCCGCCGCGGCGGGTGGGTCAGACGGAGGCGGTGTAGCCGGCCTCCTCCACGGCCGCGCGGGCGGCGGGGAGGTCCAGCGGGCCGTCGGACTCGACGAAGACGTCGGTGTCGCCACCCTTGACGAGCTCGCCGACGCGCACGTCGAGGACGCCGTCGACGCCCTTGAGCTCCTCGGTCACCGAGGCGACGCAGTGGCCGCAGGTCATGCCGGTGACGACGATCTTGGTGGTCTGGTTCTGCACCGGGGTGTCGGCGTTGTCGCTCATGGGGGTGCCTCCTGTGGTGGGGTGTGCCGCGCGGTGCGGCCGGTCAGCTGCGCACGAGACGGGCGATGGCGTCGGCGGCCTCGCGGACCTTGGCGTCCTTGGCCTCCTCCGACTCCGCCGCAGCCTCGACGACGCAGTGGCTGATGTGGTCCTCGAGCAGACCGAGGCTCACCGCCTGCAGGGCCTTCGTGACCGCGCTCACCTGGGTGAGCACGTCGATGCAGTAGGTGTCCTCCTCGACCATACGCGCGATCCCGCGCACCTGGCCCTCGATGCGGCGCAGCCGCTTGAGGTAGGCGTCCTTGGACCCGGTGTAGCCGTTCACAGCCATGCCAACACCATACCCCCCGAGGGTATTCCTGGAGGCCGGCTCCGGCACCTCGGGTCAGGGCGCGAACTCGCAGAACGTCTCGTAGTGGTCGTCGGTGTAGTACCAGACCTCGGGGTCGCGGGCGTCGCCGCCGGTGATGATCCGTCGGGCGCCGCGGTGGTGCAGGCCGGGGGTCTCGACGGTGTACTCGCGGTAGTAGCCGCGGCGCTCGTCGGGCAGGTAGCCCTCGTAGTTGCCGAAGGTCGAGCCGTCCTTGCCAGGGTAGGCGAACGGGCCGCCGTCCTCGACGTCGTCGGCGACCTCGTCCAGCTCGGGCGGGAGGATGCTGTCGCGGCAGGCGTCGATGCCGTCCCAGTCGCGGGTGTCGGTGCCGGTGGGCCCGGTGTCGGCGACGGACGGTGTCGGCGTGGGGCTCGGCGACGGTGTTGCGCTCGGCCGCGAGGGTGGCGGCGAGGGCTTCGGCACCGCCGAGGTGGCGGGGGCCGAGGACGCCGACGGTGTGGCGCTCGGGAAGGTGGCGAACGTGCTCGGCGGGGCGGTCTCCCCGGCGGGAGCCCCCGCCGTGCCGTCCTCCGACCCGCCCGCCATCGTCCGCACCACCAGCCAGACGACGGCCGCGAGGCAGATCAGCGCGAGGACGAGAGACCCGCGTCCTGCGCGCTTCATCGGAGCTCGTCCTTCGGCCGGCCGAGCCGCGCCTCGCCGAAGGCCACGACCGTCAGGTCGTCGGCGTCGTCGAGGATCTCGGCGAGCAGCCACCACGAGCGGCCCTCGGCGACGGCCAGCCGCTCGGCGTCCTGCCAGAGCAGGGCCACCTGCGAGGTGCCCCAGATGTCCGGCAGGTCGCGCAGCGAGTCGACCATCGCGTCGAGGTTGCCGGCCGCGGTCGCGGGCAGGCGCAGGGCGCGGGCGATCTCCGCCTGCGACGCGCGCAGCCCGCCCTCGAGGGGGGTGACGGCGGAGGCCACGGCATACCCCCGCTCGAGGAGCCAGGCGGTGACCGGCTCGAGCTGGTCGGCGGGCAGCAGGTGCATCAGCGGGTCAGGTGGTCCACGAGCTGTGCCGCGATGCCGGTGTAGCCGGCGGGGGTGAGAGCGACGAGACGCTCCTCCTCCTCGGCCGGCAGCCCCAGCCCGCGCACGAACTCCACGAGCTCGGCCTGGCCGATGCGGCGGCCGCGGGTGAGCTCCTTGAGCCGCTCGTAGGGGTTGGTCATGCCCTCCACGCCGCGGGCGGCCAGCGCGCGCATCACCGACTGGATCGGCTCGGCGAGCACCTCCCAGTTGGCGTCGAGGTCGGCGGCCATCGCCTCGGGCACGGCGTCGAGGCCGGCGAGACCGCGCGAGGCGTTGTCGAGCGCCAGCAGGCTGTGGCCCAGCGCGGTGCCGATGTTGCGCTGCATCGAGGAGTCGGTGAGGTCGCGCTGCAGACGGCTGTTGACGAGGGTCGAGGCGAGGACGTCGAGGAGGGCGTTGGAGACCTCCAGGTTGGCCTCGGCGTTCTCGAAGCGGATCGGGTTGACCTTGTGCGGCATCGTGCTGGAGCCGACCGTGCCCTGCCCGCGGACCTGGGCGAAGTAGCCCATCGAGATGTAGGTCCACACGTCGGTGCAGAGGTTGTGCAGGATGCGGTTGAAGCGCGCGACGTCGCTGTAGAGCTCGGCCTGCCAGTCGTGGCTCTCGATCTGCGTCGTCAGCGGGTTCCAGGTCAGGCCCAGGTGCTCGACGAACGTGCGGCTGACCTCCTGCCAGTCCGCGCCGGGCACCGCCTCGACGTGGGCGCCGTAGGTGCCGGTCGCGCCGTTGAGCTTGCCCAGGTAGGTCGTGCCGCTCACCCGCTCCAGCTGGCGCCGCAGCCGCCAGGCCAGCACGGCGAGCTCCTTGCCCATGGTCGTCGGCGTCGCCGGCTGGCCGTGGGTGTGCGCCAACAGTGGCACCTCGCGCAGGTCGTGCGCCATGCCGACGAGCTGGTCGACGAGGTTGACGGCCCTCGGCAGCCAGACCTGGGTGATCGCGCCCTGGACCATGAGGGCGTAGGAGGTGTTGTTGATGTCCTCGCTGGTGCAGGCGAAGTGGACGAGCTCGGACAACGATGTCGCCCGCGCGGGGTCGTTGCTGCCGACGATGCCGACGAGGCGGCGGCGCAGGTAGTACTCGATCGCCTTGACGTCGTGGACGGTCTCGGCCTCGATCTCCTTGAGCTCGGCGATCGCGGCGGCGTCGAAGTCGGTGACGAGCGCGCGCAGCGCCTCCTGCTCGGACGCCGACAGCGTGTCGGCCCCGGGGACGACCTCCTGGGTCGTCAGGTGGATCAGCCACTCGACCTCGACGTGCAGGCGGGCCCGGTTGAGGGCGGCCTCCGACAGGTGGTCGACCAGCGGGGCGACGGCGCCGCGGTAGCGGCCGTCGAGCGCGCCGAGGGCGATCGCCGGGTCGAGCTCGGACAGGGGCGTGCGGGCGGCAGGCAGCGGCATGACCCCTATTGTCGCAGCGCCCGCGCCGGCCGGTGCGTCAGCGTCCGGCGTCGGGGTCGATCTCGTCGGCCTTGAGGTAGTCGTCCGTCACCCGGTCGCGGTGCTGGCGGGCGATGTCGGTCGCCTCGTCGGCCTGGGCACGCAGCTGCTCGGCACGCTCCTCGGCCTCCCGGGCCTTGCCCTGCAGCTCGCGGGCGCGGTCCTCGGTGCCCTCGACGTAGCGCTCACCGCCGCTCGCGCGGTCGCGCAGCTCGGCGGCCTGCGCACGGGCGGCCTCCATCTTTTTGCGGCGCTGCGCGGCCAGCACGGCCACGACGATCACCAGCAGCACCACGACGGCGCCGATCACCCACCACGTCCAGGGTTCCATGCCGACCTCCTCGGTCTTGGGCGTTGCCGCCAACCTAGGGCCGACCGGGCCGGCGCACCACCGCTGTCGCCCCCTGCGGGTGCACCAGGGGTATGCCGTTCAGCCCGCCGTGGTCTCCACGACTGCCGCCCGCGACAGGTCGACGGCGTCCCAGCCGGCGAGGTCGCCCTCGCGGTGGCTGACGAGCACGTGGGTCCGGCGGCGCCCGGCGTCGGCGGCGAGGAGGCCGCCGAGCGCCCGCTCCGCGGTGGCGTCGTCGAGGTGGGCGGCCGGTTCGTCGAGGAGCACGACCGGCCGCCCCGAGAGCAGCGCCCGGGCCAGCGAGAGGCGTGCCCGCTCGCCGCCGGACAGGCCGGTGAGCAGGGTGTCGAGGCCCTCCGGCAGGGTGGAGAACCAGTAGCCGAGGTCGACCGCCCGCAGCGCCGCGACGATCTCCTCGTCGGTCGCGTCGGGGCGGGCCAGGACCAGGTTGGCGCGGACCGAGCCGGCGAAGGCGTGCGGCTCGTCGTCGACCACGGCGACCAGCTCGCGGGTCGCGTCGAGGTCGAGGTCGGTGGCGTCGGCGTCGTCCAGCAGGTAGCGGCCGGTCGCCGGGTCGAGGTGCCGCGCCAGCACGGCCAGCGCGGTCGACTTGCCGATGCCGTTGGGGCCGGTCAGGGCGACGCGGCTGCCGGGGGCCAGCGTGAGGTCCAGCGGAGCCAGGTCCAGCGCGCCCGCCCCGTCGGGACGCCACGTGGCTCCGACGCCCTCGAGGGTCAGCTCGGGGGTGGCGGCGACGGCGGGCCGGTCGGTGCCGTTGTCGGCCACGGCGGGGGACTGGCCGAGGACCGCCTCGAGCCGGGCGGCCGCCGCACGGGCGCGGGCCTTGGCGCCGGCGATCTCCGGGACGCCCGCCCAGGTGTCGGCGAGGGCGACGGGCACGAGGGCGACGAGCGCGGCGTAGGGGCCGGTCACCACGCCCGCCGCGTGCGCCTGCCAGGCCAGGACGGCGACCGTCGCGGTCGTGGCGGCCACGACCAGCCAGGTCCCGACGATGCCGAGGGCCCGGGCCCGCACGAGGCGGGCCTCGGCACGGCGCTGGACCTGCTCGGCCTCGAGGACGCCGTCGAGCAGGAGGCTGCTGCCGCCGTGCAGGCCGGTCACCGCCTGCACCGGCAGCAGCCGGGAGGTGAGCGCGGTGACCCGGTGCTGCAGCTCGCCCCGGGCGTCGACGGCCGCCTGCTGGGAGGCCCGCTCCACGGCATACCCCACCGCGGCGAGGAGCAGGACGAGCAGGGCGCCGCCGGCGACGACCGCACCGGCGAGGGGGAGGTGCCAGGCGGCCAGGAGGGCACCGACGACGGAGGCGATCGCGGCCGACCAGCTGGGAACGGTGGCCCGGACCTGCTCGTCCACGACGTCGTCGAGGTCGCGCACGACGGTGGTGAGCAGCTCGCCGCGGCTGCGCCGGCCGAGGCGGGCGGGGGTGAGGGGGATCAGTCGGGCGAAGACGTCGGCGCGGCGCTCGGCGAGGTTCTCGAGCGCGACGTGGTGGGAGACCACGCGCTCGGCGTAGCGCAGGACCGGGCGGAAGATGCCGAACGCGCGGACGCCGACGATCGCGACCATGAGCGTGAGGATCACCGGGCGGGTCGACGCCTGGACGATCAGCCACCCCGAGGTGGCGGTGAGCGCGACACCGCAGGCCACCGACGCCCCGCCGAGCAGGCTGGCGAGGTGGAGCCCGACCCGACCGCCCGGGACGGGGACCGGCTCGACGTGGCCGGGGAGCGGCGCGGCCGGGTCGTGGCCCGGAGTCGTGACCTCGGGCACGAGGGTCGGGGTCGCCGCGGCCTCCGGCTGGGGGACGGGCTCGAGGTGCCAGGAGTCGTCGGCCAGGGCGGCCAGGACGGGGTCGTGCGTGACGACGACGACCCGGCGGGTCGCGGCCAGGTGGAGGATCGTCTCGTGCAGCGTCGGCACCGACGCGGCGGCGACGTTGGCGGTCGGCTCGTCGAGGAGCACCAACGGGGCGTCGCCGAGCACGGCGCGCGCCAGGGCCAGCCGGGCCCGCTGTCCCGCGGACAGGCCGAATCCGTCGTCGCCGAGCGGGGTGTCCAGGCCCTCGCGCGAGGCGAGCTGCGGCCACAGGCCGACCTGCTCGAGGGCCTCGACCATCGCGGCGTCGTCGGTCGTCCCGACGAGGGCGAGGTTGTCGCGGACGGTCCCGGGCAGGATCACCGGGCGCTGGGCCGCGAGGTGGGCGCCGGGGGCGGTCACGGTGCCGGTCGAGGGGGTGCGCAGGCCGGCGAGCAGCTCCAGGACCGTGGTCTTGCCGGCGCCGGAGGGGCCGGTCAGGGCGGTCAGCCCGGGGGAGGCCGGGGTCGCGAGGGTGACGTCCTCGAGGGTCCGGGCGCGGCCGGGGTGGGCGTAGCAGACGCCGGTCAGGCCGATCCGTGCCGACGACGCGCCCGCCGGGACCGGCTCGAGCGTGCACGTGCTCGCTGCGGCCGACGAGGCCGGGCGTGTCTCCGGGACGGACGCCGCGGCCGCCGGCACCAGCACGCCCTCCTCCTTCAACGCCTCGAGCGTCGTCGCGCCGTCGGCGGCGTTGTGGAACTCCGCGCCCACGCGCCGCACCGGCCAGTACGCCTCCGGCGCCAGCAGGATCGCGGCCAGCCCGACGACCAGGTCCATCGCGCCGTAGGCGAGCCGCAGGCCGACCGCCACCGCGACCATCGCCACCGAGATCGTCGCCAGCAGCTCGAGCGCGGCGGTCGACAGGAAGGCCGTGCGCAGCGTGCGGACGGTCGCCTCGCGGTGGCGCTCGCCGACCTCGCGGACGACGCCGACCTGCGCCCTGGCCCGACCGTAGGTCACCAGGGTCGGCAGGCCGCGCACGACGTCGAGGAAGTGACCGGCCAGCAGGGCCATCGCGCCCCAGCGGCGCTCGGTCTGGTCCTGGGTGTGCATGCCGATGAGCGCGGCGAAGACCGGCAGCAGCGGCAGCGTGAGCACGACGACGAGCGCGCTCCACGGGTCGACGAGCAGCAGCGTGAGCACCGCCAGCGCCGGCACCACGCCGCCGCTGACGAGGGCGGGGAGGTAGCGCGCGACGTAGGCCTCGACGGCCGAGATGCCCTCGGTGGCCCGGGCGACGGCGACGTCCTGCTCCGGTCGGCCCTCGACGGGGCGACGCAGCCAGTGCCGCAGCGTGGCCGCCCGCACCTCCTCGGCGACCTGCAGCCCGGCGCGCCGGGCGACGAGCTCGGTCGTCCCCGCCAGCACGCCGCGCAGGGCGAGCGTGCCGACGAGGAGGGCGAGGACCGGTGACAGCTCCTCGCCCGAGACGACCCGGGAGACGAGGACCGCCAGCAGGAGCGCCTGGCAGATCGCGACCCCGCCCGAGACCACGCCCACCACCGACAGCAGGGCCACCGGGCCCCGGGTGGCGGGCAGGGCGCGGATGAGAGCGGGGTCGAACGGTCGCATCAGGCCGTCGTGCGGTCGCGGGTCTCCGCGGTCGCCGCGGCGTGGTGCACGTCGGTGGGGATGTGGTGCCCGGAGATCCGCTTGCGGAAGGTCCAGTAGGTCCAGGACTGGTAGAGCAGCACGATCGGGGTGAAGACCACCGCGACCCACGTCATGATCCCGAGCGTCTTCTGCGAGGACGAGGCGTTCTCGATCGTCAGCGACCAGGCGGGGTCGAGCGTGGACGGCATGACGTCGGGGAAGAGCGCGACGAAGAGCGAGGCGGTGGCCAGCGCGATCGCGACGAACGTGCCGGTGAAGCCCCAGCCCTCACGACCGCCGCGGGCGGCCACCAGGCCGCCGACCAGCGCGGCGGCGGCCAGGCCGGCGAGCACCCAGGAGAGGGCGTTGCCGGTCGAGCCGTGCATCACGGCGAGCCAGACGACGGCCAGCCCGGCCGCGACGACGCCGAGCCGGAGCGCCAGCGCCCTGGCGTCGTGGCGCAGCCGCCCGTCGGTCTTCAGCGCGATGAAGAGCCCGCCGTGGGTGAGGAAGAGCGTCAGCGTCACCAGGCCGCCGAGCAGCGCGACCGGGTTGAGCAGGTTCCAGAAGCCGCCGACGTACTCCATCTCGGCGTCGATCGGCACGCCGCGCACGATGTTGGTGAAGGCGACGCCCCACAGCAGCGCGGGCAGCGCCGAGCCGGCGATGATCATCCAGTCCATGCGCTGCCGCCAGACGGCGGAGTCGACCTTGCCGCGGTACTCCAGGCCAACGCCGCGCAGGATCAGCGCGAGCAGGATGAGCAGCAGCGGCAGGTAGAAGCCGGAGAACAGGGTGGCGTACCAGTGCGGGAAGGCCGCGAAGGTCGCGCCGCCCGCGGTGAGCAGCCAGACCTCGTTGCCGTCCCAGAACGGGCCGATCGAGCCGAGCATCTGGCGGCGGCGGGTCTCGGCGGGCGCGCCGTCCGCGCCGTCCCTGCCGAGGACGGGCAGCAGCGAGCCGACGCCGTAGTCGAAGCCCTCGAGGACGAAGTAGCCGATCCACAGCACGGCGATGAGGGCGAACCAGAGGGTGGGCAGATCCATGGGTCAATTCCTTAGAGTTCGTGCCGGCGGGCTCAGTAGGTGAAGACGAACGCGTCGTCCTCGGAGCGGGTCGCGGGGTCGTAGGACGCGTCCTCGGGGACCTGCTCGGCCCCGGCGCGCCCGTAGCGCAGCGTCAGCATGACCATGACGACCGCCAGGGCGCCGTAGACGAGGGTGAACAGGACCATCGAGGTGAGCACCTCGCCGGCGGTGGTGCCGGGGGAGACGCCGGTCTGGGTGGTCATCAGGCCCATGACGAGCCAGGGCTGGCGGCCCATCTCGGTGAAGATCCAGCCGAAGCTGTTGGCCAGCAGCGGCAGGAAGAGCACCACCGCACCGGCGCGGGCCCACCAGACGTTCCCCTCGAGGCGGGTCTCGCCCGACTCGTCACCCTTGCCGCGCAGCGCCCAGAGCACGGCGGCGGCGATCGCCATACCCACGAAGCCCAGGCCCATCATGAGGCGGAAGCTCCAGTAGGTGACCGGCACGACCGGGCGGTAGTCGTCGACGGCGGTGAGCTCGGAGCCGGCGTAGGTGAGCTGGTAGCGCTCCTGGATGTGGTCGATGCCCTCGACCGCGCCCTCGAGCGAGCCGGTCGCCAGGTAGGAGAGCAGCTTGGGCACGGTGACCGCCCAGATCTCCTCGCTGCCGTCGAGCGTGCCCACGGTGATGATCGAGAAGGGCGCGCCGACGCCCTCGGGGACGTCCTCGTAGAGGCCCTCGGCCGCGGCCATCTTCATCGGCTGCACCTCGGTCATGACCTTGCCCTGGAAGTCGCCGGAGACGATGACGGCGAGCGAGGCCAGAAGGACGGTCCAGGCGCCGACCTTGGCGGCGCGGCGGTACATCGGCTTGTCCGACTGCGCGGTGCCCTGGCGCCACAGGTGCCAGATGGCGAAGGCGAGCACGAAGGCGCCGCCGGTCATGTAGGCCGCGCTCAGCACGTGCGGGAAGGTGACCAGCTGGACCGGGTTGGTCAGCACCGCGACGAAGTCGGTCAGCTCGGCGCGGCCGTTGGCCTCGTTGAGGGTGTAGCCGACGGGGTTCTGCATGAAGGAGTTGGCGGCCAGGATGAAGTAGGCCGAGAGCACCGTGCCGATGTGGACCAGCCAGATGAAGGAGGCGTGCAGCTTCTCCGGGATCCGGCCCCAGCCGAAGAGCCACAGTCCCAGGAAGGTCGACTCGAGGAAGAACGCCAGCAGCGCCTCGATCGCCAGCGGGGCGCCGAAGATGTCACCGACGAAGCGGGAGTAGTCCGACCAGTTCATCCCGAACTGGAACTCCTGCACGATGCCGGTGACCAGGCCGAGGGCGAAGTTGATGGTGAAGAGCTTGCCGAAGAACTTCGTCAGCCGCAGCCACTGCGGGTTGCGGGTGCGCATCCACACCGTCTGCATGACGGCGACGAGCAACGACAGGCCGATCGTGATCGGCACGAAGAAGAAGTGGTAGACGGTCGTGATGCCGAACTGCCACCGTGCAAGGTCCAACGGGTCCACGGACGACTCCTACGGAACGGGACGTACTACTTCGAGTCGTAAGATACCCCCGTCCCGGAGGCGCTCCCGCCGGATTTAGCGGATCTGTGACGCACCCCACAGCAGCGGCAGGAGCAGCACCCCCGGCAGCAGCAGCATCGCCACCCCGGTGAGCAGCACCGCCGTGCGCAGCACGCGGTCGGCCGGTTCGCTGGCGAGGACCTTCAGGCGCACCGCCACCTGGGCGCCGCCGGAGACGGCCCCCACCGCCCCCAGGGGCGTCCTCGGGTATGACGTGGCGCCGGTGGGTGCGCCGCCCGCCATCGTGACGAGGGCGCGGGCGAGGGCGACCGGTCCGGCCCGGCGGACGGCGGCCCGGTCGGCGAGCACCTCGGCCAGCAGGTTGGCCTCGCGCAGCGCCTCGTCGGCCCGCAGCCGACGGGGCACGGCCTCGTGCAGCACCGTGAAGAGCTCGAGCAGCAGGTCGTGGCGCTGCTGCAGGTGGGCCTCCTCGTGGGCCATCACGGCCTCGAGCTCCTCGGGGGAGAGGCGGTCGACCGCCTCCTGGCTGAGGATGATCCGGTCGTGCCGGCCGGGCAGGCAGTAGACGGTCGGGTTGCCGCGGGCGATGACCGCGACCCCCTCGGCGCAGGCGCCGGGCCGCTCGACGCGCTCGCCGAGGAGGTCGATGAGATTGCGGTGCTCGGCGCGGCGTCGGCGCAGGTCGGTGCCGACGAGGTGCCCGGAGACCAGCAGCCGCAGCAGCATGAGGATCGAGAGCAGGTAGGCCGCCGAACGCAGCCACGGGCGGTCGTGCGGCAGGGTCAGCGCCGCGACGGGGGCGGCCAGCAGCGCGGCCGCGACCCCGGACAGCGAGACCGCCTGCCAGAGGAAGAGGGTCTCACCGGGCGCGGTGCGCAGCCAGGTCTGGCGAGCCAGCAGGTGGGGGGCCAGCAGGACCGTGAAGAGGGCGCCGACGATCAGCGCCGCGGTGACGACGACGCCCGTCACGGGTCCGGTCAGCCGTGACGGCGTTCGACCTCGGCGAGGGCCGCCCGCAGGTCGTCGATCTCGGCGGGGCTGGCGTCGTCGAGGAAGTGCATCATCGCCAGCTTGCGGTCGGCCTGGACGTTCTCCAGGGTCGAGCGCAGGGCGGTCGCCGCGAGCTCCTCGCGAGAGGACGCCGCGGTGTAGCGCCAGGCGCGGCCGTCACGGACGCGCTCGGCCAGACCCTTCTTCGCGAGCCGGTCGAGGACGGTCATGATCGTCGTGTAGGCCAGGTCCTTGGTGCCCTCCATGTTGTCCATGACGTCACGGACGGACAGGGCGGGGCCGTGGGACCAGAGGGTGTCCATGACGACCCGCTCGAGGTCGCCGAGAGAGGTGCTTCGCTGGCGCATCCTCCGATTTTACTACGCCCCGGCGTAGTAGCCGTGCCGAGCCGTCCCCACCCCGTCCGGGGTCGCCCCTCAGTCGGGATAGCCCTGCGGGTTGGCCTGCTGCCAGCGCCACGTGTCGGCGCACATGTCCCGGACGGTGCGGGTCGTGCGCCACCCGAGCTCCCGCTCGGCCAGCGAGGGGTCGGCGTAGGAGACCGCGACGTCGCCCGGGCGGCGGGCCACGATCTCGTAGGGGACCGGCCGGCCGCTGGCCTCCTCGAAGGCCCGGACCAGCTCGAGGACGGAGGTGCCGGTGCCCGAGCCGAGGTTCCACACCGACAGCGGGCGGTCGTCGGAGGCGATCCGTGCGAGCGCCGCGACGTGGCCGGCGGCCAGGTCCTCGACGTGGATGTAGTCGCGCACGCCGGTGCCGTCCGGGGTGTCGTAGTCGTCGCCGAAGACCGAGAGCCTCTCGCGCCGCCCCACCGCGACCTGGGCGACGTAGGGCATGAGGTTGTTGGGGATGTCGGAGGGGTCCTCGCCGATCCGCCCGCTCGGGTGCGCGCCCACCGGGTTGAAGTAGCGCAGCAGCGCCACCCGCAGCTCGGGGTGGGCCACGGTCAGGTCGCGCAGGATCTGCTCGCTCATGACCTTGGACCAGCCGTAGGGGTTGGTCGCGGACGTCGGGAGGTCCTCGGTCATCGGCACCGGGGCATCCGCGCCGTAGACGGTGGCGGAGGAGGAGAAGACGAGGTGGCGCACGCCGTGGCGGACCATCGCCTCGGCGACCGCCAGCGTGCCGCCGACGTTGTTGCGGTAGTAGTCCAGCGGCTTCTCGACCGACTCGCCGACCGCCTTGTAGGCGGCGAAGTGCACGACGCCCTCGACCGGTGCGTCGGGGTCGCCCAGCAGGGCGTCGAGGCGCTCGCGGTCGGCGACGTCGAAGGCGTGGACGGGCACGGGCCGTCCCGCGAGCTCGGCGATGCGGTCGACGACGGCGGGCTTGGCGTTGCTGAAGTCGTCGACCACGACGACGTCGTGACCGGCGGCGACCAGCTGCAGGACGGTGTGTGAACCGATGTAGCCGGCTCCGCCGGTCACGAGGACGCGCATGGGGGCAAGCCTAGGTGGCGTCGGTGCGGACGCGGACGCCCGTGGTCGGGAGGGTCACTCGGTCCCCGTGGTCGTGCCGTCGTCCGGCTCGGGGGTCGGGTCCTGGCCGAGAGCCTCGGAGAGCTCGTCGAGGTAGTCGTCGACCGCCTCCTCCTCGTAGCCCTTGCGGACCCCGCGGGTGGCGTCGAACTTGGCGTCGGCGATGGACGGGGCCGGGCTGCCGGTGCGCACGGCGTCGAAGACGTCCTCGATCAGCGCGTCGACCTGCTCGGGCTTGTAGCCCTGGCTGACGCGGGTGGTGGGGAACTCTCCCGGCTGCGGGAGATCGCCCTCCGAGACCCCGTCGGGGACGGGGACGGTGGGGGTGTCGTCAGTGCTCATCCTCCGATGGTGCCACCGTCACGCGTTTCCCGTCGTGGAGCTCGACCAGCTGGTCCGCGCGGGAGATGAGCACGGCGTCGTGCGTGGAGACCACCGAGGCGATGCCCTGGCTGTGCGTGAGCTCGACGAGCAGGTCCATGATCGTCGCCGCCGTCTCGGAGTCGAGCTGCCCCGTCGGCTCGTCGGCGATGAGGATGTCGGGGCGGGAGACCAGCGCCCGCGCGATGCCCACGCGCTGCTGCTGGCCGCCGGAGAGCTCGTAGGGGCGCTGCGTGGCGTGGCGTGCCAGGCCGACCAGCTCCAGCGCCTCGGCCACGCGGCGGGAACGCTCCGCGGGGGAGGTGCGCTGCAGCCGGAGCGGCACCTCGACGTTCTCGGCCGCCGAGAGCACCGGGACGAGACCGAAGCTCTGGAAGACGTAGCCGATCCGCTCCCGTCGCACCGCCAGCACGTCGCGCTCCGGCAGGGACGAGAGCACCCGCCCGTCGTCGAGCACGACCTGGCCGGACGTGGGGCGGTCCAGGCCGCCGAGCAGGTTGAGCAGGGTGGTCTTGCCCGAGCCGGACGGACCGCGGACCACGGTGAGGCGGGCCGCGGGGACCTCGAGGTCGACCCCGGCCAGCGCGTGCACCGCGGTCGCCCCGCTGCCGAAGGTGCGGTGCAGGCCGCGGGCGGTCAGCACCGGGACACCGCTCCGGACGGGGGTATGGAGTGCCGGGTCGGCGGCGTGCTCGCTCATCGGGCGTCCTCCGGGCTCGCGGGGGCGGTGGTCGGTGAGGTCGTCGGGGCGCTCGTCGGCGAGGCGGCGTCGTCCCCGCCGGCGGGTGGCAGCCCGTGGTCCTGGTCGTCGGGCCAGACCTGCACGTGGGTGGTCTCCTTCTCGATCCGCACGCGGTCGCGCAGGCCCAGGTCCTGCACGTGCTGGCGGGGCAGCTGGATGCGCCCGGCGCGGTCGATGACGGTGTACTCGCGGGCGACGACCCGCTCCACCCCGTCGGCCCCGACGACCCGCTGGCGCAGCACCTCGGTCGAGGTCCGTCCGTCGCGGATCTGCACCGTGCGGCGGACGTGGTCGGAGACCGTCGGGTCGTGCGTGACCACGAGCACCGTGGTGCCCAGCTCCTGGGCGGCGGTCCGCATGGCCTCGAGCACCTGCTCGGAGGCGGCGTCGTCGAGCTCGCCGGTCGGCTCGTCGGCGAGGAGCACCGCGGGGGAGTTGGCGAGGGCGGTGGCGATGGCCACGCGCTGCTGCTGACCGCCCGAGAGCTGCGAGGGCCGGCGGTCGGCGCAGCCACCCACGTCGAGCAGGTCGAGCAGCTCGGCGACCCGGGTGCGGCGGTCGGTCCGGTTGCTGATGACCATCGGGAGCGCGACGTTCTCGGCGGCGGTGAGGAAGGGCAGCAGGTTGCGGGAGGTCTGCTGCCAGACGAAGCCGACGACGTGCCGCTGGTAGTCGACCCGCTGGGCGCGGTTCATCGTCAGCAGGTCGACGCCCGCGACGCGGGCCCGGCCGCCGGTCGGCCGGTCCAGGCCGGAGAGGATGCCCAGCAGCGTCGACTTGCCCGAGCCCGAGGCGCCGACGAGCGCGACGACGTCGCCCGGGTCGACGACGAGGTTGAGGCCCTGCAGCGCCTGCACCTCCACCCCCTCGGTGGAGTAGATGCGGACCAGGTCCTCGCACCAGATGTCGGGGCCGCCGTGCTCGCGCACGACGCCGGCGGGGGTGCCGGGAGCGTGGTCAGTCGTGGTGTTCATCGGACCTCATCGTGGTGTTCATCGTTCCTCCCCGACGCGCAGCGACTGCGCGAGGTTGGTGCGCCCGGCGAGCCAGGCGCTGACGGTGATGGCGAGCAGGACGGTGAGGAGGACGGCCAGCAGCACGCCTCCGACCGTCGGCAGGTCGATCGCGAGGGCGGGCTGGGTACGCCCGCCGGTGAGGCCGCGCAGGTCCACGGCCCGGACCAGCACCCACGGGACGGCGAGGCCCAGCACGGCGCCGACGAGCAGCGACGTGACGAGCAGCGGGCCGAGCTCCCACGCGGTCAGCGCCCGGGTCTGGCGCGGGGCCAGGCCGAGCGTGCGCAGCACGGCGAGCAGCCGGGTGCGGGCCGCGGCTCCCATGAGCTGGACGACGACGATGGCGAGCACGGTGAGGACGCCGCTGACGGCCGCCGCGCCGACGAAGGCGCGCGTGAGGCCGGTGGTCACCGGTGCGGAGGTGAACTCGTCGAGCTCGCGCTGCACGGTCGTGACGACGCCGGCGCCGATGAGGCCGCGGATGTCCTCGGCCACCTGCTCCGGGTCGGCGTCGGCGGCCACGCCGACGAGGGCGGTGCGGGCCGCCGGCGTGCTCTTGCCCGCGGCCTCCCACCGCGAGCGCTCGACGATGGCCCAGCTGCCCGGGGTCGGCTGGCCCGGGAGCTCGTCGAGGTGGCCCACGACGACCACCGGCTCGCGCAGGGTGCCGAGCGTCCCCCGCCCGGGGGTCACGGTGACGTCGCCCCCGGTGACGAGCGGCACCGGACCGCCCTCGGCGTAGAACGCGGCGGGCGGGGCCTCGGCCAGGGACGGCGGCGCCGTCACCAGGTCCAGCCCGTCGTCGACGATGAGCAGGCGCAGCGTCTCGTGGGTCGGGCCGACGGTCAGGTCGAGCCGCGACCCCAGGTCCCGCACGCCGGCGACGGCGGTGACCCCGTCGACCGCCGAGACCTGCTCGACGAAGGCCTCGTCGACGATCGGGCCGGTCACGCGGACCGCCGCGCCGTTGCCCTGCCAGGCGGCGGTCTCGGCACCCTGCGTGACGGTGGTGAGGAGGACGGCGCTGACGAGCGCGATCGAGGTGCCGAGCACGACCGACAGCGCCGGCACCAGCCCGCCCGCCGGGTCCCGCAGCGCCCGCGCGGCGCCGAGGAAGGGGGTCAGGCCGGGCCGACGGCGCAGCACCCGGGTCAGGGCGGCCAGCGGCAGCGGGTAGAGGCGCAGCGCCACCACGCAGGCGGCGAGCGCCAGCAGCACCGGGGCGGCGGCCGCGAGCAGGTCGATGCCCGACTCGGTCGCGTCGTCGCCCCGCGTCTCGCGGTCGAGGAGGCGCCAGGTCGCCAGGCCGGCCAGCGCGAGGACCGCGACCTCGACCACCCAGCGCCAGCGGCTGCGGCCCCGGGCCGACAGGTCGCTGCGGGTCTGGAGCAGCGAGGCGTCGTCGAGCGAGGCGGCCAGGGCGGCGGCGGGCACGACTGCGACGGCCAGCGTGAGCGCCCACTCCCACCAGCGGCCGGGGCCGGGCAGCAGCAGGCGCGCGGCGAGGTGCCCGAGGAGCGCGGCCGGCACGCCGAGGGCCAGACCCTCGGCCGCGACCAGCCGGCGCAGCTGGGTGGGGCTGGCGCCGCGGGCGAGGGTCATCGCCAGCGCCGGGCGGCGCCGCTGCACGACCAGCCGGGCGCCGAGGGCGGTGACCGCGGCGGCCACGCCGAGCGGTCCGGCCGCGACGACCGCGAGCAGCGAGGCGGTCGCCCGCTGCTGCCTGGCCACCTGGTCGAGGGCGCCGGTCAGGCTGGTGCTGAAGGACGGCACCTGCGGCCCCTCGAGGGTGCCGAGGGACGGGTCGCCGGCCGGGACCACGACGTGCTGCTGGGCGAGCATCCGGGTGAGCTGCTGGCGCACCTGGACGGTGTCGACGCGACCGGTGGTGACCCTGGCCGGGTCGACCGGGAACCACAGCTCGGTCCGCACCGAGGTGGGCTGGCCCAGGCTGCCGCGGTTGAGGGGGCTGACGTAGGCGGTCACCTGCCCGGCCTCGCCGCGGTTGGGGTCGGCCAGGATCCCCATCCGCGTGCCGTTGACGACGTGCTGCCAGCGAGGGTCCTCGGGGTCGACGGGTCGGTAGGTGCCGACCAGCACCAGCCCGCCGCCGATCTCGTCGCCGACCTCCCAGTGCAGCTCCTCGGCGGCCGAGTCGAGCACGACGACCTCGACCGGTCGGTCGGTGGTCGACGGGTCGGACGGCTCCCCGGCGACCGGTCGGGGCGCGCCGGTCGCCGCGGGCTGACCCGGCTCCGGCCAGGCACCCTCGACCAGCTCGACGTGCTCCTGCAGGTCCGGGTCGGCGTGCACGGTGATGGTCGCCTGGTAGTAGGTCGACTCGATCGGCGGGACCGTGTCGATGTCCCGGGTGAGGTAGGTGTGCATCTGCGCCTGCCCCAGCAGCGAGCGCAGCGGCTCCGGCTGGGAGAGGCGCACCTGCTCGGCCCCCTCGCGGAAGGCCTGCCACGGGTCCAGCTGCTGGCCCGAGGCGTCGAGGACGACCGG
Organism: Ornithinimicrobium humiphilum; assembly: GCF_006716885.1. NCBI lineage: Bacteria > Bacillati > Actinomycetota > Actinomycetes > Micrococcales > Ornithinimicrobiaceae > Ornithinimicrobium > Ornithinimicrobium humiphilum. The sequence continues at coordinate 270,689 of NZ_VFPU01000001.1, forward strand.
CGACTCCACGGTCGTGCCCCAGGTGCCGGTGACGTCCCGCTGCAGGGCCGACATGCTGCTGACGTCCTGGGCCAGCTGCCGGGCCTGGACGTCCTCCAGCGCACGCGGCACGGCGGTGACCAGCAGCGACACCAGTCCGACCAGCAGTGCCAGGGCCGCGGACACCCAGGGGTCGGAGGCGAACTGGCGCCAGGCCAGGCCCGCCGCGCCGTAGCCCCGCCCGCGCGTCGCCCGCTCGCTGTGCCGCCCGCTCACCGGATCTCCTCTCGGTAGTCGAGGTCGAGGGCCTGCGCCCGGACCCGCCCGGCCTGGACGACCACGACGGCGAGCACGGCCGCCAGGCCGAGGCCGAGCAGCGCCGCCCACGGGCCGGGCTCGAGCAGGAGCGCGGCGGGCAGCCGGACCTGCCCGGGCAGCGTGGTCGAGCGGGCCAGCTCGACGACCACGGCCCGGCCGACGAGCCACGAGGCGCCGAGGCCGAGGACGATCGAGGCCAGCACCACCCCGCCCAGCTCCAGGGCGCGCGAGCGCGCCTGGGTGGCGGGCGGCATACCGAGCGCGCGGAGCACGGCGACCTCGGGACGGCGGTGGCCGAGCAGGGTGGCGGCGACCGCGGCGATGCCGGTGACCGCGAGCAGCACGGCGCCGGCCGAGGCGACCCAGAAGACGAGCCGGGCGGCGCTGGTGGCGTCGGTGACCGCGACCCGGCCCGGACCGGCGACGAGGGCGACCCCGTCGACGGCGGCGAGCTGCTCGACCACCGGCCGCGCGGCCTCGACGTCGGTGCCGGCGGCGGGCCGCACCCACAGCTCGGTCGGATAGGGGAGCGTTCGGCCCACCTCGGCGAAGTGCGCCGCGACGGCGTCGCGGTCGACGAGGACGGCCTGCGGGGCGAGCGAGCCCGGCACCGCGGGCACCAGCGCGGCGATCCGCACCGGCAGGCGCGTGCCGAAGGCCGTGAGCTCGGCCCGGTCGCCGACCTGCAGGGTCGCGGCGCGCGCGGTCGCGGCCGTGAGCGCCACCGGGATGCCCTCGCTCGACGGGTCCGTGTCGTCCTCCTCCGGTCGGCCTGCTGCACCGTCGTCCAGACCGAGCCCGGGACCGACGGTGAGCCGCTCGGGCAGGAGGTGGTCGGTGCGGGCAGTGAGCGTCCAGCGCTCGGCCCCGGTGTCCAGCGTGGCCGGGACGGGCCGGGAGCCGACGTGGCCCAGCCCGCTGCCGCTCGGGAGGATGACCAGGGGTCCGGCATCGGGGCCGGTGGCGTTCTCGGCCTCGACCTCGGCCACCTGCGCGGGGGTGCCGGCGTCGGCCGAGCCCCAGCCCTCGGTCGGCCCGTCGAGCAGGCTCGTGCCGTCCGCCGTGGTCACCGTGAGGCTCGCCTCCACGTCGGGCCACAGCGAGCCGAAGAAGTCCCCGGACGAACGCGGGGTCGTCAGCTCCACCCCCGTCAGCGTGTATGCCGTGCCCTCCGCCCCGGGGAAGGTGAAGGTCAGCTCCGCCGAGCCGCCGCCCTGCCGGACGTCGGCCTCGGTGTAGTCGATCACCGTGCCCTCGGGGACCTCGGTCGCCTCGACCGCGTCGGGGCCGACCCACGGCGGGCGGACCTGCGGCAGGTCGAGGACGACGGGTGCCGACTCCACCCGGTGGTAGAGCCCGCTGCCCTCCTCGACGAGGAGCAGGGTGACCTGCCACTCGACCTGGCCGAGCGAGCGCAGCAGCAGGGTGTCCATCACCTGGCGCGCGGTGTCGCGGGCGACCTCCTCGTCCTCCTCGGGCGTGCCGTAGACCCCGTCGCGGACGTCCTGGACGGTCTGCTCGTAGCCGCGCTGCAGCCCCTCGAGGGTGCGCTCGTCCACGGTGAGGGCCACGTCGAGCGCCACCTCGAGCTCGTCGGTGTCCTCCGGGACCGGCACGCCGTCGCGGTCGACCGCCTCCGGGGCCAGCGAGGCGACCGGCACCAGGGCGGCGCCGCCCGGGAGGTCGGGTGCCGTGACCACCTCGGCGAGCTCGCCGCTGGAGGCCATGGTCAGCGGCACCGACAGGTCGCCCAGGCGGCCGTTGGCGTCCAGCCACACCGGGGCGGACGCCGCGCCCTCCAGGTCGGTCGGCAGCGCGGGCGGCGGGGGCACGACGCCGTCGCCGGTCGTGCGCGGCGGCTCGTCGAGGGTCGCCCGCACCGGGGCACCCTGCGCGACCGCCGCGAGGTTGTCGCGCAGCACCGCGGAAGTGCCGGAGTAGAGGCCGGCCAGCGTCGTCGCGCCGACGGCGAGGACGGTGAGCACGGCGGGCACGGCGTAGACCTGCAGGCGCCGGGCGACCTGCGCGGCCGCCAGGTGGCCGGCGGCGCTGCGGGCCGGGCGGGTCAGGCCCTCGACGGCGCGGCCGATCGGGCCGAGCAGCGCCATCGCGACCACGGCGGCGGCCGCGAGCAGGAGCGCGGGCGCGGCACCGGCGACGAGATCGGTCGCGAGCGTGCCGTCCTCGCGGGTGACGAGCGGCGAGCCGGTCCGGCGCAGCTGCCACCAGGCGATGCCGGCCGCGCCGAGCACGAGGACCAGCGTGGCCAGCGCGGTCGCCGCCCGCGTCCGCCCGGAGAGGTCGGCGCGCCCGCCGGTGGTGAGACGCCAGACCTGGAGCAGGGCCACGGCGCTGAGGACGAGGAGCACGGCCAGGCCGGAGGCGGCCGCGACCGTGAGGACCCGGCCGCCCTGGGCGTCGCCGGCGGGGACCGCCTGCAGCACGCCCCAGGCGACGAAGGCGCCGAGCGCCGACCCCACGACCGTGACGACGGCCGACTCGGCGAGCGTGGTCACGAGCACCTGGGTGCGGGTGGCGCCGCGGGCGACGAGCAGCTGGGCCTGCGCCTCGCGGGTGCCGGAGAGCAGCCGGGCCAGCTGGGTGACGGAGAGCAGGGTGACGAGCGCGAGGACCGACAGCGGGACCACGCCGAGGGCGTTGGCGGTGGCCAGGTTGTGCGAGGCGGTCGCGGCGGTGGGGGCGAGGTCGCCGTCGACCGTGACGCCGCGCACCTCGACCTCGGGCGTCTTGAGCGAGGAGCGCAGGCTCTCCGCGGCGGAGGCCAGGTGCGCCAGGTCGGCCGGCTGGATCGAGGTGGCGTCCGGCTGCACGGTCCAGCGCACGAAGGGCGCGTCGACGAGCTCGCCCACCGCTCCCGGGGCGACCACGAGCGGGCCGCGGTCGTCGCCGTCCCGGCCGGCGGTGACGAGCTGGTCGCCGAACCAGAACGGGTCTTCCGGGTCGACCGGCCGCCACAGCCCGACGACCGCGACCTCGGTGCCGCCGACCTCGAGCGTGTCGCCGACGGCGACCTCCCAGTCGGCGGCGGTGCCCGCGTGGAGCAGGCCCTGCACCGGGTCGGCCCCGGCCTGGGGCCATCCACCACCGACGATCTCGACCCGATCACCGGCGTCGGGGTCGGACGCGGTCAGCGAGTCGCTCGCGAGGGCGACGAGTGAGCCGTCGAGGCGCTCGCCACCGGCGGTGACCGGGCGGGGCGGGGTGACGACCGTGCGCTGCACGCTCACCGGGGCAGGCCGGAAGGCTTCGTCGATGCGCGCCCGGGCCGCGGCGTCCTGGGCCTGCGGGTCGGCACCCTCGCGGGTCTGCACGCGGATGCCGGCCTCGTCGGGGACGGCGCCGGTCAGCGCCTCGCGGGCGGCGGTGGTCGCGGCGGCGCCGGAGTAGCCGACGGCCCCGGCCAGGATCGCGGTCGTCGCGGTCACCAGGAGCAGGAGCGTGAGGAGCAGTCCTGTCGAGGCCCGGGCCCGGCGCAGGGCCCAGCCCCACCACGACGTCATGGGGCGGACCCTAGGCACGCCCCCCGGGGCACGGCAACGAGCCGGGCACGGGTGTGACCGGATCGTGACCGCCTGTCCCTGCGCGACGTCATACCTCCCCAACGCAGCGGGCCCCCGGTGTGGTTGGGTCGGTCGGGGAACGGATCCGAGAAGAAGGTCGGCAGGGCGACCCAACCGCGGGGCCGGTCCGGTGCGTTGAGGAGGTAGGCCACCGACATGGAGAGTCGATGACGCGCACCACGGGCACGGGCACAGGTCCCGACTACGTCGCCTTCGTCCGGGCGCGGCAGGACGCTCTGCTGCGGGCGGCCTACCTGATCTGCGGCGACCACCACCTGGCCGAGGACCTCGTCCAGGAGGCGCTGGTCAAGCTGGCCAGCCGGTGGGAGCGGCTCCGCGACGAGGCCCCGGAGGCGTACGTGCGACGCATCCTCTACCGAGACGCCGTCTCCCGATGGCGGCGCGTCCGCCGCGAGCGGCTCGTGGACCACCACGACCCCGAGGGCGTGCTGTCGACGCTGACCGCCCCCGACGCCACGGCCGGCTGGCTCGACGGCGCCGCCGTGCGGTCCGCGCTGGCGCTGCTGCCGCCGCGGCAGCGGGCCGTGGTGGTGCTGCGCTACTTCGAGGACCTGTCCGAGCAGGAGATCGCCGAGACCCTCGGCATCGCGCGGGGCACGGTCAAGAGCCAGGCCAGCGACGCGATCCGCACGCTGCGCCGGCTGGTGCCGGCCCTGGACCAGGAAGGGGACGAGCCGTGAGCGAGCTGGACGGACCCGTGCCCGACAGGTTGCGCCGGGCCCTCGACGTGGCCTCCACCGGGGTCGCCCCGTCCGACGGGCTGGCCGAGACGACGTGGATGCGCGGGCGGCGGGTGCGCCGGCGGCGGGCCACGATCGGTGGCCTCGGCGGGACGGTCGCCGCGGGCTCGACCGCGCTCGCGTGGGCGCTGCTCGGGCCGGTCGGGATGCTGGCGGCCCCGTCGACGGGCGACGACGTGGTGCCGGCGGCGACCTCGTCCGCCCCGGCGCCCGCTCCCGCGGTCGACGACGGGTCCGGTCCGGCACTGGTCGAGACGGTTCCCGACGCCTCGTCCGACGACGACGTCCCCGTGGCCGCGTCGGCCGAGACGCAGCGGGTCTGGGCGCAGCTGCGCTCGGCCTGCCTGGAGGCCCGGGGCTACACGGTGGTCGTCACCGGCTCCACGCTCAGCGCGACCCAGCGCGGGGCGCAGGCGGGCGAGTACTCCCGCGACACCGGCACCTGCGACGTCGAGCTCATGATGCGGCTGCCCCCGGTGGAGATCGCCATCGTCGACGGCGAGGTGGCGCCGCCGGCCGCCGAGGCGCTGCGCGACGTCTACGACGGATATGTCGCGACCGCCGACTGCGTGCGCGCCCAGGGCCTGCCGGTCGACGAGGCGCCGCCGGCCGAGGAGTTCGTCGACCGGTTCGCCCGCGAGTGGATGCCGTCCTGGCACCCGTGGACCGCCGCGGCCGCCCAGGGCCACTACGAGCTGGTGCGCGCGGCCTGCCCCGTCGGCGGTCGCTGAGGGGCCGGCCTCCGCCGCGGGCAAGGTTGTGCCGGTCGGACGTGGCTGCCTCCGCCTCGGGCAAGGTTGTGCCGCCCAGACGTGCTCGCCGCCTGCGCATCAGCGGCACAACCTTGTCCGGTCGACCGGGCAGCCGCACGCGACCCCCGGTGGCGACCGACGATCGCGGATCGTCGATCAGCGGGTGATCGACGATCCGCGACAGTCGTCTCCGGACCCCTCAGGGGTGCCGGCGTGCCTCAGGCCTCGGGCGTGGTCAGTGGTCGCGCTTGTCGACGATCCGGCGGGCCTTGCCGACGGAGCGCTCGACGCCGCCCTCGGCGAGGATGACGACCTGGGCGCTGGTGCCGATGCGGGACTTGATCTCGTGCGAGACGTGGCGGGCCAGGCCGTCGAAGGTCGACGGGTCGGTGCCGGGGGCGGCCTCGACGTTGACCGTGAGCTGGTCGAGGCGGCCGGGGCGGGTGAGCACGCACTGGAAGTGCGGCGTGAGGCCGGGGACCGCGAGGACGATCTCCTCGATCTGGGTCGGGAAGACGTTGACGCCGCGCACGATCATCAGGTCGTCGGAGCGGCCGGTGATCTTGGCCAGGCGCCGCATCGACGGCCGGGCGGTGCCGGGCAGCAGCCGGGTGAGGTCGCGGGTGCGGTAGCGCAGCACCGGCATCGCCTCGCGGGTCATCGCGGTGAGCACCAGCTCGCCCTCCTCCCCGTCGGCGACCGGCTCGTCGGTCAGCGGGTCGAGGATCTCGGGGTAGAAGTGGTCCTCCCAGAGCGTGAGCCCGTCCTTGGTCTCGACGCACTCCTGCGCGACGCCGGGGCCCATCATCTCGGAGAGGCCGAAGATGTCGGTGGCGTGCATCTGGCAGGTCTGCTCGATCTCGGCGCGCATCGCCTCGGTCCACGGCTCGGCGCCGAAGACGCCGATGCGCAGCGAGGTCTCGGCCGGGTCCAGGCCCTTCTCCTTGACGTGGTCGACCATCGACAGGAAGTAGGACGGCGTGACCATGATCGCGTCCGGCTGGAAGTCCTGGATGAGCTGGATCTGCTTCTCGGTCTGGCCGCCGCTCATCGGCACGACGGTGCAGCCGAGGCGCTCGGCCCCGTAGTGCGCACCCAGGCCACCGGTGAAGAGGCCGTAGCCGTAGGAGACCTGCACCATGTTGCCCGGGCGCACGCCGGCGGCCCGCAGCGAGCGCGCGACCAGCCCGGCCCAGGTGTCGATGTCCTTCTGGGTGTAGCCGACGACCGTCGGCCGGCCGGTCGTGCCCGAGCTGGCGTGCACGCGGACGCACTGCTCGCGCGGCACGGCGAACATCCCGAAGGGGTAGTTGTCGCGCAGGTCGGCCTTGGTCGTGAAGGGCAGGAGACGGATGTCGTCCAGGCTCCGGATGTCGTCGGGGTGCACCCCGCGCTCCTCGAGCTGACGGCGGTAGTGCGGCACGCCCTCGTAGGCGCGACGCACCGTGTCCTGCAGCCGCTCGAGCTGCACGGCGCGGAGCTGGTCGACCGACCAGTTCTCCGCCTCGTCGTGCAGGTCCGGCCGCGGATCGATCTCCGGCAGTGCCATGGGTGCTCCTCCTGGTCCTTCAGTGCTGGGGTATGAGGTCGCTCACCGCTGGGGGAGCGTGCGGCTGCGGCCGCGGAACTCGGCGATCACCGCGCCGTCGGCCTCGCGGGTCACCGTGACGTCGGTGATGCCGCTGCGGCCGTAGACGACGCGCTCGCGGGCCTCGGCGACGAGCACGTCGCCGAGCCGGGCCGCGGTGACGTAGCTGATGTCGCAGCCGGCCGCGACCGTGGTGCTGCCGGTGGCGTTGCAGGCGAGGGCGAAGGTCGAGTCCGCCAGCGTGAAGATCAGCCCGCCGTGCGCGATCTCGTGGCCGTTGACCATCGTCCCGGTGACCGTCATCCGGGCGCGGGCGGAGCCCAGCGGCCGGTCCCCGGAGGTGTCGACGCCGACGTCGAGCAGCTCGATGCCCAGGCCGGCCGAGGCGCGGTCCTCGTCCCACATCCGGCGGACGTGGGTGAGGTCCGGGGCGCCGCTCACAGCGCCTCGCTGGCGCGGTAGCGCCCGCCGGGGAAGGCTGCGTCGAGCTCGGCCAGCTGGGCCCGGACGGTGTCCGCGCCGATCTCGGCCAGCCACTCGAAGGGACCCTTGGGGTAGTTGGTGCCGAGCTTCATCGCGGTGTCGACGTCCTCGGCCGTGGCCTCGCCGCGGGCCACCAGGTCGACGCCCTCGTTGACGAGCATCGCGATGGTGCGGGCCACCGGGTCGGTGGCGACCGGGCCACCGACGAGACGGTCGGCGAGCTCCTCGTCCGGGACGGCGTCGACCGGGGTGCCGGACTCGTCGTAGCGGAAGAAGCCGTGACCGGTCTTGCGGCCGAGGCGGCCCTCGCGGACGAGGTTGCGCTGGATCTCGGTGGGGGCGTAGCGGGGGTCCTCGCCCGTCTGGCGCCAGACCGACTCGCCCACGGCGAAGTTGACGTCCTGGCCGATGAGGTCGGTGAGCTCCATCGGGCCCATCCGGAAGCCGGCGCGGCGCAGCACCAGGTCGACGGTCGCCGGGTCGACGACGCCCTCCTCGACCATCCGCTGGGCCTCGCCGTAGAACGGCCGCGCGACCCGGTTGACGATGAAGCCGGGCGTCGAGGTGCAGCGCACCGGGACCTTGCCCCAGCGGCGCATCAGCTCGGCCGCGTCCTCGAGGACCGAGGGGTCGGAGGAGACGCCGCCGACGACCTCGACGAGGCGCATGACCGGCGGCGGGTTGAAGAAGTGGAGCCCGATCACCCGGCCGGGGGCCGTCATCCGCGGCGAGGTCCCGCCGTGGAGCGCGGCGTCGTGGCCGGAGGATGCCTCGTCGGTGATGCCGTCGATGGGCAGGCTGGAGGTGTTGGTGGCGAGCACCGTGGTCGGGCTTTGCGTCTGCTCGAGCTGGCGGAAGATCTGGCGCTTGACGTCGAGGTGCTCGACGACGGCCTCGACGACGAGCCCCACCGGCGGGACCGCGGTCATGTCGGCGGTCGTCAGCGGGCGGATGCGCCCGAGCGTCGCGTCGGCGTCCTCGCGGCTCACGCGCCCCTTGGCGACGAGCTTGTCGAAGGCCCCGGCCATCTTCTCCAGCCCCTTCTCGGCCGCGCCCGGCTGGGCGTCCACGAGGACGACGGGGTGCCCGGCCTGGGCGGCCACCTGGGCGATGCCGCTGCCCATGGCACCGGCGCCGATGACGGCGACGGCGAGCTGGTCCGCGGGGGTGCCGACGAGGGGGCTGTGCGCCGAGCCGGGGTCGCCGGCGGTGTCCGGGGTGGGGTTCTCCGGGCTGTCGTTCATGGGCGTCACTCTCGCACGCTGTCGATGAGACACGACCGCCGGGCAGGGGGAGCACGGACGGCGCCACGCCGTCGATTGACGTTACGTCCACCGGAGCCGCAGGTGGGAGCGGCTAGGCGGTACCGCGCGTCCCGGGTGGCGTCCGCCCGGTCGCCGCCGGGCCGTCCCTCCTCCGTCCGCCGCGCCGCAATCCCGTGGACACGGACCCGCCGACCTTGCGAGCATCGACGTCCGTGGGCCATCTCGACGTCACCTCGATCTCCTACGTCCTCCCGGACGGCAGGCCGCTGCTCGACGAGGTGAGCTTCCGGGTGGGGGAGGGCGCCACCGTCGCCCTCGTCGGCCCCAACGGCACCGGCAAGACCACGCTGCTGCGCATCGTCGGCGGCGAGCTGGAGCCGCACGGCGGGCAGGTGACCCGCACCGGCGGGCTGGGCGTCATGCGCCAGTTCGTCGGCTCGGTGCGGGACGACTCGACCGTCCGGGACCTGCTCGTCTCCGTCGCGCCGCCGGCGATCGCCGACGCGGCGCGCGCCCTCGACGCCGCCGAGCTGGCGATCATGGAGGTCGACGACGAACCGGCGCAGATGGCCTACGCCCAGGCGCTCGTCGACTGGGGCGACGTCGGCGGCTACGAGCAGGAGACCCGCTGGGACGAGGTCACCACGACCGCCCTCGGTATGCCGTTCGAGCGCGCCCAGTGGCGCGCCGTCGCCACGCTCTCCGGCGGCGAGCAGAAGCGGCTCGTGCTGGAGGCGCTGCTGCGGGGGCCCGAGGAGGTGCTGCTCCTCGACGAGCCCGACAACTACCTCGACGTCCCCGGCAAGACCTGGCTGGAGGAGCAGCTGCGGGCCACGCCCAAGACGGTGCTGCTCGTCAGCCACGACCGCGAGCTGCTCAGCCGCGCCGCCGACCGCGTCGTCACGCTCGAGCCCGGTGCCGCGGGAGCGACCGCCTGGACGCACCCGGGCTCGTTCGCGACCTGGCACCAGGCCCGCCAGGAGCGCAACGCCCGGCTCGAGGAGGCGCTCAAGCGCTGGGACGAGGAGCACGCCAAGCTGCGCAAGCTCATGCTGATGTACAAGCAGAAGGCGGCCTACAACGCCGACATGGCGGCCCGCTACCAGGCGGCGCAGACCCGGCTGCGCCGCTTCGAGGAGGCCGGCCCGCCCGAGAAGGTCGCCACCGAGCAGCGGGTGACGATGCGCCTCACGGGCGGCCGCACCGCCAAGCGGGCGATCGTCTGCGAGCGTCTCGAGCTGCTCGGGCCCGACGGCGGCGACCCGCTGATGCAGCCCTTCGACCTGGAGGTCTGGTACGGCGAACGGGTCGCGGTCCTCGGCTCCAACGGCTCCGGCAAGTCGCACCTGCTGCGGCTGCTCGCGGCCGGCGGCAGCGACCCCGACGTCGAGCACCGGCCGGTCGGCGAGGTGCACCCGCCGGAGGTACGGCATACCGGGGTGGCGCGGTTGGGGTCCCGGGTCCGGCCGGGCTGGTTCGCCCAGACCCACGAGGGCCACGGGCTGGCCGGCCGCACGCTGCTGGAGATCCTGCACCGCGGCGACGACCACCGGCGCGGACGGACCCGCGAGGAGGCCGCGCGGGTGCTCGACCGCTACGAGCTGGCGCGGCAGGCCGAGCAGACCTTCGACAGCCTCTCCGGCGGTCAGCAGGCGCGCTTCCAGATCCTGCTCCTGGAGCTGTCCGGGGCGACGCTCCTGCTGCTCGACGAGCCGACCGACAACCTCGACCTGCACTCGGCCGAGGCGCTGGAGGAGGGGCTGCGGTCGTTCGAGGGCACCGTGCTCGCCGTGACCCACGACCGGTGGTTCGCCCGCGGCTTCGACCGCTTCCTCGTGCTCGGGGCCGACGGCCGCGTCTACGAGGCCGACGAGCCGGTCTGGGACGAGAGCCGGGTGCGCCGGGCGCGGTAGGGAGGCGCGACCACCGCGCGCGCGGCGACCCCAGCGGGAAGGATGGCCGGGTGCAGACCTTCCTGCCCGTCCCCGACTTCGAGGAGAGCGCCCGCCTGCTCGACGGCCCCCGCCTGGGCAAGCAGCGGGTGGAGACCCTCCAGGTGCTCCGTGCCCTCGAGCTGCCCGACTACGGCTGGACCTCACACCCGGTCACGCTCATGTGGCGAGGGCACACCCCCGCGCTCGTGGCCTACGGCCTCGCCACCGTGCGGGTATGGCGTGAGCGCGGCCACGCGGACAGCACGGCGCCGCTCATCGCGGAGTTCGCGCCGGAGGTCGTGGACGTCCCCCAGGAGGAGCTGGCCCGCGCGGGACTGCTGCCGGCCTGGCTGGGCGACGAGGAGCTGCACCGCTCGCACCGCTCCAACCTGATAGCCAAGGACCCCGAGTTCTACGGCCCGCTCTTCCCCGACGTGCCCGACGACCTGCCCTACGTCTGGCCCGGCCCGGACGGGGCGCCCGTCCCCGAGCCGCCGCAGGGTCGGAGGGTGTGGGTCGTCCGGCCGCGCTACGAGGACGAGGTGGGTGTCTGCGTCTCGGAGGGGGTCGTCGGCCTCGGCAGCCAGTCGGGGGTGGACTTCGACGCCAGCGGCCTGGGCCCGGACGAGCTCGCCGCGCTGGCCAGGGAGCGCACCGGCCGGCGCCGGGCCAAGGACCTGCGCCAGCTCGTGACCTTCCTCGACGAGGTCGCCCCCGGAGACCGGGTGGCGCTGCCCGTCCAGGACGGCACGGCCCTGCTGCTCGGCACCGTGACCGGCGACTACGCCTGGACCGGCCGCGGGCCGCTGCCGCACCGGCGGACCGTGGGCTGGGAGCGCGTCGTGCCCCGGACCTCGGCGCTGCGGCCGGCGACCCTGCAGGACCCGCGCGCCCTCTTCGCGGTCGACCTCGACCCCGCCGTCGCGGACCGACCCTGAAGCGGTCCGGCGGCGGCGCCGGGAGGCCGGGACGGAGCCGGGGGGACCGGCCGGGAGCCACCTCGTAGGCTGGCACCCATGGCCGTTCCCACCACCACCACGCATCCGCTGCTGGAAGCCCACCGCGAGACGCTCGACGCCGCCACGCAGGCGCTGCGCGAGCGCAGCTACTACAGCCGCTACCCCGAGTCCCCGAGCCCGCGCGTCTACGGCGAGACCGCCCCGCAGGACGGGCAGGCGGCCCACGAGGCCGTCCTCAACAGCGACTTCACCGCCCTCGCCGACCAGCCCACCACGGGCCGGACGGTCGGCTCCGAGCGCAGCCCCTACGGTCCCGCCCTGGGGGTGCGCTACCCCGAGCTCGACGTCCCCGCCGCCATCGCCGCGGCCCAGGCCGCGATCCCGGCCTGGCGCGACGCCGGCCCCGAGGTCCGCGCCGCCGTCTGCGTCGAGATCATCGAGCGCATCAACAAGCGTTCCCACGAGATGGCCCACGCGGTCATGCACACGAGCGGCCAGCCGTTCGTCATGTCCTTCCAGGCCGGCGGCCCGCACGCGCAGGACCGCGCGCTGGAGGCCGTGGTCGTCGCGCTCGAGGAGCAGCGCCGCATCCCCGCGTCCGTGACCTGGGAGAAGCCCGCCAAGGGCGAGCCGATCCGGATGCAGAAGGACTACCGCCTGGTGCCCCGCGGTGTCGCGCTGGTCATCGGCTGCAACACCTTCCCGACCTGGAACGCCTATCCGGGCATCTTCGCCAGCCTGGCGACCGGCAACCCGGTCGTCATCAAGCCGCACCCGCGCGGGGTGCTGCCGCTGGCGCTGACGACCGCCATCGCCCGCGACGTCCTGGCGGAGGCCGGCTTCGACCGCGCCCTGGTCCAGCTCGCGCCCGAGGAGGACGGCGGCACCCTCGCCAAGGACCTCGCCCTCGACCCCGCGGTCCGCATCATCGACTACACCGGCGGCCCCGGCTTCGGCCACTGGCTGGAGACCGAGGCGGCGGCCCGGGGCAAGCTCGTCTACACCGAGAAGGCCGGCCTCAACACCGTCGTCGTCGACTCCACCGACGACCTCAAGGGCATGCTGGGCAACCTCGCCTTCTCCTTCTCCCTCTACTCCGGGCAGATGTGCACCGCGCCGCAGAACGTCTACGTCCCGGCGACCGGCGTGCAGACCGACGAGGGCCACCTGTCCGCGGAGGAGTTCGCCGAGAAGCTGGCCGGCGCGATCACCCGCTTCACCTCCGACGACGCGCGCGCCGTCGAGATCCTCGGTGCCACGGTCAACGACGACGTCCGCTCCCGCGCGACCGACGTCCCGGCCCTGGCCGCCCGCCTCGGCGGCGAGGTTGTGCTCGACGCCCGTCCGGTCACCCACCCGACCTACCCCGACGCCGTCGTGCGCACCCCCGCGCTCATCGCGGTGGAGGCGGACAACACCGAGGCCTACACCCAGGAGTGCTTCGGCCCGGTCGCCTTCGTCGTCAGGACGCAGGACACGACCGAGTCGCTGCGCCGCTTCGCCGAGACCGTCCGCGAGCACGGCGGCATGACGGCCGCGGTCTACTCCACCGACGAGCAGGTCCTCGACGCCGCCCGCGACGCGGCCGCCGAGGCCGGCGTGGCGCTCTCGGAGAACCTCACCGGCCAGGTCTTCGTCAACCAGACCGCGGCGTTCTCCGACTTCCACGGCACCGGCGCCAACCCGGCCGCCAACTCGGCCTACGCCGACGCGGCGTTCGTGGCCGCCCGCTTCCGGGTCATCACCAGCCGCCGGCACGTCTGACGCGTCGGTGGTGCCCGGAGGTAGGCCGTCGGGCCCGGGCGGACCGCACCTGCGCGTCCGCCCGGAGCAGCCCGGCGTCGTCAGCCTCGCCGGCCTCGAGCACCTCGGGGCCGGCGACGACGACGCGGCGCTCGCCGCGGTGACCGCCGCGGTCGAGGAGGCGTTCGCCGCCGGGCACCACCGCGTCGAGGCCGAGGTGCACCCCGACGACCCGGTGCGGCGCGTGCTGCAGCGCGCCGGGATGCGCCCCGAGGGCCGCGCCCGCGGCCGCGGGGTCGGGGACGACGGGACGCCCCACGACCTGCTGCGCCTGGCCCGGCTCCACGACGACCCACCGCCGGGGACCCCGGCGGCCTTCCTGGGCATGCTCGACGCCACGCTGCCGACCAAGCGGCTCATCGTGCAGGGGCTCGTCGGCGACGGTGCGGGCCGGGTGCTGCTGTGCGAGCTGACCTACAAGCGCGACTGGGACCTCGTCGGCGGGGTGGCCGAGCCCGCCGAGACGCCGGTCGCCTCCCTGGAGCGCGAGGTGCAGGAGGAGCTGGGCGTCGACCTGCCCGTCGGCGACCTGCTGGCGGTCGACTGGCTGCCGCCCTACAAGCAGTGGACCGACGCCCTGCTCCTCGTCTTCGACCTCGGCCGGCACCCCGACCTGCTCGACCGGGTCGTGCTCCAGCCCAGCGAGCTGCGGGCCGTCCACTGGTGCACGCCGGAGGAGGCGGAGGACCACGTCGCCCCCTACGTCCACCGGATGCTCGTCTCGGTGCTGGGCGCTGCCCGGGAGGGCGCGGGCACGGTCTTCCTCGAGGACGGCCTGCCTCGCGCCTGACGCCGTTCCGGCGGTCTGCGCTACCTTGCGCTGGTGGGTAGGCACACCGCACCGGCTTCCGTGGGCCGGTCAGTCTCGATCGTCGTGCTCGTCGGCGCGATCCTCCTCGCCGTCGGGCTCGGCGCCTGGTGGCTGCTCGGCCGCGACGGCGGCACCGGTCGCGGCACGGGCGACGGGACGGACCCGGCCGGCACCTCCGACGGCACGACGGCGACCGACGACGCCCGCGCGACCGACGACGCCGCCCCGCCCACGTGCGGGGAGGTGACGGTCTGGAGCGCCCCCGAGCTGCTGCCCGCCGTCGAGGCCGCGGCCCACCGCGCCGCGCAGGCCTCCGACGACTGCTTCGGCTATGCCGTGGTCGGCCGGGAGACCGCCACCGTCGCCTCCGAGCTGCGCGACGGCGACCGGCCCGACGCCTGGGTGCCCAGCTCGACGGCGTGGGCGGAGGTGGCCCGTGCCGACGGTGTCGATCTCGAGGTCGGCGAGACGCTCGCCACCACCCCCGTGCTGCTCGCCGGGCGGCCGGAGGCCCTGGCCGGGCTGGGCGAGCTCGGCGTGAGCCCGTCCTCCACCTTCGCCGAGGTCGTGCAGGCCTACCAGCAGGCGGTCGCCGACGGCGGTTCGGACCTCACGCTGCGGGTCGGCGACCCGCGCACCGACCCGGCCAGCATGGCGCTGCTCGGCGCGACCGCCGACGAGCTCGGCAGCCTCTCCCAGGCGGGCGGCCCGGGCCGCAGCCTGCTGGTGCTGCTGGCCCAGAACTCCCTGCGCTCCGACCCCGTCTCCGCGGTGCGCGCCGATCCCGCCACGATCGTCCCGATGACCGAGCAGCAGCTCCTCGCCGCGGCGGCCGACGGCGAGGAGGTGCAGGGTCTGGCGCTGGGGTCCGGCATCGGCACCGTGACCGTGCCGCTCGTGCGCGTCGGGGAGGCGGCCTCGGCCGACGCCGTCGACGCGCTCGAGGAGCAGCTGCTCTCCGAGCAGGGCGCGGCCGACCTGCTCGACCTGTCGGTGCGCCCCGCGTCCGGTGGCACGCCGGGTGCCGAGGGCGTGCCCGACGACCTCCCGACCGACCCCACCGACGCCGACCCAGAGATCGTGATCGCGCTGGCGCAGACCTGGGCCGTCATCGCGCCGCAGTCGCGCATCCTCACCCTCGTCGACATCTCCGGCTCGATGGCCGCGCCGGTCGAGGGCTCGACCACCCGCATCGACCTGACCCGCGAGGCCGCGCAGACCGCGCTCGCGGTCGTCCCCGGTCAGACCGCCATCGGGCTCTGGTACTTCGCCACGGCCCTCGACGGGGAGCGCGACCACCGAGAGGTCGTCCCGCTGCGACCGCTCGACGAGGAGGTGCGCAGCGGCGTCACCCAGCAGCAGGTGCTGCTCGCCGAGACCGACGGGCTCGACGCGACCACCCTGACGGGCGACACCGGGCTGCACGACGCGCTCTGGGCCGCCTACCAGCACATGCAGGACGACTACCGCCCCGACGCGATCAGCTCGGTGCTGCTGCTCACCGACGGCGTCAACGATGACAGCACCGGCGGCCTCTCCGAGGACGAGGTCGTCGACCTGCTGACCTCGGCCCGGGAGCGCGCGGAGCGGCCCGTCACCGTCGTGCTCATCGGCGTGGGCCCCGACGTCGACGCCGACGCGCTGCAGCGCCTCGCCGACGCCGCCGGCGGGGAGTCCTTCGTGCTGCGCGACCCGCGCGAGCTGCCGCAGGTCTTCGTCGACGTCGTCGCCCGCAGGGCGCCCTGAGGAGCCGAACCATGAGCGAACCCACCCGCCGTCCCCCGGGCGAGCCCGACCTCGCCGCGGCCGCCGCGCTCTGGGAGGCGTATGCCGCAGCGCACCCCGAGCGGGTCGCTGCCTGCCCCGACCACACCGTCGAGCGCTTCGGCGACTCCGAGGAGCTCGCCGACGAGCTCCTCGCCCTGGTGCTGGAGGGCGGCAAGCGGGCCACGGCCGCGCTCGTCCCCGACTTCCTCGCCGAGGGCGAGCAGCTGCCCCGCGTCGGCTCGCACTGGATCGCCTGCGACGGGCGGGGCGTGCCGCGCGTGGTCCTGCGCAGCACGGAGCTGCGGGTCGCGACCTTCGACGAGGTCGACGCCGACGTCGCCGCCGCCGAGGGCGAGGACGACGGGACGCTGGAGAGCTGGCGCAGGGAGCACGCCCGCTACTGGACGCGCACCTGCGCCGCCCGCGGCGAGACCTGGTCGGAGCAGGACGAGATCGTCCTGGAGCGCTTCACCGTGGTCTGGCCGCCGGAGCACGCCGACCCGGTCGGCTGATCAGGGCAGCGGCGTCGCCAGCATCGCCTCGAGGGCGATGGTGACCATGTCGCCGAAGGTCTGCTCGCGCTCCTGGGCGGTGGTCTCCTCGCCCGTGACGATGTGGTCGCTGACCGTCATGACGCCCAGCGCCTGGCGGCCGTGCTGCGCGGCGAGGGTGTAGATCTCCGCCGCCTCCATCTCGACCGCGACGACGCCGTACTCGACGACCTTCTGGGTCAGCTCGGGGCGCGAGTGGTAGAAGCTGTCGGAGCTGAAGACGGTGCCGACCAGGTGGGCGGCCCGGGCCTGCTCGGCGGCCTCGACGGCGTTGCGCAGCAGGCCGAAGTGGGCGGTCGCGGGGTAGTGGTAGCCGGAGAAGCGCAGCGTGTTCATCGAGCTGTCGGTCGCGGCCGCCTGGGCCAGCACGACGTCGCGCACCTTGAGGCGCTCGGTCAGGGCGCCGCAGGAGCCGACCCGCACGAGCTGCTGGGCGTCGTACTCGCGGATCAGCTCGTTGACGTAGATCGAGGCCGACGGCTGCCCCATGCCGGTGCCCTGCACCGAGACCCGCTCGCCGCGGTAGGTGCCGGTGTAGCCGAGCATCCCGCGCACCTCTGTGTAGCACTCGGCGCCGTCGAGGAAGGTCTCGGCGATCCAGCGGGCCCGCAGCGGGTCACCGGGGAGGAGGACACGGGGGGCGATCTGACCGGGCTGGGCGGCGATGTGGGTGCTCACGGGCAAACCCTACGGGCGGGCGGCGCCGCGGCGGAACTTGACCGCCCTGCCGGGCACAATGAGCGGCATGCTCCCCCCGCCCGCACCCGGTGCCGACGCCCGGGACGAGGACCCGCTGCTCGGTGCCGCGCTGCGCAGCGGCGCCGACGAGGTCCTCGACGAGCTGGCGCGCCGGGCGGGTGCCGGCGGCACGGCGCGGTCGCTGGCGGTGCGTCTCGCCGGCGGCGCCGAGCTGCCGGGGCGCGTGACGCGGCCGGGGGCGGCCCTGTCCGCCGCGGGCGCGCTGGCGACGGCGTGGTTCGCGCTCGGGCGCGACGAGGTCGAGCAGCGCGCCGCCGTCGAGCTCTTCCGGCAGGCGGTGGAGGCGGGCGGGCCGAAGGCGCTGCGCCAGGCCGAGCGGCGTCACTACCTGCAGGCGGCCTTCCTCACCGGTCGGCACGACCTGGTGCGGACCGGGCTGGACACGCTCCAGGGCGTGCACCCCGACGTGGTCGAGGGGCTGCGCGCCGACCTGGTCAACCCCTACGCCGAGGGCACGCAGCAGCCGGCGTCGCACGCCCGGTGGGAGAAGCTGCTGGGCTCCCGGTTCGCCGCGCGCGACCTGGATGGTCCCCGTGTGGACGGCGCGCGCGACCCGGTCTTCGACGGGCTGCGGCTGCCCGCCACCCGCTCCGTCGACGGCCCGATGGTCACCGTCGTCGTCCCCGCCTTCCGCCCCGACCGCGGGCTGGTGACGTCGGTGCGCTCGGTCCTCGACCAGTCGTGGGGCAACCTCGAGTTGCTGCTCGTCGACGACTGCTCCGAGCCGGGGCATGCCGAGCTGCTCGAGGAGTGCGCGGCGCTCGACGACCGGGTGAGGCTGCTGCGGCAGGCGGTCAACGGCGGGTCCTACCTCGCCCGCAACGCCGCGCTCGCCGTCGCCCGGGGTGCCTACGTGACGACGCAGGACGCCGACGACTGGTCGCACCCCGAGCGGCTCGCGCTGCAGGTGGCCGCCCTGGAGGAGGCGCCGGAGGCCGCCGCGAGCCGCAGCGTCGCGATCCGGGCCAGGCCCGACCTGACCCGGCAGTGGTTCGGCTACCGGCCCGAGCGGATGAACGCCAGCTCGCTGCTCGTGCGGCGCGAGGTGCTGGAGGCGGTCGGTGGCTTCGACGCGATCCGCAAGGGGGCCGACTCGGAGATGCAGGAGCGGCTGGGGCTGGTCGGCGGCGTCGTCAACGTGACGGAGCCGCTGGCGATCACCCGGCTGGCCGCCGGCTCGCTCTCGCGGGCGGACTTCGCCTTCGGGCGGCACAGTCCCGACCGGGTGCTCTTCCGCAGCTCTTTCCGGGTCTGGCACGCCGGGCTGCGCGCTGCCGGTGCGTCCGCCCCGGCGGACGTGCGCCTGGAGCGGGACGGGATGCGGCCCTTCCCGGTGCCGCGCAGCTTCGTGCGCGACCTGGCCGGGAGGCCGGTGCCCCGCAGCGACTACCGGATGGTGCTCGTCGTCGACCAGGCGCGGCCGCCGGTCGAGGTGCTGGAGGGGCTCGTGGAGGCGGGTCCGCGGTCCGACGGCACGGGTGCCGCCGACCGGGCGCCCGTGACGGGCGCCGAGGGTCCGACGGTCGCCGTGCTCGGCCGGGAGGACCTCACCCGCTCCGGGATGATGTCGCCGGACTGGAGCCCGGTGCTGCTCGAGGCCGCCCGGGACGGGGTGGTCGACCTGGTCACCGACACCGATCAGGTGCGCGCGGACGTGGTCGTCGTCCTCGAGCCGGCGGCGCTGGCCCCGGCCGCCCGGCCGATGCCCTCGGTGACGACGGACCGGGTGCTGCTGGCGGCGGTCCCGCCCTCCGAGGTCGAGCCGGTCCGCGACCTCGAGGGCGCTGCCGCGACGGTCCGCTCCCACTGGGGCGTGCGGGCCGAGTGGGTCGCCCGGACCCCCGCCGAGCAGCAGGCGTGGGCCGCCGACGGCTGGGAGCTGCCCTTGGTGACGGACCTGCTCGGCGCCGGTGCGGCGGGGGTCAGCCTGCGGGGGTGACGCGCAGCACCACGTCGCCCTCGCCGTTGGACGAGGTCACCCACAGGGCCCCGTCCTCGTCGACGGTGAGCGAGCGCAGCCGGCCGTAGGTGCCGTCGAGCTCCCGCGGCCGCAGCTCGTCGACCACCTCGGTGCCGTCGACCAGCAGCAGCGTCAGCCCGCTGCCCTTGAGCTCGGCGACGGCCAGCGCGCCCTCCCAGGCGCCCCACGCCCCGCCCCGGAGGAAGGCCGCACCGCTCGTCGCCCGCGTGGGCGAGCCGCTGCTCCACACCGCCTCGACCGCGTCGGGGAAGGCGTCGAGGTCGGTCATCGGCACAGACTCGTCGTAGCCGGGGACCGGGTCCCAGCCGTAGTTGCCGCCGGGCTCCAGCACGTTGACCTCGTCGTCGACCGAGGGGCCGTGCTCGACCGACCACACGACCGGCGGGTCGGTGCCCGGCTGGACGGCCAGGCCCTGCACGTTGCGGTGGCCGTAGGTGAGGATGCGCGGGTCGGCGCCCTCGACGGAGCCGTCCGGCTCCGCCGGCCCGCCGTCGGTGGTCAGGGCCAGCACCTTGCCGCCGAGGGAGTCGAGCGCCTGCGGGTTCCGGCCGTCCGCGGCGTCGCCGGTGCCGACGAGCAGCGTGTCGTCGGGCAGCAGGAGGAGCCGGCAGCCGGCGTGACGTCCGGAGGTCAGCGGGAGGCCGTCGACGACCACGCCGTCGCGGGTCGCGCGGGCCAGGTCCTCGTCGAGCGTCCAGCGGGTCACGCGGACGTCCGGCGCGGCGCCCGTGGGCTGCGCGGCGTGGCAGAGGAAGATCGTGCGGTCCTGCTCGAAGTCGGGCGAGACCGCCAGGCCCATGAGGCCCGCCTCGCTGCCGACGAAGAGCTCGGGCAGGTCGAGCGCCACCTCGCGGGCCTCGGCGGGCGTCCCGGTCGGGTCGGCGGCGAGGAGCCGCCCGCCGCGCTCGGTGACCAGGGCGGTGCCGTCCGGCAGCAGCTGGACGTCCCAGGGGAGGCGAAGGCCCTCGAGGACGACCTCGACGTCGAGGGCCTCGGGTGCGGCCGGCTCCTCGGTGGGCTCCGACGAGGTCTCGCTCACCGCGTCGTCGGAGGGAGCGGTCGTCGCGGTGCCGTCGTCCGTGCCGGCCGGCGTGGTCGAGGCAGCGGGCGCGCTGGACGTGGCGGGAGGCGACGCGCTGTCGCCCTCGCCGGAGCAGGCCGTCAGGGCGAGGCCCGCGACGGCGACGACGCTGAGGAGAGGGCTGCGGCGTCCCATGCAGCCAGCGTAGGTCGCCTCGGTCCCGGCGACACGCCCGTCCGGACCGGCTCCAGCGAGCACGTGCTCGCTCGAGCCGCTCGTGCCGGGCATGTCGCCGGGACGGATCGAACCTCTGGGTCGACCGCTCAGCGCAGCAGCGCCCGCTCGATCTCGGCGACCGCCCCCGCGACGCCGTCCTCCTGCCGCACGGCCTCGGCGACCTCGGCCGCCCGGGCCACGACCTCGGGCGCGAGCGCCTCCTCCAGCGACGCCCGCAGCCGGCGCTCGCCGTCGGCGCCGGCGGCGACGCCCGCGGGCACCGGCGTCCCGGCCACCCCGATCTCGTGCAGCCGACGGGCCAGGAACGGCTGGTCCATCGTGAAGGGCACCGGCACCTGCGGCCGCCCGGCCCGCAGCGCGGTCACCGACGTGCCGGCACCGGCGTGCGAGACGACCGCCGCCGTCCGCGGCATCAGCAGCTCGTGAGGGGCGTCGCCGACGAAGGCGACGTGATCGCCGTGCCCGCCCTCGTCCTCGAGTCCGGACCCCTCCTGGACCAGCACCCGGTGGCCGAGCGAGAGCGCCGCCCCGACCGCGCTCCGGAGGGCGTCGCGCACGGCCGGGAGCGTGTGCGACCCGAGGCCGACGAAGACCGGCGGTGACCCGGCCGCCAGGAAGGCCTCGACCCCGGCGGGCAGCGAGGATCCGGCCGGCAGCGGCGCCACCGGATAGCCGACGACCCGCACGTCGCGGCCACCCACCCGGCGCGGCGTGACCAGCTGCGGCGTCATCGCGACGAACGCCGGCGCGGTCATCATCTGCCACGAGGCGCGGGCGCGGGCTCGGACGCCCACGTCGACCCCGGCGGCGTCCGCCCCGCGCGGGGCCACCGCGCCCCTCGCCGAGCGCAGCACCCGCAGCCCGGCGGCGAGATTGCGCCACGAGCGGCCCTCCTCGACCGAGAAGAGGCTCGAGTCGCCCCAGACCGACGGCAGGGCCGGGACGAACATCATGAGCACCTGGCGCCGGCGCGGCCCGTCGAGGAAGAGCCCGGGCCAGGTCGCCGTGAGGGCGGTCGTGACGAAGCCGTCGTAGCGCGGCGAGAGGTCGTGCAGGGTCCGCGTCACCTCGGGCGCGAGCACGCGCGCCATCTCGCCGACCATGCCCAGCTGCCCCTCCCAGGCGTCGGGCATCCCCTCGCCCGAGAGCACGTCCTCGCGGTAGCGCTCCATGAGGTCGAACCGGACCTCCTCCGGCCGCAGCCCGCCGGCGCGGACCAGGTCGACGTAGTCGGACGTCACGGTCACGCCCACGTCGTGGCCCCGGGCGGCCAGGGCGCGGCCGACGGCGACGACCGGTTGGTAGTCGCCGCGGCTGCCGGCGGCGAGCATCGCGATCCGCATACCTCCAGTGTGGCCGCCGCGACGTCGCTGGGTCCTGCGGGCCGGACGGTCTACCCTGGTGCGCGGGGCGCGACCCGGCGCCCAGCCCGCGAGCGCGACCGGCCCCCAGCTCGGACGTCGTCGGGCGAAGGGGAGCAGTTCCTCGGGCGTCGATCGTCCCTGCGTGCACGGCCGCGGGAGGGCTGGGGCTCCGTGGCCGGGAACGAGGAACGATGACCCAGGACGCCGACTTCAAGCGCCGCGTGCGCGAGCGCATGGAGCGCACCGGCGAGACCTACACCGCGGCCCGCGCCGCGCTGCGGCCCGACGCGGAGGCCGCCGAGGCCGCCCGCATGGAGCAGGAGAGGGCGGTGGCGCAGCTCTTCGACGGGCAGCGCCTGCTGCGGATCCCGACGAAGCGGCGCCGCCGGACGGTGGTGCTGCTCGAGCTGCTCTCCCGCTTCGAGCCGCGACACGTCTATCCCGAGTGCCGGCCTGGGAGGCCGTCTGGCTGCCGGGCTTCATCGCCGGACGCTGACGACCCGACCGCCCTCGTCGCCGGCGCCGGGCCCCAGCTCGACGACCACGTCGGCGCTCGCCACCGCGGCCTCGTCGTGCTCGGCGACGAGCACCGTGTGCCCGGCGTCGACGAGGGTGTGGAGCTGGGCGAGCAGGCGGTGCACGTCGGCCGGGTGCAGCCCGGTCGTCGGCTCGTCGAAGAGGTAGAGCGTGGCCGCCCGCCTGCCCCGCTGCAGCTCGGTGGCCAGCTTGATCCGCTGCGCCTCGCCGCCGGACAGCTCGGTCGCGGGCTGGCCCAGCGTCAGGTAGCCCAGCCCCAGCGCCTCGAGGGCGTCCAGGGCGCGGCGGGCCGCGGGCACCTCGGCCAGCGCCTCCTGCGCCTGCACCACGGTCATCGCCAGCAGGTCGGCGACGGTACGGCCGTCCCAGGTCACCTCGAGCGTCCGGGCGTCGAAGCGTGCGCCGCGGCAGGTGGGGCAGGTCGAGTAGGTGCCGGGCAGGAAGAGCAGCTCGACCGCCACCGCGCCCTCGCCGCCGCACGTCGGGCACTGCCCGGCGGCGGTGTTGAAGCTGAAACGGCTGGCCGTCCAGCCCCGCTCCCTGGCCTCGGGCGTGGCCGCGAAGAGCTTGCGCACGGCGTCCCACATCCCGGTGTAGGTCGCCAGGGTCGAGCGTGGCGAGCGCCCGATCGGCTTCTGCGAGATGCGCACCACGCGCCGGGGTATGCCGTCGCCCTCGCCGCGCACCTCGCCCGCGGCGGGTGCGTCCTCGGCCACCGGGGCCGGGGTGCCCTCGGTGTCGTCGCCCTCGCCGGCGTCGTCGGCGTCCGGCTGGTCCTCGACCCTGGCCAGCCGTGCGCCCGTGACGTCGTGGACCGCGTCGAGCAGGCTGGTCTTGCCCGAGCCGGAGACGCCGGTGACGACGGTGAGCGTCCCGAGCGGCAGGTCGAGGTCGACGCCGCGCACCGTGTGGCGGGTGAGCCCGGTGAAGCGGAGCGTGCCGGTGCCCTCCCGGCGCGATGGCATACCGGGGCGGATCTCGTCGAGGTGCACCCGCTCGTGCAGGTAGCGGGCGGTGACCGAGTCCTCGACCTCGGCGAGCCGGGCGGGGGGACCGCACCAGAGGACGTGCCCGCCCTCGGCGCCGGCGCCCGGGCCGACGTCGACGACCCAGTCGCAGCGGGCGACCACGCCCATGTCGTGCTCGACCACGACGACGGTGTTGCCGGCCTCGACGAGCCGGCGCAGCAGCGCGACGAGCTGGTCGGTGTCCGCGGGGTGCAGCCCGGCCGACGGCTCGTCGAGGACGTAGACGACGCCGAAGAGACCGGAGCGCAGCGCGGTCGCGAGCCGCAGCCGCTGCAGCTCGCCGGAGGAGACGCCGCCGGTGGGGCGGCCGAGCGTGAGATGGCCCAGGCCGAGCTCCTCCATGAGGGCGAGCCGGCCGCACAGGTCCTCGAGGAGGAGCACCTCGGCCTGCTGCCGCGCGTCGCGCTCGGGGAGGACGGCGAGCTCGTCGAGGCGCCGGCGGACCGGCTCCAGCAGCCGCGTGACGGGCAGCGCGGCGGCCTCGTCGATGGCCAGGCCCTGCCAGGTGACCGCGAGGGCCTCGGTGCGCAGCCGCCGCCCGCCGCAGGTCGCGCACGGACGGGTCTCGACGAAGCGCAGCGTCCGGGCGCGCTGGGTGGCGCTGCGCGTCTCGGCCAGGGTGCGCCGCACGTAGCGGGCCGCCGAGGAGAAGGTGCCCTGGTAGGGGCGGTTGATGCGCTCGGCGTCGCGGGTGGGCACGACGGTGACGACCGGCTGCTCGTCGGTGAAGAGGATCCACTCGCGGGTCTCCCGCGGCAGCTCGCGCCAGGGGACGTCGACGTCGTGCCCGAGCGTGGCGACGATGTCGCGGTAGTTCTTGCCGAGCCAGGCGCCGGGCCACGCGGCGACCGCGCCCTCGGCGATCGACAGCGTGTCGTCGGGCACCATCGAGGCCTCGGTCGGCTCGTGGACCACCCCGAGGCCGCCGCAGGTCGGGCAGGCGCCGTCGGGGGTGTTGGGGGAGAAGGAGTCCGAGTCGAGCCGCGCTGCGCCCTCGGGGTAGGTGCCGCACCGCGACCACAGCATCCGCAGCGTCGACCCGGTCGTCGTCACGGTGCCGACGGTCGAACGTCCGCCGAAGCCGCCGCGGCCCTGCTCCAGGGCCACCGTCGGCGGCAGTCCGCGCACGTCGCGGACCTGCGGGTCGACCGCGGTGGAGATGAGGCGGCGGGCGTAGGGCGCGACCGAGTCGAGGTAGCGGCGCTGCGCCTCTCCGTGCACCGTCCCGAAGGCCAGGCTCGACTTTCCCGACCCCGAGACCCCCGTCACCGCGACCAGCGCGTCGCGGGGCAGGTCGACGTCGACGTCCCGCAGGTTGTGCAGGCGGGCGCCCCGCACCTCGATCCGTCCGCTCACGCGGTCAGGGTATGGCGTTGACCACAGTTCGGGCGGATCGGGAACATGGTTGAAGTGTCACCCATTGGACCAGACATGACTTTCCCCAGGATCGGCGTCGTCGTCAGCACCACCCGCCCTGCCCGGATCGGCCCGAAGGTGGCCGGCTGGATCACCGGGCTCGCCCCCTACGGCACGGAGGTCGAGCTCGTCGACCTCGCCGCCATCGGCCTGCCCTTCCTGGCCGACGGTCAGATGCCGTCCGCGGGTGAGTACGACCAGCCCAGCACCATCGCCTGGTCCGAGCGCGTGCGCTCCTACGACGCCCTCATCCTCACGGTCGCCGAGTACAACGGCGGCTACCCGGCCGTCCTCAAGAACGCCCTCGACACCCTCCACGCCGAGTGGAAGGGTCTGCCGGTCGGCGTCGTCGGCTACGGCTGGGGCGGCGCGGCCGCCGCCACCGGTGCCCTCGCGACCGTCCTCGACCGCCTGCAGACCCTCCGCCTCGACGGCCCGGGCCTGCGCTTCGGCGAGGACCTCACCCCCGAGGGCGAGATCCTCGAGAACGCCCCCGAGGAGGCCGTGCGCGGCCTCTACGACCAGCTGGTCGCCGCCGCCCGCGAGTCGGCCTCCGCCTCCGTCTGAGCCCCTGACCCTCGGGTCCTCGCGCGGACGGCGCCGGTCGGACAGACTGTCGCCATGAGCGAGGACACTCCCCGACCCCTGCACGTCGACATGGTGACCGTCGACTGCGAGGACCCGAGGGCCCTGGCCGGCTTCTGGGCGCAGGCGCTGCACACGGAGATCGGCATGGACACCCCCGACTTCGTCATCCTGCGCGGCCGCCCGCGGCTGGCCTTCCAGCGCGTCGACGACCCCACGCCCGGCAAGAACCGGATGCACCTCGACCTCTCCGGCGGCGACCGCGAGGCGGAGGTCGAGCGGCTCGTCGGCCTCGGCGCCGAGATCGTCGAGCAGCAGGGCGACGACGACTTCCGCTGGAGGGTGCTGCGCGACCCCGCCGGCAACGTCTTCTGCGTCTCCGACCCGCACGGCTGAGGCGCGACCTCCCCGGCCCCCGCCCCGGGGACGTGGTGCGGCCACCCGGCGCACCCCATACCCTGCCGGTGTGACTCCTCCGAATGCGACCGCCACCCCGCTCGTCCTGCTGCACGCGGGCGGGCAGGCGCCCATGGCGTGGGAGGACGTCGTGGTGCGGCTCTACGGCTCGCGCCGGCTGCTCACGCCGTGGGTGCCGGGGCTGAAGCCGACCGAGCGCGCGCCCGTGCCGATGGCCGACGCCGCGGCCGCGCTCGACCAGACGCTCATGCTCGAGGGGCTGCAGCAGGTCGACCTGTGCGGGGTGTCCTACGGGGCGATGGTCGCCGCGCAGCTTGCCGCCGACTTCCCCGAGCGGGTGCGGCGGCTGGTGCTCGTCGGCGGGCAGGTGCGGCCGCCGAGGTCGGTGCTGCGGATGCAGAAGGTGCTGCTGCGGATGATCCCGCGCTCGCGCTTCGTCGACATGGGCGTGTCCAAGGAGCAGGTGCTGCGCAGCCAGGAGGTGGTGCGCGCCCTGGACCTGACCGACGCGCTGCCGCGGATCACGGCCCGCACCCTGGTGGTGGTCGGGGCCAAGGACCTCGCCAACCAGGCCGGGGCCCGGGCGCTCGCCGACGGGATCGCCGGTGCGAGCCTGCGCGTCGTCGAGGGCGCGGGGCACCTGGTCAACACCGAGAAGCCCGAGGAGCTGACGACCATCCTCACCGACTTCCTCGACGCGCTGGAGCCGACGGGCTGATCAGCCCTTCCTCGGCGCGGCTCCGCCGGGCAGCCCGCTGCGGTCCATCCGCGCCAGCAGGCCCAGCTGGGCGAGGCGCTCGCGGCGGAAGGTCGCCCGCGCCGACGCGCCGTAGGCCCGGTCGAGCAACCGCTTGCCCCGGGCCACCGCCTCGCGGTCGTGGACCACGATCTGGGAGACGAGGTCGGAGGCCGCGGCCACCGGGTCCTCGGCGAGCCGCGTGACGAGCCCGATCCGGTGGGCCTCGTCGCCGCTGACCGTGCGCGCCGTGAGCGTCAGGTCCTTGGCGACGTCGAGCCCGACGACCTCGACGAGCGAGCGGGTGCCGGACATGTCGGGCACCAGGCCCCAGCGGGTCTCGCGGACCGACCACGCGGCGTCCGGCGTGCTGATGCGGAAGTCGGCGCCGAGCGCCAGCTGCAGCCCTCCGCCGAGGCAGTGGCCGTGGACGGCCGCGGCCACCGGCACGGGCAGCCGGCGCCAGGCCCAGCAGGCCTCCTGGAAGACGTTGGTGCCCCGCAGCCCGGGGACGAAGCGGCGTGCGATGCCCTGGGGATCGCGCAGCGCGGTCCCGAGGTCCATCCCGGCGCAGAAGGCGTCCCCCTCGCCGGAGAGGACGACCGCCCGCACGTCGGGCCGCCGGCGCAGCTGCCGGGCGGTCGAGACGAGCGCGTCGAGCATGGGCAGGGTCAGGGCGTTGAGCTTGTCGGGACGGGACAGGCGGACGGCGGCGACCCCGTCCACCACCTCGCAGGTGACGTCCCCCTGCTGCATGGTGTGCGGCGGCATGCCCGGGACTCTCCCACAGGGCGTCGGGAAAGGGCGCGCACACCTCGTCGCCCCGCGTGTCAGGTCCGCGCTCCGGTCAGCGTCACAGACCGAGGAACTCCCGGATCGCCG
Organism: Ornithinimicrobium humiphilum; assembly: GCF_006716885.1. Lineage (NCBI taxonomy): Bacteria > Bacillati > Actinomycetota > Actinomycetes > Micrococcales > Ornithinimicrobiaceae > Ornithinimicrobium > Ornithinimicrobium humiphilum. Next base: position 298,204 of record NZ_VFPU01000001.1, read on the forward strand.
GCAGCTCGCGCCGTGCCTGCGCGAGACCCGCCTGGTGGCTGGCGCGGAGCCTCGCGACGTCGCGGGTGCTGTTGCTCACCGGCATGTGGTCGGGGGCGAAGACGTAGGCCCGGCCCGCCCGCTCCAGCTCCAGCACCTGCTCGCGCATCGCGTTGTAGTGGGCCGGCCGCTGCCGCAGCGCCTCGGCGACCGAGGGGAGGGTGCGGAAGTGGCGCCGGACGTACCAGTCGCCGCGCGAGGGCGTCTTGACGTAGCCGCGCTCGCGGGTGAGCACGACGAGGAACTTCTCGTAGCCGTCGGCCTGCGCGGCGTCGAGGGGGATGCCGCCGCTCGGCCCCAGCGCTCCGTCGACGTAGACCTCGCCGTCGATCGTCACCGGTGGCATGACGACCGGCATGGTCGAGGACGCCCGGATGCGGATCATGAGCTCGGTCAGCGAGGGCAGGTCCTCCCGGCCCCAGTAGACGGGCTCGCCGCGGGTGGCGTTGAACCCGCCGATCCGCACCGTCGCCGGGTTGGCCGACCAGGTCTCCCAGTCGAAGGGCAGAGCAGCACCGGGCAGACCGGTCTCCTCGTAGATGTACTGCGCGTTGAAGAGACCCTGGCCGCGGAGAAACGTGCGCCAGTCGCCGAAGCGCGGGTCCGCCGCGAAGTCGGTGAAGCTGTGCCGCGCCCGCCACGGGTCGCGCGAGACGTAGTTGCAGGTGTTGCTCGAGCCCGCGGAGATGCCACCGACCCAGGGGAGGTGGATGTCCGCCTCGAGCAGCGCGACGAGCAGTCCGGAGGTGTAGGACGCGCGCATGCCACCGCCCTCGAAGACGAGGGCGGTGTCGGTCACCTTGCTGGTCAGCGCCACCCTGCGAGGGTATGCCGCGTGTCAGGCCCCGCGGACGGCGGCCAGCACCTCGCGCTCGACCTCGTCGGTCAGGCCGCTGGGCCGGTCGCCCTCGCGGGTCTCCTCGTAGGTGAGAGCTGCTGCCAGGGTCTCGGCCAGGGGCCGGGTCGTGAGGCCGGCGGCCCGGGCGCGGGTGGTGCCCATGGTCGCGAAGCCGCGGATCTCGGGGACGTCGATCCACATCGGCAGCGAGCGCGGGCCCATCCACGGGTTGACGCCGAGCTCGCGCAGGCGCTCGGGGGCGACCGGGAGCGGACGGGCGTTGCTGCCGGCGACCTCGTTGGCCGTGGCGAGGACCTCCGAGAGCGGGACGGTCGGGCCGGTGACGTTGAACGGACCCTCGAGGCGCTCGACCGCGGCCCGCAGGCAGAAGTCGGCGAGGTCGCGCACGTCGACGACGGCGCACGGGAAGTCGGGGTCGTCGGGGACGACCACGTCTGGGCCGCCGTCGACCGGGTGCGCGAAGCGCCACGGCCAGTAGCCGGTGCGGCCAGAGGCGTCGCCGTCGCCGCCGATGAGGCCGGAGCGCACGAGGGTCGCGGTGCGCCCGGAGCCGGAGAAGATCTGCTCGCAGGCGACCTTGGCCGCGCCGTAGTCCTCCATGCCCTCCAGCACGTCGGACCCCAGCGGCGTCTGCAACGGGGCGTCCTCGTCGCGCTCGAGGTCGGGCGACTCGGTGTAGACGTTGGCGGTCGACACGAACACCCAGTGGTCGGTGTCGAGGTCGCGCACCGCCCGCTTCGCCCGGCCGGGCTGGCTGGTGATCTCGACGATCGCGTCGAAGTGGCGACCGGACAGCGGCGTCAGCGCGTCGTCGTCCTCACGGTCGCCCGTGACGAGATCGGCGCCGACCGGTGCGGGCCGCGAGCCGCGGGCGAAGCAGGTGACGGTGTGGCCGTCGGCCAGGGCGGCGCGGGCGATCTCGCCGCTCAGGAAGCCGGTGCCACCAAGGATGAGGAGGTCCATGGGGTCATCCTGCGGCACGGAGGGCCGCCGGCGCAGGGGGCGTGCCCTGCGCCGGCGGGTCGCTCACCAGCGGTGGGCGACGTCGATGACCAGCCGTGCCCCGTCACCGGGGCCGTCGAGGACCATGACCCTCATGGGCAGCCGGGCGCGCACGCCCAGCCCGATCGTGGTCTGCCCCTCGAAGCTGCCCGCCCATGCGACCTGCCGGAACGTCGAGTAGCCGGTGACGTCGACGAGGTTGGTGCGGCTCCTCGGGGTGTAGGTGGCCCGCCCCTTGCCGTCGTAGGCCGGTGCCCGCAGGACGATCTGCAGGTCGGCGTCGCCCTTGAGCGGGACGGCCTTGCCGCTGCCGTCCTCCCGCACGGTCGTGACGTAGCGGACGTCGTAGCCGAGCGAGCCCGGGACCTTGGCGACGTCCAGGACGAGCCGGTCGAAGCAGGCGTGGCGGCCCGAGCGCACGTTGGTCAGCGTGCCGGTCGTGGTCGTGGAGCTGCTCTTGGCCAGCGAGCCCCACGTGATGCCGCAGTAGGGCGTGGCCGCCGCGACGGGCGCGGCGGGCGCGGTCACCGCGGAGGCGGGTGCCGTCAGCCCGGCGGCCAGCGCGACGGCGGTGGCCACGGTGCCGAGACGGCGGAGGTGCTGTCGAGTCCCCATGAGTTCTTCCCCTCGGACGTGGGGCGGGTGCCCCGGTGGGTATGGCGCGCGCTCGCGTCATACCTCTATGTCGCCGGAGGGGGAGGAAAAGGTGCAGATACGACCTCAGGCCGGCGGGTAGGGGGTCTCCCGGAGCAGCCGGGCCAGGTGGGCGGCGTTGCGCGCCGCGGTGGCGGTGGCCGAGGCGGTCTCCTCGGGCGTCTCGTCGAGGTCCTTGAAGTCGACCGAGTGCATGGCCTCGCCGTTCCAGTAGGTGCCGCCCTGGGCGGGCACCGTGAAGCCGACGTCGTTGAGCGCCTGGAAGAGGATGGCGGTGATGTGGTGCGCGCCGTCCTCGTTGCCGACGACGACGGCGATCGCCACCTTGCCGAAGGTCAGCTGGCGGCCCTCGTCGTCGGTCTCGGACAGCTCGGCGTCGAGCCGCTCGAGGACCCGCTGGGCGACGCTGGAGTGCTGGCCCATCCAGGTCGGGGTGGCGAGCACGAGGATGTCGGCGGCCATGACCCGCTCACGGATCGCCGGCCACTCGTCGCCCTCGCCCATGTCGAGCTCCACGCCGGGACGGATGTCATGGTCGACGACGCGGACCTGGCTGCCGGTCACGCCGTGCTTCGCGAGCTCGTCGAGCACCTGCTGGCCGAGCAGCTCGGTGCTCGACGCGGCGGGCGAGGGGTTGAGCGTGCAGTTGAGGACGAGCGCGGTGAGGGGCTGGGTGTCGGTCATGGATCGACGCTAGGCCCGTCCCGGGCGGGGCGCAGGGCGGGACGCCGGGCCGGTCCGGCGATGAGTGCGGGCGGCCCGCGGAGTCGAACCACCATGGCGAAGACGACCCGTGTCCTGAGCGTCTCGGTCCCGGTGGCGGACCAGGACGTCGCGCTGCGCTTCTACACCGAGGTGCTGGGCTGCGAGGTGCGTGCCGACGTGGAGGTCTGGCCCGGCGCGCGCCTGATCGAGGTGGTGCCGCCCGGCTCGTCGGTGGCGATCCTCCTGCTGCCGCCGGACGGCGAGATCCCCGGTGGCCGTGCGGCTCGGGACCACCGACGCCCGGGAGGCGCACGAACGCATCCGTGGGTCCGGGGTGACGTTGCACAACGAGGAGCTGGTGCTGCTGGACGGCGTGCCGCCGATGTTCTCCTTCACCGACCCCGAGGGCAACGGCCTCGTCTACCTCGAGGACGACGGGGGTGAGGGCGCGTGACCGCCGGGCCGCTGGACCTCACCTTCACCGCACGGCTGGGCAAGGTGCGTCCCGGCGACACCTGGACCTGCGTCCAGCTGCCGGACTCGGCGACGATCTTCGGCACGCGTGGGCTGGTCAAGGTGCCGGGACGGTCGACGGGCATCCCTTCCGCGGGGCCTTCATGGCGCTGGGCGACGGCACCCACAAGCTGCCCATGGCCGCCGAGGTCCGGAAGGCGATCGGGAAGACCGACGGGGACGAGGTCGAGGTGCACCTGACCGAGCGGCTCAGCTGAGCGCTCGACACGCGATCCGCGACATCCGCCCGTGCTCGAGCATGGGCAGATGTCGCGGAACGGGTGTCCTGCGCTGGCGCCGAGGGCCAGGATGGGGCCATGGAGCAGAGCATCAGCGTGGAGATCGCCGCACCGTCCGAGCGGGTGTGGGACGTGCTCAGCGACGTGGAGTCGTGGTTGGCGTGGACCCCGACCGTGACCTCGGTCGAGCGGCTCGAGGAGGGCCCGCTGCAGGTGGGCAGCCGCGCGCGGGTCAGCCAGCCCCGGATCCCGACCACGGAGTATGCCGTCACCGAGCTGGAGCCGGGCCGCTCGTTCACCTGGGTCGCGACGGGTCCCGGCGTGCACACGACCGCCCGGCACGACCTCGAGCCGCTGGCCGACGGCGGCACGCGGGTCCGCCTGTCCGTGGCCCAGGAGGGGTGGCTCGGGTCGCTGATGGGACGGTTCTACCGAGGGTTGACCGACCGCTACCTGGCGAACGAGGCGCAGGGGCTCAAGGCCCGGTGCGAGGGTGCCGGCTGAGGGTCGTCATCCATCGCTCTCCCTGGGCGGGGCGTCGGCGAGCTTGAGCCAGACCACCCCGCCGATGATGACCGCCAGCCAGGCGGCCTTCGTCAGGGTCAGGGTCTCGTCGAAGAGGACGGGGCCGAGCACGGGGGCGCCGACGGCGCCGATGCCGGCCCACACGGCATACCCGATCCCGACGTCGATCCGCCGCAGCGCGACGCTGAGGAAGAAGAGGGTGCCGAGGAAGTAGACCGCGGCAGCGGCCGACCACATCGGATCGGTGAAGCCGTCGCTGCCGTTGACGCTGAGGGCGTAGCCGACCTCGAAGGCGCCGGCGGTGAGCAGCGCAGCCCACGCGCCGCTGCGGCGCTGACGCTGGGGCGGCACGGTGCCGGGGGCGGAAGCAGGGTTGATGGTCGTCGTCATGGGGGTCCTTGTCGTCCGCGGCCGTCAGGCGGCGCCGGTGAGGTTGAGCCCGACGACGCCCGTGAGGACGACGGCCATGCCGAGCAGCTCGGAGGCGGTGAGCGGCTGGTCGAGGAAGAGGGTGCCGACGACGACGAGGATCACGCCGGACAGCGAGGTCCACAGCGCGTAACCGACGCCGACGTCGAAGGTGAGCAGCGCCAGGCTGAGGAAGAAGGTCGCGACGGCGCCGCAGACGAGGGTGGCAGCGGTCCACCACAGGCGGGTGAAGCCCCGAGCCAGCCCGGCCGAGACGGCCACGGCGACCTCGAAGACCACCGCGACGGCGAGGAAGATCCAGCTCATGGGCGACCTCCCCGGGGTGGGCCTGGCGCGCGTTCTAAGGGTGTGTGACGTGTCATGCGGTCACTGTCGGACCTGACACCGATGTCAGGTTCAAGTCTCTTTCGTGTGCCTACGATGGGCCTGGCCGCGCCGCCGACGACACGGGAGGGGATCGGACGTGCGCATCGGAGAGCTTGCCGACGCCACCGGGGTGAGTGCCCGGTCGCTGCGCTACTACGAGCAGGAGGGCCTCATCGAGGCCCACCGCGACGGGCGCGGGTGGAGGTGCTTCGACGCCGAGGCCGTGGACCGGGTCATCCTCATCCAGCACCTCTTCGCCGCCGGGTTGAGCAGCTCGGTCATCGTCGAGCTCCTGCCTTGTCTCGCCGCCCCACCGGAGGAGCGGACGTCGGAGCTGGCGGACCGCCTCGACGCCGAGATCAGGCGGCTGGAGCACGAGCGCCGGCACCTGGACCACGAGCTGGGGGTGCTGACCGAACTTCGGCGGGAGGCCGTGGTGTAGCGCGCTAGCTCGTGCCGCGCTGCCTGTCCGGGCGCGCCAAGTGCGAGGGACCGTGCGGTACGTTGCGGGGTCTGGGGGCCGCCGCTCAGCAATGTGAAGGATTCGCCGTGCCGCTCTTCGAAGTGAAAGATGATGGACTTCTGAAGCTCGACCAAACCACCTTGGCTGCCGAGCATCTGTGGGAGCGTCGCCATCTCCAGGCCTACCTGCGCCAGCACCTGCACGAGATCGACGGGGCCAGAGATCTACTGGTCATTGCCGAGGAGTTTGCCGACTGGACGGACTCCAAGCGGCGAATCGACCTCCTGGGAGTTGACCGCCGCGGCAATCTCGTGGTGATCGAGCTCAAACGGGGCAACACGGGCGAGCACATGGAACTCCAGGCGGTTCGCTACGCCGCCATGGTGTCGACAATGACACTTGATCAAGCAGCACGAGCTTTCGCCCAGTTCCTCGCTGCCGCCGGCGAGCCGGTCGACGTAGAGGCGGCGCGGACGCGCATCGTGGAGCACATCGATGCCGAGGACGCGGAGGAGGAGTTCGGTCGGGATGTGCGCATAGTGCTCGTGTCGGAGGACTTCTCGCTCGAGGTCACGTCAGCCATCATGTGGCTCAGCGCCAAGGGCATCGACATCACAGCCATTCGCCTGGCGGTCCACAAGCTCGAGGGGCGGCTCCTTCTCGACTTTCTCCAGGTGATCCCGTTCAAGGGAGCCGAGGACTACCAGGTTCGGGTGCGTACCAAGGAGCAGGCCGAGCAGGAGCTCCGACGTAATAAGGTCCCCTGGAACGGCGAGTGGTACATGGCGTACGGGGGGCGCCCCTGGGGTGAAGCTCGCACGTATGGGTTCGTAAGTGCGGGCGGTCGTAGTGATTCTGGCCGGCTCTTCAGCCAGCCGCTCTTCCGGCTTCCGGTAGGCGGCCGAATCTGGGTTCATGCGCCGAAGACCGGTTATCTCGGCGTGGCGGAGGTCCTCGCACGTCCTGTTCCGCTCACGGATTTCCAGGTGTCCGTAGACGGGGTCCAGAAGTGCTTCTCCCAGGTGACGCAGCATGAGTGGCACGGGCCTGAGGAGGGCGACGCGATCGAGCATTTCGTCGCGGTGAAGTGGCTCGACTGCGTGGCGGCAGGGGAAGATCCTTTCAACGAACCCGGGCTTTTCGGGAACCAGAACATCGTGGCTCAGCCCCAGGACCCCAAGTGGGCACACACCATCGAGCGCCTGAAGGCAAGGTTTCCGCACTGGAGCACCGCATGAGCACGGAGGTGGTCCCTCGGGAGGGCCTGACCACCGGGTTGCCCGTCCCGGAGTTCCGACCTAGAAGGCTGTGTCCGGGTTGCCCTGGCTGAGCCGGAATTCCTCGGCGGCGGGCACCTCGATGAACTCCGTGACGGCGCCCACGTGCTCGCGTAGAGCCTCGAGCACCTCGTGGGGGGTGACGTAGAAGAACTCGCGGCGTGTGTTGACCTTGTTGACCCGTTGGGCAGCGAACCGTTGGTGGAGTGCCGTCTCCACGCCCACCGCATCGGGTGAGAAGAAGAGGGCGTGGACATCGAACCGGAAGGGGACGGAGGCGTCTCCGAGCTCGTTGATGCGGTCCATGGGTTCGAGCCGCCTGGTCATGCCGATCTTGACCATCCGCTCGCCGAAGGCGCCGATGTTCGAGATGACGTAGACGTACCCGGCTCGTTGGTTCGCCGCGCGGTAGTCCACGGTCTCGATGGCCTGCTCGGTCTCGGCCAGCTGTGCGCGGATCTTCTCGGCCCCCTCGGTGTCGCCTCGCGCCTCAAGTGCAACTAGGGCCGATACGTAGTGCTGGCGCTCCTTCTCCAGCTTCTCCCGTTCACGGGCGAGCTCTAGCTCGGCCTTCTTCTGCTCGCGCAGCTCTTCCCGGCGCGCCCGCTCCGCTTCCTTCTCCTGCTCCTTCATCATCCAGAAGTCGGCAGCGAGCTCGAGCTCTTTCAGGCGGAGCCAGTGGTAGGAGGGGGTGATGGCGACGTCCACCATCTTTCCCCGCTTCCGGATGCGTTCGGCAGCCTTCTCGAGCCGTGCTTTGGCCGCCCCGAGATTGCCGGCCTTGACAGACTTGACCGCGTTCTCGGCCTCCGCGTTGTAGGCGGCCAGCATCATGTCGTGCAGGTCGTTGACGAACTTCCGCCCCTGGCTCGCCGAGTTGTTGTAGGTGAAGTTGGTGGAACGGGTCGCGGCCTTCTTCTCCCGCTGAAGCTGCTTCAGCTGGTCGCGCACGGAGGCGAGTTCCGCCGCCAGCTGCACGGAGTTCTCCGCTGGGTGATGGAACCTGTAGTAACCGAACTCCTGGAGCTCGACCTGTTCCTTAGCATCGACGAGTTGTTGCTCGACGTCGCGCAGCTGAGCTGTGAGTGTGGTGATCTGCGTCTCGAGCTGGGCGATCTCGCGCTGAAGCCCGGCTCGGCGGGCGTTCATGTCTGCAACGTCCAGCGCGCCCATCTCGGACACGACCTGCTCCAGGTGGGCATTCCGCTCGAGAAGTTCTTCGGCCTGCTTGCGGGCGCCGAAGAACTTCACCTTGGGTTTGTCAGGAGTCTGCTGCGGGATGGTCGAACCACCCCATGGCTGCTCGGATTGGGCGGGGTGGGGCTGCACGGGGGCCTGCTGGGTTGGTGCTTGCGGGTGAACGTGCTCGGTCCAGCGGATGCCGTCCCAGTACCGCAGCATGCCCGGCTGCTGCGGGTCTGGATACCAGTTTGCAGGTGGTGTACTCATGACCTTCCCCTTGATCGTGTCACTCGAAGGGACGTTAACCGACCTCGCAGTCGGCGGACGCGGTGTATTCGGTTGACCTGCAGGTTGGCGACCGCGAGGCGCCCTGGCTGCTGGGGCGGTGGCCGTCGAAGCGGCCTCCTGGTTCGATGGGGTCGCTATGGTTCCACCACGTCTCGCAAATCTGAGGAGAGCCATGACCGAGGTAGTGCCGCCTCCCGCACCACTGGTCGAATGGCTGCGTTCGCGGTCACGCGATCAGGCGATCCACGCCCATGCGGTGAAGGTGCGGACGGATTGGTGGAACTCGAAGGTGCTTCCAGGTGGGCCCGTGCGCGGGACTGCCGCCGACGGACACCAGTGGATCGCGCGTTCCGATCTGTTCTCGCTCGCCGCACGTGCGTCTGCGGACGAGAGTGGTGAAGGAGCACTGACCCTGTTGTGGCACACGTTGGCGTGGGGAACGGGTACCAGACATCGTAACAACGCGCGCCGGATCCAGAGCGTTCTTGCCGACCCCAACAGCGGCAGCCGTCTGCGAGAAGCGGCACAGGCATCCAAGAGCGACCCGGCGCCGGCCTTCACCATGCTCCGTCCAGATCGGCGCAACGCCTATCCGTGGCTGGGGCCCAACTTCTTCACTAAGTTCCTCTACTTCGCCGGCGGCGGTGAGCCGCAACACCCGTGCCTCATCGTGGACCAGTTCGTCCGAGCTGCCCTGTTTCGTGACACGGGGCAGGATCCGCGGTTCCGCCCTCTTTCCCAGTACGGCGTGAGTGACTACCTCGTGACCCTCGACCAGCTCCGAGCCTGGGCCGAGGCGGCGCAGACCGAGGTGGGAAGGTCGGTCGGGCCGGACGAGGTCGAGCGATGGGCCTTCGCCAGCGCCGAAAGATGACCTGCTAGCAGCGACGCCATCTCGCCCGGCCCATCGGCGGACCGTAAGGAACGACGCGTGCGAAGTGGCTGGTGCAGATTGGTCGCTCTGACGACCGACACGCCGCAGGACACCTTGTCGATGTGCACGACACGCCGGGGGGCCCGCTGAGCGCGCGGCGGGCTGCCCGGTGGGGCGTCGCGGTGCTCACGTGATCGCGGATCGTCGAGATTCGCTCGTGTAGGTTCTCGCGTGATCTGTCCGGGGGAGTGGTTCGCTGACCTGCGGGGCGACAAGTTGGTGAGACGAGGCGCTGTCTCACTAACTTGTCGGAATCCTCAGAGACCGAAGGCCCCGCCACCAACCAGGATGGCGATGCCCAGGCCGATCAGGACGATGGGGAACAGGATGTGCTCCCACCGCTCGAGGACTTCGGCGATCGGGGGGCGGGTGGCCACGAACTTGGCCAGCATCACAAGGGCCGCGACAAGCACGAGGAACACGATGCAGTAGGCCACCACGGCCGCCGGTCCCACGCTGAGGAAGACCGGCACGTAGACGCCGATGTTGTCCCCGCCGTTGGCGAAGGTGACCCCGGCGACGGTCCAGACCGCGACGTTCTTGCCGGCGACCTCGGCGTCGTCATCATCATCGTCGTCCCCGCGCCAGGCCTGCCAGGCGGCCCAAACACCCAGGGCCAAGGGGATGAGTCCGAAGTACGGGATAACTGCCGGGGGCAGGAACGCATCCGCGCCCACGGTGACGAGTACGGCCGCGCCAAGAATGCCCGCGAACCCCAGATACTGGCCCACGGCGATCCGGGCGGTCGTCCCGGGCTGTCCCGCACCACGGGCGAAGAACAGCGAGAGCACGATGATGTCGTCGATGTTGGTCGCGATGAACAGGCCGATCGCCTGCAGGACCGCGGACAGGATCATGCGCGCGCCTCGGCGGTGCAGCCTCCGTCAATCGAGCAAGCAGGATCGAGGCACGGCGCGTTCTCGTCTACTGCGAGAGTGACCTCAACCAGTGCGTTCAGCGCGCGCGTCAGGTGTGGGTCCGCGATCTCATAACGTGTCCGACGGCCCTCGAGCTCGGCGATCACGATGCCGCAGTCCCGCAGGCACGCGAGATGGTTGGACACGTTAGAGCGCGTCAGCCCTAGGTCGCTCGCCAGCTCCGCGGGGTAGGCCGGCCGCTCGAGCAGCACCAGAAGAAGTCGTGACCGGGTGGGGTCGGCCAGAGCCCGGCCCAACCGGTTCATCACATCGAGACGAGAAGCAACGGTCAGCACACGCTGAACAATACAGCAACGACTGAATTGATCACGGTGACGGCAAGCGCATTAGGGCGGGCAGGCCTGCCTCATGCGTGGGCGGCGTGCTCGCGTTCGGGCGTGGTCGGGTGGTTCGAGCTGGAAAGTGGAAGTGCTTCATGCTGACGGAGAAGTGGGCGGCCACGCAGTCCTGCAGCCCGGGTACCGCATCACTGGGCGCGGTGCCGCCCGCCTTCCCCGAAGGTGACAGCGTCCGCTCAGGTCAGTCAACGTCTCCGACCTACTTCTTCGACCCATGCCATCCAACCAACGTGAATAGCATTCCGAGGAGCGCCAAAGAAGCAGACCAGGGCCAAGCATTAACTTTCACTAGGAGCACCCCTAGTGCGACCGCATAAACCAGGGTAGCCGCAGCGAAATGCTTTCGACTCTCGGGGGAGCGACGCTCCACCAGGGGATGATCGGGACGAGATTCACCTGCCGCCTTTAGCGCACTGAAGTTTATCGCTACGCACGCAAACAGGATGAGGGCGGGGAACCAGAGCTGAGCCATCTACGAGTTAAGTCGAATGACCATTGCGAGGACAGCAGCCACGAACTTATTCCTCAGCCACTGCGAAGTGAGAACGCGAAGCACGGGCCCACCTGCACAGCCGAAGATTGCGTTCGAAACCCACGTGGGAGGGGAAATGTTCCGGTTCGCTCGGTTCGCCATAGCCTGCAGAGCGGAGGGGACTAGGGAAGCGAGTGCCCCTCTAACGCACCAGGCAACAGCGGCAACGGCAATAGCGGCGACGACGGTGACGATCCTTCCTTATTGTCCAGTCGCCGCCACGCTAGCACACATCTTGGCGAGCGAAACCTCTGACTTGATTCGGTTTGGCGTTGTCGCCGGCGGTGATCAGCATCGGTGCCGCAGTGTCGTATACGAGGGTCCGCTGGTCTTGCGGCCCGAGTGGTGGATCGGCGCTCAGCGAGGCTGACCCAGCAAACGTGCTTCTCTCCGGGTCGTTGGCACCGGGGCTCCTGGGTGCGCCCTGCTCCTGGTCACGGCCAGGGCTAGGCCCGGCGTGGCGCCACATGAGTGGCCTAACGGCGAGTCTGCTGTCTTGGCGGCAACCCTCGCGCACCCGGCGAAGGGGTGCTCCGCGGAACACCCTTGGTGCTGACCGCCCGAGCGAGCCGCGGTAAACCGGTAGGCCGCTTCTCCGCACATCCGAATCGGTGGCGTCGCGTTCGTCGAAGGAAGCGTTGGGACGGACGTCGACCTGCGACTACTCCTGCGATACCTCGAGTGAGGCCTTTTCATGGGCGGTGTGGGTGCTGCGGTGTCCCCACGGGAAGACCCACCGGAACAGATTCAGGCCAGGACGTCTGCACCAGCAGTCCTCCGCGCAGCCGCACCTGATCGCTCCGGCCGCCTCGGCTGCCTTGTTGCCGAGAGCGAGAAGTAGGTAGCCACCAGCGAGCAGCCTCAGTACACGCCTCACGAGAGCACCTCGGTGAGTTGATCTACGGTCGGTGAGCCCGCGAGACCTGCTGGTATCTGGTAGACCCGGCACGCCAGACCGACCTGCTCGGCGCCGCTGGAGAATGGATCGTGGCCGTCGATGCGGATCGTGGGTGATCCGGTGAAACCAACCCGTTCGGCGTCCTCAGGTGTTTCAACCTTGCGCCGCTCGACCACAACGTCGACACGACCCAGTCGGGTCAACGCCTCGGACAGTCGCTCATTCGCGACGGTCCAGTGCGGACAGCCGTCGAAGTAGAAGAGTTCGAGTCGCAACACTTGCCTCCATCTCCTGACCCCTGCACCAAGTTGGTCAACGGGCTCTCCATTCTCGACCACCGGGTGGCTATGACAACTTGCGCGAGCAACCTACGGGCTGGTCTGTTCGCCACGACCCCCCCGCCCCCGCCCGGCGGGAACAATTCGACCACCCCCAGAGTTGAGCCTAATGAACTCAACTTCAGTGAGCCTCGGTTTGACAACACCAAGCCGTCCGCACAGAGTTGAGTGCAGACGTGTCAACCCCACGCCCACCCACGCGGGTGGCCGTACCTTCCGATCAAGGAGAACCACATGGGACGTGCAGTCGGCATCGACCTGGGCACCACCAACTCCGCTGTCGCCGTGCTGACCGGCGGCGAGCCCGAGATCATCGCCAACGCCGAGGGCGGCCGGACCACGCCGTCCGTGGTGAGCTTCGCCAAGAACGGCGAGGTCCTCGTCGGTGAGGTCGCCAAGCGGCAGGCCGTCACCAACGTCGACCGGACCATCCGCTCCGTCAAGCGCCACATGGGCACGGACTGGAAGAGCCCGGAGATCGACGGCAAGACCTACACCGCGCAGGAGATCAGCGCGCGGACCCTCATGAAGCTCAAGCGCGACGCCGAGGCCTACCTGGGCGAGCCGGTGACCGACGCGGTCATCACCGTCCCGGCCTACTTCGACGACGCCGAGCGCCAGGCCACCAAGGACGCCGGCGAGATCGCCGGCCTCAACGTCCTGCGCATCGTCAACGAGCCGACCGCGGCCGCCCTGGCCTACGGCCTCGACAAGGGCAAGGAGGACGAGCTCATCCTTGTCTTCGACCTCGGTGGCGGCACCTTCGACGTCTCCCTCCTCGAGGTGGGCAAGGACGCCGACGACGGCTTCGCGACCATCCAGGTCAAGGCCACCCACGGTGACAACAAGCTCGGTGGTGACGACTGGGACCAGCGCATCATCGACCACCTGGTCACCGTCGTGAAGAACCAGTCCGGCGTGGACCTGTCCAAGGACAAGATCGCCCTGCAGCGTCTCAAGGACGCCGCCGAGCAGGCCAAGAAGGAGCTCAGCTCCTCGACCAGCACGTCGATCAACCTGCAGTACCTGTCGATGGGTGAGAACGGCCCCGTCCACCTGGACGAGACCCTGACCCGCGCGCAGTTCGAGCAGATGACGGCCGACCTGCTGGAGCGCACCAAGGCGCCGTTCGACCAGGTCATCAAGGACGCCGGCATCTCCGTCGACAAGATCGACCACGTCGTCCTCGTCGGTGGCTCGACCCGGATGCCCGCCGTGACCGAGCTCGTCAAGAAGCTCACCGGCGGCAAGGAGCCCAACAAGGGCGTCAACCCGGACGAGGTCGTCGCCGTCGGTGCCGCCCTGCAGGCCGGTGTCCTCAAGGGCGAGCGCAAGGACGTCCTGCTGATCGACGTCACCCCGCTGAGCCTGGGCATCGAGACCCAGGGCGGCATCATGACCCGCCTGATCGAGCGCAACACCGCGATCCCGACCAAGCGCAGCGAGGTCTTCACCACGGCCAGCGACAACCAGCCGTCGGTGGGCATCCAGGTCTACCAGGGTGAGCGCGAGATCGCCCAGCACAACAAGCTGCTCGGCAACTTCGAGCTGACCGGCATCGCCCCCGCCCCGCGCGGCGTGCCGCAGATCGAGGTGACCTTCGACATCGACGCCAACGGCATCGTGCACGTGTCCGCCAAGGACCGCGGCACCGGCAAGGAGCAGTCGATGACGATCTCCGGCGGCAGCGCGCTGCCGAAGGACGAGATCGAGCGCATGATCAAGGACGCCGAGGCGCACGCCGAGGAGGACCGCAAGCGCAAGGAGGAGACCGAGACCCGCAACACCGCCGAGCAGCTCGTCTACTCGACGGAGAAGTTCCTCGCCGACAACGGCGAGCAGGTCCCGGCCGACGCCCGCGGCCCGGTCGACACGGCCCTGGCCGACCTCAAGGACGCCCTGAAGGCCGACTCCGGCGCCTCCCTCGACGACATCAAGGCCAAGATGGAGACCCTGTCGACCGAGTCGCAGAAGATGGGCTCCGCGATGTATGCCGCGCAGGGCGCCGCCGCCGGCGACGCCGGTGCGGGTGCCGGCACCACCGGCTCCGAGGGCTCGACCTCGACCGACGGTGACGACGTGGTCGACGCCGAGGTCGTCGACGACGAGGAGACCAAGTGACCGACATCGACGGCACCACGGGCGGCGGTGCTCCCCGCGAGGAGGAGCACCCCGCCACGGGGCCGGTGATCCGGGACAAGCGCCGCATCGACCCCGAGACCGGCAAGCCCCGCACGCCCGAGGCGTCCGAGGACGCCGGCCGGCCCGACGCCGCTCCGGCAGCCGAGGGCGAGGCCGCGGCCGACGACGTGCACCCGGACACCGCCCTGGCCGCCGAGCGGCTGGAGGAGATGCGCCGGATGCAGGCGGAGTTCGTCAACTTCCGCAACCGCACCCAGCGGGAGCGGGAGGCCGACCGCGACCGGGCCGTGTCCACGGTGATCGAGGCCCTGCTGCCGGTCATGGACGACATCCACTCCGCCCGCCAGCACGGTGACCTCGCCGAGGGCACCCCGCTGCGGGCCATCGCCGACAAGCTCGAGGGCACCCTGGAGAAGTTCGGGGTGCGCCGGGTGGGCGAGGTCGGGGACGTCTTCGACCCCAACGTCCACGAGGCGCTCATGCACATGCCGGCCGACGCGCCGGGTGTCGAGCTGCCCGAGGGCACCACGGAGATGACGGTCGTCCAGGTCATCCAGCCCGGCTTCGTGGTCAACGACAAGGTCGTGCGACCCGCCCGCGTGGCGGTGGCCGACCCGGCCTGAGCACCGCATACCCCTCGTCCCTCCCGGCCGGCCAGCGTGTCGGCCGGGAGGGGGCGGGGGACCCACGACGATGTGAACGAACCGACACGGACCAGAGGAGGTGAGGACCGTTGGTCAGCCAGGACTGGGTCGACAAGGACTTCTACGCGATCCTCGGTGTGCCCAAGGACGTCGACGAGGCGACGCTGAAGAAGCGTTATCGCAAGCTGGCTCGCGAGTGGCACCCGGACTCCAAGCCGGGTGACAAGGCGGCCGAGCAGAAGTTCAAGGACATCGGCGAGGCCTACGCGGTCCTCTCCGACCCCGACCAGCGCCGCCAGTACGACGCCGTCCGCGCGATGGGCGGCGGCGCGCGCTTCACCGCCGGCGGCCCTGGTGGGGCGGGTTTCGAGGACGTCTTCTCGCAGATGTTCGGCGGGGGCGCCCAGAACGTCCGCTTCGGCAACGGCGGCGGCATCGACCTCGAGGACCTGCTCGGGGCCTTCGGCGGCGCGGCCGGCGGCTTCGGCCAGCAGGGCGGGCGCGGCGGCGGCTTCCCGGGTGGCTTCGCCGGACGGGGCGTGCCGAAGGGCCAGGACGTGGAGGCCCGCACCACCCTCGACTTCCGGTCGGCCGCCAGCGGCGACACGATCACCCTCAGCAAGCCCGACGGGGGCCGGGTCACCACCCGCATCCCCGCCGGCGTCAAGGACGGCCAGAAGATCAGGCTGCGCGGCAAGGGCATGCCCTCGCCCGTCCAGGGCGGCGAGCCCGGTGACCTGATCCTGCACGTCACGGTCACCCCGCACCCCGTCTTCGGGCGCGACGGCGACAACCTCACGGTCGACCTGCCCGTCACCTTCAGCGAGGCCGCGCTCGGCGCGACCGTCCCGGTGCCGACCCTCGACGGCGGCACCGTGAAGGTCCGCATCCCCGAGGGCACCCCCTCCGGCCGCGTGCTGCGCGTCAAGGGCCGCGGCATCGCGACCAGGAAGGGCACCGGCGACCTGCTCGTCAAGGTGCAGGTCGTCGTCCCGCAGCGGCTGTCCGACGCGGCCCGCCAGGCCGTCGAGACGCTGCGCGAGGAGGAGGCCGGCTTCGACCCGCGGGCAGACCTGGTGCGCAGAGCGGGGGCGTGATGGCCGTCGTCGACCGTGACACCCCGGTCTACGTGATCTCGGTGGCCGCCGAGCTCGCCGGGATGCACGCCCAGACCCTGCGCCAGTACGACCGCCTCGGCCTGGTCGTCCCCTCGCGCACCCGGGGCGGCGGACGCCGCTACTCCTCCCGGGACATCGACCGTCTCCGGGAGGTGCAGCGGCTCTCCTCCGAGGGCGTGAGCCTCGCGGGCATCCAGCGCATCCTCGACCTCGAGCGCGAGGTCGAGCAGCTGCGCGAGCACGCCGCCCGCCTGTCCGCCGAGAACCACGCCCTGCGCGAGGCCCTCGGCCAGGCCCCGCGGGTCTTCGCCGCGGGCCGCTCCGGCGAGGTCGTCGCGCTCCGCGCCGGCACCCGCCCGCGCGGCACGTCCTCGACCACGGCCCTCGCGCTGTGGCGCCCGCGCGGCTGGCCGACGGGCTGAGCCACGGCGCACGGGCGCCGCAGATCACTTCACCTCGCGGCGCACCACCCGCCAGCAGCCGACCGCCAGCGGCAGCAGGATCCACAGCGCGGAGGTCGTGCCGACCTGCGCCCACTCCCGGCCCGTCAACCACGCCGGCTCCAGCAGCGGGCCCTGCGCGGTCGCCAGGTCGAGCCAGGCGGCGTGCTCCCGCAGCCAGGCGGTGAGCAGGAAGATCATCGGCGAGAGCGTCGGCACGAGGAAGTAGCCCACGATGCCCAGCGGCACGTTGAGGAAGAGCGCGCCGAAGGCCACGCCGAGCAGCACCCCCAGCGCCTGCAGGACGACCACGTTGAAGGCCATCGGCCAGCCGATCGCCAGGTCGACCTCACCGCCGTCGACGGCCGTCATCGACGCCACGTGCGCCCCGGCCGCGAGCAGGCTCGTCACGACGAGCACCCCCAGCCCCAGCAGCACCGCGGCCAGCGTCTTGGCCACCATCACCCGCAGCCGGCGCGGCTCCTGGGTGAAGGTGATGAGCGCGGTGCGCTGGCTCCACTCGTTGGCCGCCGTCATCACGCCGAGCACCGGCACCAGCAGCGCCTGGGGGATGTTGGCCGCGACGAGCAGGGGCAGCAGCCCCGCCCCCGTGTCCCGGTTGACCCACAACGTCCCCGCCATGGAGATCGCGGTGATCGCCACGATCGAGATCAGCAGCCAGCGTCCGCTGCGGGTGTCGACGAGCTTGCGCAGCTCGGTGCGCAGCAGCCGGCCGAAGGGGACCGGCCCCACGTCGACCAGCTCGGGCCGGGGGTCACGGGTGGTGGTGGTCATCTGGGGCTCCTCGGGGGTGGAACGGGTCGGCGGGGCGACGGTGCTCATGCCGCCACCTCCACGGACTCGCGGGCCTCGGCGGCGGTGAGCTGCAGGAACATCTCCTCCAGGCCGCTCCCGGCGGAGGGCCGCAGGTCGGTGACGAGCAGCTGCTCGGTCAGCGCCAGACGGGCGACCTGCTCTGCCGTGGCGCTGGTGACGAGATGGCCGTCCTGCCGGACGGTGACCTCGTGCCCGGCGCGCTCCAGCGCCGCGCCCAGCCGTGCCCGGTCGGGGGAGCCGACCTGGGTGCCACCGCCGCGGAGCAGCTCCTCCTTGGTGCCCTGCGCCACGATCCGGCCGTGACCGATCATCACGAGGTCGTCGGCGATCTGCTCGACCTCGTGCAGCAGGTGCGAGCTGAGCAGCACCGTGCCCCCGTCGGCGGCGTAGTCGCGCAGCAGACCGCGCATCCACCGGATCCCGGCCGGGTCGAGCCCGTTCGCCGGCTCGTCGAGGACGAGCACCCGCGGGTCGCCCACGAGCGCCCCCGCCAGGCCGAGGCGCTGCCGCATGCCGAGGGAGTAGGCACCGACGCGGCGCTCCGCCTCGCGCGGCGTCAGCCCGACCCGCTCCAGGGCGGTGTCCACGGCGCGCCGCGGCATCCCCGCCATCGCCGCGGCCAGGGCGAGGGTCTCGCGCCCGGTCCGGCCGGCGTGCTGGGCGGTGGCGTCGAGCATGACGCCGACGTGCCGCGCCGGGGTCGGCAGCGCGCGGTAGGGCCGGCCGAGCACGAGCGCGTGCCCCGAGGTCGGGGTGGTGAGGCCGACCATCATCCGCATCGCGGTCGACTTGCCCGCGCCGTTCGGTCCGAGGAAGCCGGTCACCCGCCCGGGCCGGGCCGTGAAGGTGATGTCGTCGACGGCGGTGAACGTGCCGTAGCGCCGTGTCAGGTTCTCGATCTGGATCATGGCTCCAGCCTCGCGAGCGGGGGCGGGTGCGCGCCTCGGCCGGAGGGCTGCACCCGGGTGTCCTTGGTCGCGCGCGGGCGGGCGAGCGGCATACCAAGGTAGGGGGTGGCACCGCCCCCGGACGGAGGTCGGCGCACCTGGGCGCCCCTAGCATACGGAGGTATGCCGCCCGCGCCCGCCCTGATCCGCCCCGCCCCGGCGCGGACGGACGAGGTCGCGAGGCTGTCGTGGTGGCAGAACGGCTGGCGGCTGGGACTGGCCTGGGTCCTCGGCTGGGTGGTCGTCCTGACGGTCTACGTCGTGCCGTGGTCGGTGGCCGCGGAGGTGGGGGACCCGCCCCGGGCGATGACGACCCTCTTCGTCCTCGACCTGCTCGTGGGGCACATCGTGATCGTGCTCGTCGCCTTCCGGCGCCGGGCCCCCGTCGCGGTCGCGATGGTCTCGATGGGTCTTTCGGCGATCTCGGCCTTCGGGGCACCGGCGGCCTTCCTGGCGCTCCTCTCGCTGGCCACCCGCCGGCGCCTCGTGCCGCTGGTCTGGCTGGGGGTCGTCAACCTGGCTGCCGGGGCCTTCAACGAGCTCGTCATGCTGCCGGTGATGATGCCGCCGAGCATGGAGCGTCAGGTCACCGGGCTGGGCTTCTGGTGGGACGCCCTCGCCTACGCGGTCTTCATGACGCTCGTCTACGCGATCGTCGTGCTGATCGGCTGGAACGTCGGGTCACGCCGCGAGCTGGTGCAGAGCTGGCGGCGGCAGGCCGAGACCGCGATGCGGGAGCAGGCGGCGCGGGTCTCGCAGGCCCAGCTGGCCGAGCGGGCCCGGATCGCGCGCGAGATGCACGACGTGCTCGCCCACCGGCTCTCGCTCGTCGCCATGCACGCGGGGGTGCTCGCGCACCGGCCCGACCTCCCGGAGGACGAGCGGCGCGAGGCCGCCGAGGTCATCCGCGAGGGCACGCACCAGGCGCTGGAGGAGCTGCGCGAGGTGCTCGGCGTGCTGCGCGACGACGGCGAGAACGCCGGGGAGGACGGACGCGTCGAGGCACCTCAGCCGGGCCTGAGCGGCATCCCCGCGCTGGTCGCGGAGGTCACGAGCAGCGGGCAGCCCGTGCGGCTCGTCGCCGAGGAGGACCTGTGGCGGCGCTCGGTCTCGCTGCCCGCGAGCACCGGTCGGCACACCTACCGGGTGGTGCAGGAGGCGCTGACCAACGCCCGGCGCCACGGGCGGGACGGCAGCGCGACGGTCACCGTGGACGGGGCACCCGGGCGGGGGCTGCACGTCGTGGTGAGCAACCCGGTGCGGCCGGTCGAGGAGGGTACGGTGGCGGACGGTGGCCGCGGGCTCGCCGGCATGGCCGAGCGGGTGCAGCTGGCCGGCGGACGGTTCTCGGCGGGCGTGGAGGTGACGGACTTCGTGGTGCGGGTCGAGCTGCCGTGGCCGGAGCAGGAGGACGGACGTGGCTGAGCGACGGCCGCGCGTGGTGATCATCGACGACGACGCGCTGGTGCGCGCCGGCCTGCGGATGATGCTCGGCGGTCCCGACGGCGTCGACGTCGTGGCCGAGGCCGACGACGGCGACCGGGCCGTGGAGATCGTCGGCAAGTTCCGGCCCGACGTCGTGCTCATGGACATCCGCATGGCCCGCGTCGACGGGCTGGCCGCGACCCGCGCGGTGCTCCAGGCCTATCCCTCGACCCAGGTCCTCGTGCTCACCACCTTCGACGCCGACGACTACGTCGTCGAGGCGCTGCGCTCGGGCGCGCGGGGCTTCGTGCTCAAGGACACCCCGCCCGAGCGGCTCGTCGCCGCGGTCCACGAGGTGGCCGCCGGCGACCACGCGCTCTCTCCCTCGGTGACCGCGCTGCTGGTCGGCCAGGTCTCCAGCGGGGCCCACGGCGGCGACCAGCGCGACGAGCGCTCCCGGCAGGCGCGGGAGCGGCTGGCGGTGCTGACCGAGCGCGAGCTCGAGGTCGCCCGGGCCGTGGCGCGGGGCGCCTCCAACGCCGAGATCTCCCGCGAGCTCTACCTCGGGGTGCCCACGGTGAAGGCGCACGTCTCCAGCATCCTGGCCAAGCTCGGGCTCGCCAACCGGGTGCAGATCGCGCTGCTCGTGCACGACGCGACGCTCATCGAGGGCGACTGATCAGCCGACCCGGCCGCCGAGGACGCGGTCGACGTAGGC